>NZ_JBFOEF010000010.1:0-111139 GCF_040886645.1 Enterococcus sp. GC34
GCCCCGTACTTTTTATGCTGCTTTATTTTCGTCTGGTTTAGAACTACTTTCAGGTGGTTGCGGTGGTTCTTGTGAACTAGAACTTGATGGTTCAGGTGGTTGTTCCGATGTTGCCGGTTGCTCTGCTGAGGAAGAGCTTGCCGGTTGTTCGGTTGATGGTGGCGCTTCAGAGGAAGAAGGCGCACTTTCTGAACTAGAACTTGATGAACTTTCCGCTTCTTTTGTGGAAGAGGATTCCACCGTACTGCTAGATTCCGGCTGTGGTGCTGAAGAGGTAGTACTTGGTAAAACTTGTACATTTGGTACCTCATAGGCATCTTTCACGTATAATTCATTACCTACCCGCACAACACTGTCTGGCTGCACCCAGTCATCGTTTGAAACATTTTGAGACAAGTAACTCATTATTTCACGATAAACATCCGAGGCAATTCCATAGTATTCTTGATAGATTGGTGTATTTCGATCATTGTATCCAGTCCAAACAGAAACGGCATAGTGTGTTGTATAACCAACAAAGGTACTATCCGGGGCAATTCCTTTTTCTGTTGTGCCCATTCGCGCTAAATCTTCATCAGTATAGTTAGAAGTCCCTGTTTTGGCCGCTTGGATTAAGCCTGGAATGGCACCGTTAAATCCTGTTCCACCGTTTAAAACATCTTTTAACATATCCGTCATCATATAGGCGGTAGAGTCTTTCATCGCACGTTTGCCATCAGGTTGATAATCAACGCTAGTTCCATCATTGAAAACGACTTTGTTTACGTAATACGGTTTGTTGTAAATCCCGTTATTGGCGAAAGCCGCATATGCTGCTGCTAATTTCAATGAGGAAATCCCGTATTTATCGCCATCTACGTCGCTTGTGTTACTTGAAATGGCATTCGACGCTTCTAAGTTTTTATAGTCAATTCCTAGTCCTTTAATGAAAGGCATGATGTTTTCTTTACCAACTTCATCAAACGTCTGGACCGCGGTCGTGTTACGAGAACCCATAATCGCACGGCGCATAGTAATGACGCCTTGATATGTTAAATCAGAGTTGAAGACATCAATGTCGGTACCAGGATATTTCGTTGGCTTATCCACCATGAGGCGACCTGTCGAATAATTTAAATTCTCAATTGCGGGACCATAATCCATGATTGGTTTCACGGTTGAACCAACATCACGTTGGGTGTTAACAGCTAAATTGTTTCCTAATTGTACATCATCAGGAATGTGACGACCACCAATCTGTGCTCGGACTTGTCCAGAGGCAACATCAATAACGGTTGAAGCCACTTGCATTTTATCATCTGGAAACGCAACGTATTGATCACTGTTGACAATATCGTAAAGTTGTTTTTGGGCATTCATATCTAAGTTTGTGTAGATATCTAGTCCGTCTGTGTAAACATTTTTACCAGTTTTTGCTTTCACTTCATTGATTACTTCTTTGACGTAATTATCTACGACTTTTCGATTGTCATCACTGGCTTTTAATGGAACTAAGCCTTCATCGATTGGGGTAGCTTTGGCTTTTTCGTACTCTGCTTTCGAGATTTTTTTATTGTCGTACATTGTGTAGAGTACGACATCCCGGCGTTCTTTAGCAGTATCTGGTTTTGTATAGGGATCATATGAGTTTGGCGCTTGTGGCATTCCTGCCAGTAGGGCCGTTTGTGGTAAATCAAGTTCAGATAAATGTTTACCATAATAATTTTCAGCCGCTGTTTCCATTCCATAGAAACCATTCGCCATGTAGACTTTGTTAATGTAGTAAGTTAAAATTTCTTCTTTTGATTTTTCACGTTCTAAACGAACAGCCATCCATGCTTCTTGTGCTTTCCGTTTCAAGGTTTGGTCAGATTCTTTTGTAGAGAAGTAGGACAATTTAATTAATTGTTGGGTTAAGGTACTTCCGCCTTGTAATCCACCATTTTTGACATTTGAAAGGGCAGAACCGATAATCCGAATCGGATCCACACCAATGTGTTTATAGAAACGACGGTCCTCGACAGAAACAATGGCATCTTTTAATAATTGAGGCACATCATTTGGTTGAATTAATTCACGCTTTTCTGCGCCTAAATCCTCAAAAATTTCATTATTAATATCGTAAAGCTTCGATGAAACTGTCGCATTCAGTTTGTCATCTTCTAATTTTGGGGCTTGTCGTGCATAGAACCAAAAAAGACCAACGCCTGCTAAAAAAGCGACCATCCCAGCGATAAGTAAGCCAAGAAAGATTTTTAAAACAAGCCGTTTTTTCTTTTTCGGCGGTTGTGTCTTTTTCTTGTAACTCGACTTCGATGAGGTGTTGGATGCATGTCTAGCAGCTCGCGAGCCTGAATTTGCGGTTGGCATAAATAGCAACTCCTTTGTTATACTTTCAAAACTTTATGAATCTAGTGTGTCTGAATATATTGTTCCACTGCGTCGAGATAAGGGATTCGCGGTGCGATTCCAAAAGATAATTCAATTCCTTCTTTCTCGATGAGTGCAAGCGGCATAGATTTTTTTCCAGTAACTGCTTGGTTTTTCCAATGCGTTATTAGATTTTCACCACTAAAAAAGAAGCAGCGTTTTAAGCTTGAAAACCATAATAGCACAAAACAAATCCCTTGTTGTGCTATACATTGTTCCATATGATCAATTTGATGTTGATGAAAATTTTTAAAGGGAAAGGACGTGGTATTTTTCGTTTCTTTCGCTTCAAAATCTATGTAACGGCCTTGATATACACCGTTATAATCAGTCGTTGAAGCTTGTCTAAAGTAGGCCTCCTTAATAACAGCCGCACTTCGTTTGGGATAATCTACTTTAACAATTTGAACAGGAGTGGGTTTCTTATGAACGACTGCTTGCTTATTCAATAGATAATATTGATTGCTTTGATTGATCGCTTCTTCGAAATCCATCCCGCGATTACCAAATTCAACGGGGCGTTTCTTTTTTACTTGTTTTTTTGGTGATTGTGCTTCATGATGATTATAAGGTATTCCGTTAGGATAATGGAACGTCACGTTTATCACACTCCTAGCCTGTATTATACCAAAAAAAAGACCTGAAAGAAAAGGGATGACTTATGGAAATGATAAAAACCCTCTATGTCACCGGTTATCGCAGCTTTGAATTGGGGATATTTCAAGGAAAAGACCCGAAAATCACAGTTATTAAAAATGTCTTAAAAAAAGAGTTAGCCAGTTATATTGAAACGGGAGTAGAATGGATTTTGATTTCTGGCAATTTAGGTGTTGAACTTTGGGCAGCTGAAGTAGTTGGGGAATTAAAAACGGAATATCCAGAAGTTCAGCTAGGTTTACTTTATCCGTTTAAAGACTTTGGCAATAATTGGAATGAACAAAATCGAGAACTGTTAACGAAAGCGGAAAGTTTGGCTGATTATATCAACTCAGTAAGTCACCAGCCCTATCAATCGCCAGCACAATTAAAAATGCATACAAAATTTCTTTTGGAACATTCTGGGGGCAGCTTACTTATTTATGACAAAGAGTACCCTGGCAAAACGGAGTATTTTTTAAAGGACGCACAACATTTTTCGGAACGAGAACCCTATGATATTCGCTTAATTACAATGGATGATTTACAAAACTCGGTGATTGATTAGAGAATCTGTTTGATTTTCTAGCTATTTTTCGTTACAATAGTATTTGTGGAACTATGAAATTTTCTATCGTAAATAAACAAATGAGGTGTAAACATGGCAAATTTAGTATATAGTCCTAAAGACATTTTACAAAAAGAATTTAAAACGAAAATGATGAACGGGTATGACCCAATTGAAGTAGACGAATTTTTAGACAATGTCATTAAAGACTACGAAGCTTATAATAAAGAATTATTAAGCTTGCAAGAAGAAAACAGCCGCTTAATGGCAAAATTAGACCAATTATCAAAAGCCCAACCAACGCCTCGTGTTGCTCAAGAAGTACCAAAAAGTGCAGCAGTGACCAACTTTGATATTTTAAAACGTTTATCAAACTTAGAGCGTGAAGTTTTTGGTAAAAAGTTAGATGAAACACCTTCAACACCTGTAACGCCTTCTGCACCGTCAATGACTGCAGAACCAGCGAATCATGATGTTGATAATGCACAAACACGTCAATTTTAACAAGACAATTTAAGTCAAGTTTTCACGAGGAACAGAAAGCATTTGTTAGAATAGCGGACACTTGTTGTAGTGTGTAAATTTTTGCTGTTCGTCTAAACAGATTTGTAATTTTCGGGTGATCGCGGTTTGCTTTTGCAAGCTGAGGAAAGTCCATGCTCGCACAAGCTGAGATGCTTGTAGTGTTCGTGCTTAGCGAAATCATAAGCTAAGGTACTCTTTTAGAGTAACGGCAGGAAAAATGACTAAGGTTTCGACTATGTCAAAGTATCCTTGAAAGTGCCACAGTGACGAAGCGATGTGGGAAACTCCATCGGTGGAACGCGGTAAACCCCTCGAGCGAGCAACCCAAACAATGGTAGGGGCGCTCTTCTAAAGGAAATGAACGAGTAGAAGAGGCAGAGTTTACTCTGCAGATAGATGATGACCGTCACCAATTTTTCCTGAAGAATTGGTGATACAGAACATGGCTTATAGAAAATTACAAGTAATTCAGGAAGACCTTCCAACGTAGTTGTGAAGGCTTTTTTTACGAAAAGAATAAAAAAATGTTAAAATAAAGAAACTGAGATAAAAGTAGTAAGCTGTCTGTTCTAAAGAGGCCGGGACAGGACCGTTTAGTTCAGAGAAAGCGGACAATTACAAAAAACAAGCGGAGCAGTAGTCGGCAGGACTGTTAGCTTCAGACAATAAAAAAGAGTCAAGAAGGAGTTTTTATGACGAAAGAAAAAACATTCAAACTTGTTGCAACAGCTGCTAGTGGCTTAGAAGCATTAGTTGGAAAAGAATTGCGTGATTTAGGGATTCCCTGTGAAGTAGAAAATGGCCGGGCCGTCTTTGAAGGCACTGTTGAAACAATTGCTACTGCCAATTTATGGCTACGAACAGCAGATCGGATTAAAATCGTCGTTGGCGAATTTAACGCCTATAGTTTTGATGAATTATTTGAAAAAGTTAAAGCACTTCCTTGGGAAGATTATTTGCCTTTAGATGCAGAATTTCCAGTTGCAGGTAAATCAATTAAATCAAAGTTGTATAGTGTTCCTGATTGCCAAGCCATCACCAAAAAAGCCATTGTTAACCGTTTAAGAGAAGTTTACCATCGTCCAGCGACGGTGCCCTTAACCGAAACAGGAGCTTTGTTTAAATTAGAAGTGGCTCTTCTAAAAGATAAAGTGACGTTGACGTTGGACACGACTGGGCCAAGTTTATTTAAACGGGGCTATCGCATTGAAAAGGGGGGCGCACCTCTTAAGGAAAACATGGCAGCTGCTTTAGTGATGTTGACCAATTGGCGCAAAGATCGTCCTTTTTATGATCCAGTTTGTGGTTCTGGAACGATTTGTATTGAAGCAGCATTAATTGGCCATAACATTGCCCCTGGCTTTAATCGTAGTTTTACTTGTGAAACATGGGATTGGGTTGATCCAGCAATTTTTGAAAAAGTACGTAACGAAGCCGAGGCAAAGGCAGACTACGATGTTGAATTAGATATCTGTGGTTCAGATGTTGATGGGCGAATGATTGAAGTCGCACGAGCGAATGCTGAGGAAGTTGGTTTAGGTGATTCAATTACCTTTAAACAATTGGCCTTAAAAGATTTTACAACCGAGAAGGAATATGGTGTAATGGTAGCTAACCCGCCTTATGGTGAGCGTTTAGGAGAAGAGGAAAGTGTTCGTCGTTTGTATAAAGAAATGGGCCATGTTTTCCGTCCGTTAACTACTTGGAGCAAGTATATACTGACGAGTGATCTTGCTTTTGAAGAATATTATGGTGCCAAAGCTACTAAAAAACGGAAGCTTTACAACGGAGCCTTACGAACAGATTTATTCCAATACTGGGGAACACGTCCACCAAGAAAACCACGGGAAGACTAAGAAAGCTGGTGTAAAAAATGAAGGAAGCTGTATTTTTACAAGAAGTGAAAGAAATTCAATTACTAAAAAATGCCTTGACATTATTAGACTGGGATTCATCAACTGGGATGCCAGAAAAAAGTAGTCCTTTTCGAGGAGAAGTAGAAGGGTATTTAACCGGATTATATTTTGAACGAAGTATTGGCCCAGTTATTCAAGAAGCATTGGCCTATTTTGAGACACGCCCTGAAGAATTATCTGAATTAGGGAAACTGGTTTTTGAAAAAGTAAAAGAAGAATATGCTTTGAATAAAAATGTTCCAGCTGAACGTATGCAAGAATATGTTAAAGTATTAAACCAAGCACATACAGATTGGCTAAAAGCACGCGCTGCACAAGATTTCGGCTTGTTAGAAGAAACCTTAACGAAGGTCGTTGCGTTCCAAAAGGAGTTCATTCCTTATTGGCAAAAAGAAGAAAAAACACCGTACGATGTGTTATTAAATCAATTTGAACCGGGGATGACGGTTGAGAAGCTAGACCAAGTATTCGACCAAGTAAAACAAGGGATTCAAGAAATTCGGACCGTTTTAGCGGAAAAAGGTACGCCGCCTAGAACTGACTTTTTATCTAGAAAAATGACCAAAGAACAACAACGCCGTTTTGTGATTGGTGTGGTTGAACAATTAGGCTATGATTTTTCAAAAGGCCGATTAGATGATACAGTTCATCCATTTATGACAGCTCTAAATCGAAATGATGCGCGGATTACTACGCGCTGGGAAGAAAATAATTTCTCAATGGCAACATTTGGTGTGATTCATGAAGCGGGTCATGGGATGTACGAACAAAATTTTGATCCTAAATTTGACTTTACGCCACTAAGCGAAGGCGCCTCTATGGGGATTCACGAATCACAATCGCTCTTTAATGAAATTATCATTGGTAGCAACCGAGCTTTTTGGCAAAAACAATACCCGTTTTTCCAAGAATGCGCAGAAGGCACTTTTGATGATATTACTTTTGAAGATTTTTATGCTTCTTTAAAAGAAACGAAAGCAAGTTTGATTCGGATTGATTCCGATAGTCTCACCTATCCTTTGCATATCATTATTCGTTATGAAATTGAAAAAATGTTATTTAATGGTTCTTTGGAAGTCGCTGATTTGCCAAAAGTGTGGAACGAAAAATACCAAGAGTACTTAGGCGTATCACCTGAAAATGATTTAGAAGGCGTCCTTCAAGATGTTCATTGGTCTGGAGGTAGCTTTGGTTATTTCCCATCTTATGCCTTGGGTTATATGTACGCCGCGCAACTATTTCACGCAATGAAACAAGAATTATCTGTTGATGAAATTTTAGCTTCGGAGGATTATTCTGATATCCGTAAATGGTTAACACAACATATTCATCAGTACGGCGCTTCACGTAAACCAAATCAATTAATTTTTGATGCAACGGGAGAAGAATTGAATCCTAGTTATTTAATTGATTATATGAAAGCTATTTATTTTGATGTTTATCAAGTGCAATAAGTGAAACAAGCAAGGGGAAGTGGACAACAACAATGTTATCAATTCGTGAATATTTAGAAGCTGGTGAAACAACAATCTCAAACTTACTATTTGATCATTACCAAAAAATTGGTTTGAAAGATGATGAATTTCTCTTTTTACTGCAACTTTTTCGTTCGCAAAATGCAGGCGATTTATTTCCAGACTTAATGGCGATTGCAGAGACGATGGGTAAAACGCCAGATACGATTTATAAGTTATTAAATCAATTGGTTTCTCGCGGTTTTATTCGAATTGAAACACAACAAAACCAAAAAGGTCAAATGATGGATACGTATGATTTACTGCCTGTTTTTCAAAAGATTCAATTATTTTTACAAACGAGCAAAGAAAAACAAGTTGTCGCAAACCACGAAGATGAAATTAAACAGCTTTACCAAGGCTTTGAAAAAGAATTCGGACGTCCACTTTCACCAATTGAATTAGAAATGATTGGTCAGTGGTTGAACACAGACCATTATTCCCCTGAATTAATCCGGTTAGCGTTGCGAGAAGCCGTTTTAAATCAGGCGTATAGTTTGAAATATATTGATCGTATTTTACTTGCGTGGGAGCGTAAAAATATTACCACCAAAGAACAAGTGGCTGCTGATCAGAAAAAACGAAAAGATTCTATGATTCAAAATGAGATTGAACAACAAGGTCAGACACAAGAAGCGTTACCAAAGGTTACATTACACAATTGGTTAAATCCAGAAGACAGTGAATAAAAAGGAGGTGGGCCATGCTATCAAAAGAGAAAACGATGGAAGCTATTGAAATTATGTATGAGATGTTTCCAAATGCAGAATGTGAATTAAAACATAAGAATCCTTTTGAATTATTAATTGCTGTGATTTTAAGTGCGCAAGCAACCGATGTATCGGTAAATAAAGCGACTCCTGGTTTATTCGCAGCTTTTCCAACACCAGAAGCTTTAGCAGCTGCACCGGTGGAGGAGATTATTGCTAAAATAAAAACCATTGGCTTATATCGCAATAAAGCAAAAAATATTAAAGCGTGCGCACAACAACTTTTAGAACGTTTCAATGGAGAAGTTCCGCAAACCAGAGATGAACTGGTCAGTTTACCTGGCGTGGGGAGAAAAACAGCCAATGTAGTAATGGGAGATGCTTTCGGCGAACCGGCTTTTGCAGTAGATACACATGTGGAACGAGTGTCCAAGCGCCTTAGAATTTGTAAGCTAAATGCGAATGTTACTGAAGTTGAGCAGACCTTAATGCGTAAAGTTCCGAAAGAACTCTGGGTGAAAACGCACCATACCATGATTTTCTTTGGGCGTTATCACTGCCTAGCAAGAGCGCCTAAATGTGAAGCCTGTCCGCTACTCTATATGTGTCAAGAAGGCAAAGAACGGATGAAAGGGAAATAGCATATTTTTTCCTAAGAAAGCGAGCCACAAGTCCAACCGACTTGTGGCTCGCTTTCTTTTTTGATTTTTAAGAAACACAACAAATGATTGCGGTTTCTTAAAAATTGATTTAGTATAGACAGTGTGGTATATACTAGGGAATTTATTTTTTGAAGAAAGTTAGGCGATGAAATGACAGAAAATGCACCTAAATTTAAGCAAATTTCTGCAGAAATTGAAAAGAAAATTCGAGATGGTCTGTATGTAAGTGCACAAAAATTACCTTCAGAGTATGATTTAGCTAAAGAATACAACTGCAGTCGCTTGACCATTCGTAAAGCGATTGATGATTTGATTCGCAAAAATATTTTGGTAAAACGACATGGTAAAGGTAGTTATGTGATGTCACAAGCGAAAATTCAAAGTGGTCGCGCTGGCTTACAAGGTTTTACTGAGGCAGCCAAAGCTTACGGGAAAAAAAGCCAGACAGAAGTCATTTCCTTTGAAGAAGTAGTACATCCCGATGAGAAAATTCGGGAGGCGCTCCAAGTGGGCAAAAATGAGGCAATTTATGAACTGATTCGCCGCCGAATGTTAGATGGCGAGCCAATGACAGTTGAAAAAATTTATTTGCCACAGGCATACGTACAAGGCCATACGAAGCAAGACTTCGAGGGCTCTCTTTTCTGCTTAATCGAGAAAAACGTCGAGATTGCTTATTCGCATCAAGAAATTGAAGCAATTTTAGTTGAAGCGGAAATTTCAGAATTATTGAATGTTCCTGTGGGCCAACCACTTTTACAAGTCCACTCTATCACCTATGCGCTTGATGCAACCCCCATTTTATATGATGTCTCTTTATATCGAGCAGATCGGTACACGTTTAAAAACACACTGACCCGCTATAGCCCGTCTGAAAACAACCAAGTGGAGCTAGGAGGTTCTTGGAACGAATGAAGATCAAAGAAGAAATAGCCGCTCAAAAAGATTTATTTTATGAAGACTTAAACAAAATTATGGCGATTCGAAGTGTGAAAGGGTCGCCTAAAAAAGAGGCGCCTTTTGGCGAAGGACCGAAAAGAGCCTTGGAAGAAACGCTGAAACTGGCAGAGCGTTATGGTTTTCAAACTGGGATTGTCAATGACGCAGTTGGCTATGCGCAATGGGGAACAGCGGAAGAATATCTGGGAATTATTGGTCATTTAGACGTAGTACCAGAAGGTTCTGGTTGGTCAGTGCCGCCCTTTCAATTAACGAAAAAAAATCAACGTTTGTATGGTAGAGGAATTCTAGATAATAAAGGTCCTATCTTGGCTTGCCTGTATGGAATGAAATTACTGAAAGAACTTGGTTACCAACCAAAGAAAACCATTCGCTTAATGTTTGGCACGGATGAAGAAAGTGGGAGTGGAGATATCCCCTTATATTTAGAGAAGGAAAACGCACCCGTTTTTGGATTTACTCCAGATTGTAAATATCCAGTAGTTTATGGGGAGCGAGGGATTGTTAATTATGAAATCACAACGACCATCCCAGATGATTCAAGTGAACAAATTGGTCATATTATGGGTGATCAAGCAAAAGACCATGTGCCTGATCAATTAAGTGTGGTGATTGCAGGAAAAACAACAGCAATCACGGGAAAACGTGCTCCTTCCAATGCGCCAGAACTAGGCAAGAACGCGATTACTTTATTGGCACAGAAAATTAGCGAGGAACAGTTAGTCAAAGGAAATTTATTACAGTATTTCGACTGGTTAACGGCTAGTTTTCATGAAAAGCACTATGGCGAAGGAGTAGCTCTGGACTTTAAGGATCAGGATAGCGGGCAATTGATTTTAACGCCCTATGCGTTGGAAAAACGAGGACAGCAATTGGTGTTATCATTGGCCGTGCGTTATCCTGTTTCTATTACAGAAAACGAAGTAACCACGCAGCTAACGAAGGCACTATTTCCAGAAAGTGAAGTGACCGTCATCCGCCGCCTCCCTAGTACGCTGTTTCCAAAAGATGAGCGCAATGTTCAAAAATTAACCAAGGTTTATGAACAAATTACTGGCTTAGATGGGACGCCAGTCACAACTACCGGTGCTACGTATGCTCGTTTTATGCCGAATATCGTTGCTTTTGGTCCATCATTTCCTGGTCAAAAAGGCATTGCGCATAACCAAGATGAATATATGGATGAAAAAGATTTACTGCTTAATATGGAAATCTATATGCAAGCGATGATTGCATTAACAGAAGCGTAAAACCAATAGAAGATACACGTATGAGAAGGAGCCAATGTGTTTCGTAGAGGTCGCATACGTGTATCTTTTATTTTTCTGTATAAAATTTCGTTTTCAGTATATACAAAACAGTATATACTAGTTTATAATGGTGGAGAAATGTAAGCGTTAACGAAAGGGCGGATGGAAAATGACTTGGGGTGCAATTGCGACATGGCGGATGGCACATGATGGGTTACTAAAAGCTACAGAAGAATTACAACAAGGAGGTGCTGCAGGCACGGCCGTGGAACAATTAATTAAAGAAGTAGAAGACTATCCTTTTTATAAGTCAGTGGGCTACGGCGGTTTACCTAATGAGGAAGGGATTTTAGAAATGGATGCTGCCTATATGGATGGAGACACATTTGCAATTGGTGCTGTGGCAGGAATTACAGATGTTAAAAATCCGATTTCAGTGGCTAAAGCATTAAGTAAAGAGAAGTTTAATAGTTTTCGTGTTGGCGTAGGTGCAACGAAATATTCAATGTTGCACGGTTTTGAAAGAAAGAATATGTTGACAGAACGCGCTAATCAATGGTGGCAAAAGCGTTTAAAAGAAATTCAGGAAAATCAGTTGAACCCCTATGATGGGCATGATACCGTCGGCGCTATTACGTTAGACCAAACAGGATCAATGGCAGCTGGCACTTCCAGTTCGGGACTCTTCATGAAAAAAGCAGGACGTGTTGGTGATTCACCACTGTCAGGTTCTGGTTTTTATGTTGATAGCGAAATTGGTGGTGCTGCGGCTACAGGATTAGGTGAAGATTTAATGAAAGGCTGTCTTTCTTATGAAATCGTCCGTTTAATGGGGGAAGGGCGCTCGCCACAACAAGCATGTGATCAAGCGGTCTATGCTTTTCACGAAAAATTGACCCAACGTTATGGGAAAGCAGGAGCTTTTTCACTGGTGGCCATGAACAAACAGGGAGACTGGGGCGTAGCTACGAATGTGGAATTTACTTTTACGGTTGGTACTGATATGCAGCAACCAGAAATTTATATTGCAAATCCAGGCAAGAATCATACCACAGAGATTCAGCCGATTTCACAAGAATGGTTAGCGGCCTATGAAAAAAGAATCAAAGCACCAATTGAATAAATGAGGAGAGTGAAGGAACATGAGTAAAAAACAAATTTATCTTTTTTGTGATGCAGGAATGTCTACAAGTATTATGGTGAATAAAATGATGGAAGTGGTTGAAAAACATCAAATGCCTTTAATGATTACTGCTTTTCCTATTGCAAGAGCACAGGAAGTGGTTGAAGCAGAGAAGCCTGTTGCTATTTTATTAGGACCACAAGTCCGTTTTTTATTAGAAAAAACAAAAGAACAATTTGCTCCTCAAGGGATTCCTGTCGCTGCAATTGCGCCAGAAATTTATGGCATGATGGATGGCGAAAAAGCATTGAAAGAAGCGCTGCGGTTAATTAAGCAAAATAAAAAATAATAGATAGGAGTGACGACCGTGCAAAAATTTTTGGATTGGTTAGAGCGCGTATTGACCCCTTTGGCAAAAGTGATAGGAGAAAATAAGTATTTAGTAGCGATTCGTGATGGCTTCCTTTTATCAACGCCCTTGTTGATTGTTGGTTCGGTCTTCTTATTAATTGCTAATTTTCCTTTGCCACAATGGGATACTTGGATGTCTCATTTGCTTGGTAAAGACTGGGCGACAATGATGTCTGTTCCAGCTAGTGCTAGTTTTGATGTAATGACCATTCTGGCCGTTGTCGGTATTGCCTATAGTTTAGGGAAACAATTCAATGTGGATGCAATGCAAGCAGGAATTATCGCATTGGTTTCATTTTTTATTGTAACGCCTTATCAAACATTATTTACACCGGAAAATAGTTCAAAGGTTTATGAAGTTACTAGTTTACCTTTAAAATGGATGGGTTCCAGTGGCTTGTTTTTAGGAATGATTGTCGCATTAATTGCAACTCGTTTATTTGTGGCCATTGTTCGTAAAGGATGGACAATAAAAATGCCAGAAGGAGTGCCACCAACAGTGGTTAAGTCTTTTGAGGCCCTGATTCCGAGTTTTTTAGTTGTTACTCTCATGTTTTTAGTCAATTGGCTGGCTGCTTTAACTCCTTATGGTAATTTACAAGATGTTATTTTTGAATTTCTACAAACGCCCTTATTGAGTCTTGGTAATACCTTAGGTGCAATGAGCATTGCTTATTTATTTTTACACTTCTTTTGGTTCTTTGGCATTAACGGAGGTAGTGTGGTTGGCGCAGTCTTTAATCCTGTTTTGCGGGCATTGTCTGTTGAAAATTTACAAGCATTTAAAGACGGTCATGAAATTCCCAACATCATCACTGGACAATTTCAAGATATGTTTGCAACATTTGGTGGCGCCGGTTCCACACTCTCATTAATCATTGTGATGGTCTTATTCTGTAAAAGTCAACGAATTAAAAAGCTTTCGCAACTTTCACTAATTCCTGGTGTTTTTGGGATTAACGAACCAATCATTTTTGGGTTGCCAATTGTTTTAAATCCAATCCTTTTAATTCCATTTGTCTTAGTACCCGCAATTAATATTATTATTGCCTATTTTGCTATGGATTGGGGCTTAGTTCCATTGACGAACGGTATTCAATTGCCGTGGACGACCCCACCAATTATCTCAGGATTTTTAGTCAGCGGTTGGCAAGGATCAATTCTGCAAGCTCTCTTATTGGTACTAGGAATGTTCATTTATTATCCTTTTATTCGAGTTATGGATGACCAATATTTACGTGAAGAATGGAAAGCACAAGAAGAAGAGAGTGAAGAAATAGATTTTGATTCCTTTGACTTCGATGATTTATAAATAAGGAGGAAATAGGCGTGAAAAAAATCCTTTTAGTCTTAAACCACAGTTTAGCAGGATTTGGCAGTGATGAACAAGCTCAGCTGAAACCAAGTGGTAAAAAAGCTCCCTTAGGTCCAGGGGTAACATTGCTACCATTTTTACAGAAGCAAGGAGCGGAAATTGTTGCGACACTTTATTGTGGTGACCAATATTATTTGGAAAACGAGGAAGAGGTAGCAAAGAAATTTATTGGCTTTGCAAAAAAGTTTCATGCCGATGCGGTTCTTTGCGGACCTGCCATGCATTATCCTAATTTTGGAGAAATGGCTGCTCGTCTAGCTTGTAAGTTTAATGCTGCGGGCATTCCTGCAATTGCAGCGATGGCAGAAGAAAATCCAGCAGTCAGTCACTATTATCAGCAAGTGCCAATTGTGAAGATGCCCAAAAAGGGTGGCATTGGTTTAAATAATTCGTTTAAACAAATGGCGCAATTGGTCGTGGCAAAAGCAAATGGAAAAGAAACCAAACAGTTAGAAGAAACAAGTTGTTTTTAATTGTTGATAATCTAAAGAGAAATCCAGAATGAATGCATGATTGTGTTCGTTTTGGATTTTTTGCTTTTGTTTAGCGAATGTATGTTCTATAATAGGGAGGCAGATAGGTGGGATTACGTGAAATCAACGAGAAAAATTGCGGTTCGTCAAGTGGTCGAATTTATTTTAAGGCGGGGAAGTATCGATTCTCGCCATGTGAGTGAACATACACCACAAGAAGGTAGTCACCTTCATCGAATGTTGCAAAAGGAAGCGGGGAGCCTTTATCAAAAGGAAGTATCTTTAAAAATTGAGGTGCCTTTAAATGGCCATAATTATTGTGTAGAAGGTCGTGCAGACGGCATTTTTGTGAAAGAAACTGGGCAAGTGGTCATTGATGAAATTAAAACATCCGAACCAGCGTTTGAAGAATTGCCGCCAGAAAAGGTCGAATTGTTTTGGTATCAAGTGATGTGTTATGGTCACATGTATTGCCAACAAGAACAACTTTCTGAAATAACGCTTCAACTCACTTATTATCAGACCACCACAAAACAAATCACACGACAAGAACGCTATTTTACAGAAGCTGCATTAGCGGAGTTTTTTACTGATTTGATGAAGCGCTATGAACAGTGGGTAATTTTTAAAGAAGAGTGGCGTATTTTGAGAAATAAATCATTAAAAAATCTTAGTTTTCCTTACGGGGAGTATCGCAAAGGGCAACGAGAATTGGCGGTAGCCGTCTATAAAACAATTCTTAGTAAACAGCGGCTCTTCGTGGAAGCACCAACTGGAACAGGCAAGACAATGTCCACTCTTTTTCCAGCGATGAAAGCAATTGGTGAAGAAGAAGGTGAACGGATTTTTTATTTAACAGCTAAGACCATCACGCGGCAAGTGGCTGAAGATGCCGTCAAAGCGCTGTCCGAAAAACAAGCGCAAACTAAGAGTATTACGTTGACAGCAAAAGATAAAATTTGTTTTTTAACTGAACGAAATTGTACACCAGAACATTGCCCGTTTGCTGACGGCTATTATGATCGTTTAAATGAGGGACTGTGGGATTTATTGCAACATGAAAATCATTTAACGAGAGAGGTTATTGAACGGTATGCACAAAAGCACCAATTGTGTCCATTCGAGTTGTCGTTAGATGCAAGTCTTTGGTGTGATTTAATTATTGGCGATTACAATTATCTATTTGACCCAACGGTTTATTTGCGGCGCTTCTTTGAAGAACCCCAAAGTGCAGAAGAGAATATTTTTTTAGTGGATGAAACCCATAATTTGGTTAATCGTTCACGGGAGATGTATTCGGCCGCTATTTCTAGGAATGCGGTTTTGCAAATTCAAAAAAGATTGCAAAAAGAATCTGTTCAATTAAAAAGAGCTTGTCAAAAAGTCTTAACTACGTTTGATGATATTGAAGCAATCTGCGAAGAAAAAGACACGGATTTTTTTGCCCAACGCGCGCCAATTGATTCATTAGTTAAACAGATACATCGATTAACAGAAGTAATTGCAGAATGGTTGCCAGAAAATCAACACATTGAGGAATTGGCGTCGATTCTCAGTTTTTATTTTGATTGTTTAAGTTATCTTCGAATCAGCGAGTATTACGACAACGGCTTTTATACGTCTATTTCTTTGCGAAACTATGACTGCGTTGTGAAACAATTTTGTGTCGATCCTGCTTATTTATTGTCACAACGATTAGATAAAGGGAAAGCGAGTATCTTATTTTCGGCAAGTTTAACACCTCTGAATTATTATCAAGAAGTGCTTGGTGGAGGTGAAGAAAGCCTACGTTATCGGATTCCGTATCCTTTTCCAGAAGAAAATCAATTGTTGATGATTGGTAGTCATCTTCAAACAACCTATAAAAACCGTGAAAAAAGTTATCCACAGATTAGTGAACTTTTAGGGAAGTTAAGTGAAACAAAAACAGGTAATTATTTAATTTTCTTCCCTTCTTATGCCTATATGGATGATGTCTATCAAGTATTTAGCCAACGCTACCCGCAAGTAAAAACTCAAATTCAGGGAACGGACTTAAACGAAAAAGAGCGAGAAGCATTTTTAGCTGAATTTAAAGAGAATCCTCAAGAAACTTTCATCGGTTTTTGTGTTTTAGGTGGTATATTTTCAGAAGGAATTGACTTGAAAGGTACCCGATTGATTGGTACGATAATTGTTAGTGTCGGGCTACCACAAATGAATCCGGAGCAAGAACTGATTCGCACGTTTTATCAAGAAGAGCGAGGGCAAGGGTTTCAATTTGCGTATCAAATTCCTGGTATGAATAAAGTCTTGCAAGCGGCTGGACGTGTCATTCGAGATGCGCGAGATAAAGGCTTTGTGTTGTTATTAGACGAACGATTTGAATTACCAAGTGTCCAGCGTTTCTTTCCGCCGCATTGGTTGGCGCATCGAAAGGCAAACACCAATGAACAACTTATTCAACAAGTGAAACAATTTTGGTTAAAAAATAAAGAAAACAAAGGAGGAAACAAATGAAGACCATTTTAGTCCTTCATACAGGTGGGACCATTTCCATGTCGAAAGTAGCAGGAGGAAGTGTTGCCCCGAATGAAAAAAATCCGTTGATGGAACAAGAAGCATTATTTTCTGGCAAGGTTCATTTAGTTGTTGAAGATATTTTTAATATTCCCTCACCACACATGACCTTAGAACGGATGTTTCAATTAAAAGAACGGATTCAAAAAGCTTATTCTGAACCAATTGATGGCGTGGTTATTACGCATGGAACAGATACATTAGAAGAAACTGCTTATTTTTTAGATATAACCTTAGAGAAAAAAATCCCCATTGTTTTAACAGGAGCAATGCGGTCAAGTAACGAAATCGGTAGTGATGGCTTGTATAATTTCATCAGTGCTATTTGGACTGCTTGTTCAGACGAATCGTACGATAAAGGTGTTTTAGTCGTGATGAATGATGAAATTCATACGGCGCGTTATGTGACTAAAACACATACAACGAACGTAGCGACGTTTCGGACGCCAACTTTTGGACCAATAGGAACCATTGCGAAAGAACGTGCTTTTTTTGCGAAAGAGGTCTTACCGCAAGAAGTTTGCGATGTTTCTTCTGTGAAAGGAAATGTTCACGTAGTGAAGGCCTATGCGGGGATGGGTGAACGGATGTTTGAATTATTAAACACCCCAGAAACGGATGGGTTAGTAATTGAAGCGCTAGGCGCGGGTAATTTACCGCCAGAAACGCTCCCAGCATTACAAAAAATGCTAGATAACGGGATTCCAGTCGTTTTAGTTTCTCGTTGTTCCAATGGCATTGCTGAAGATATCTATGATTATGCTGGTGGTGGCGTTGGCTTGAAAAAAATGGGGGTCGTTTTTGCCCGTGGTTTAAACGGACCGAAAGCGCGGATTCGTTTAATTGTTGGTTTAAACAGCGAAAAAAATCCTGCAGAGTTAAAAGAATTTTTGGAACAGTAACTAATTTTAAGGAGAAAATAAATGAAGCTGTTTGAACGCATTCATCAAGATACTGAAATTCGACAAATTTATGATGCAATTGGTCAAATGGAAGATGAAGAAGCTGGGTGGGCATACCATAATTGGTTTCATGTAAACAATGTCGTAGCCATGACGGAAATGATTTTGAAACAACTTGCTGTTTCAGAGGAGTATTTAGAGGCGGCAAAAATTGCGGCACTGCTCCATGATGTGGGTGCGCTACAAGGAAAAGCAGGACATGCACTTCGTGGGAAACAATTTGCAGAAGCATATTTTCGTAAGCAAAAGATTTGTTTGCCTTATCAAGAAGAAATTTTATCTTCTATAGAAAATCATAGTAACGGCTTTGATTCGGAAGAGCTAATGACGCTAGCGCTAATCATTAGTGATAAATTAGATATTACAACCTCTCGTGTTGCAAAGGCTGGTTATTTCGTGCCGGGAATGCGGCAACTTCAATTTTTAAAGAAAATTGAAATTATGCTTTCAGAACAAGAGGTTTGTGTCTCGTTTACGGCAGAAGAAGAACTGGATTTAGAAGAATTAAATGCGTTTTATTTTATGCCAAAGGTTTTCAAAGCAATTGCCGCTTTTTCAGGAAAAATCCAACGCCGACCAATCGTTTTATTGAATAATCAAGAATGGCCGGTACCAAAACAAAAAAATCCTTCAACTGTTCATTAACAGTTGAAGGATTTTTTTAGCGATAATTATTAAACTCAAGAGCCATGGGTAAATCTAATTCTCGTAAAAGAGCCATGACTTTTTGTAAATCATCCCGACTTTTTCCAGTTACCCGAATTTTGTCTTCTTGGATTTGTGACTTAACTTTAATACCAGAGTTTTTGATAGCTGTGTTGATTTTTTTTGCATTTTCTTTATCAATACCACTGATTAAATCACCATATTGGCGAGCGGTACCGCCTAAGGCTTTTTCACTTTCTGAAAAATGAATATTTTTAATCGGAACATTGCGTTTGACTAATTTTCCAAATAAAATATCCTTCACTTGCTCGACTTTATAATCATCTTCAGCTACGACTACTAGTTTATCGTTTTCCAATTTAATATCAGCAATTGACCCTTTAAAGTCAAAACGATTTTTCAATTCTTTCAAGGCAATTTGAATTGCGTTTTTGACTTCCTCCATATTGACCTCTGAAACTACATCAAAACTTGCTTCTTTTGCAGCCATGTAAAAACCTCCTAAAATATTCTTTGCTTCATCATATCATGAAATAGTAAAAAAGGTTAGGTTAGAATCATTTTGAATAGAGAAATAAGAAGATCAATTTTTAGGGATATCTTCCCGCATTCTTTCATGTAAACGTTGCAAAAAAAATTTTCAATGTTCGCTTTTAGCCCCTTTTCTTTTAGGATAGAACCTGTTATTCTAAGTCAGAAGAATAGCGAAGGAGCGAAGAAAAATGAGTCGATTGGTTAGTACTTACCAAAGAAATGAATCGATAAAAAAAATAGCAGTGATGGCGATAACCGCTTTGACTTCTGCGGTCGGTTTGAATTTCTTTTTGATTCCGGCAAAAGTTTTTTCGGCAGGGATGAACGGAATTGCGCAAATCATTGCTACATTATTATATACAAATTTAGGAATTCATATTAATACAGGGATCTTCATTTTATTTTTAAACATTCCCGTCTTCATTCTAGGGTTTGTAAAATTAGGGAAACAATCAACGATTCTTAGTTTCATCAATGTTATTGGCATTTCCGTTGTGACTATGTTTGTGCCAATCGTAACAGTCACTACGAATCCTTTGATGAACGCAATTATGGGTGGTGTCTTAGTCGGCGTTGGCGCAGGGCTTTCATTGAAAATGGGCTTTAACACTGGCGGCATGGACATTATTTCACTGATTCTTTCAAAAACAACAGGGAAAACAGTTGGTAATTTTATGTTCTTATTAAATGGTATTATTGTGCTGTTGGCTGGTTTTGTATTTAACTGGGAAAGTGCGTTGTATACTATTATTTCTATTTACTGTTTGAGTCAGGTGGTCGACATGATTCATACCAGTCACCAAAAAGTCACAGCTATGATTGTCACTACGAGACCAGAAGCCGTTGCCTTAGAAGTTTCTCAACAAATCGCTCGTGGCATGACCTTGTTGCCTTCAATCGGCGGCTATTCAGGTGCAGAAGGTCGAATGATTATGATGGTCATTACTCGCTATGAACTCTATGATTTAGAACAGGCAGTTTACAGTATCGATGAGAATGCCTTTGTAAATATTTTACCAACACAATCGGTTTTAGGGCGTTTTGCTAATGAAGATGAACAACGGATTTTTCATAGTACAGGAACATTTCCTGAGCTTCAATCCTACAAGGTGAAACGTTATCCGCCAAAGAAAAAATTAAAATAGCAAGTCGGCCTTCAGATCCCAAAGTGATAACGGGAAAACTGGAGGTTTTTTTATAAAAATGAAGGTTATGTGAAAGAATAGACAAAAATTTTCTGAAAAAGGGAATTTTACTAGAAAAGTGTCAGGAATTCTGCTAAAATAGAACCGTTGGTTAGGGAACACCTAACAAATAAAGTTTTTAAAAACTTAGGAGGAATTTTTTATGCCAGTAGTATCAGGAGCAGAATTCTTAAAAGCAGCACGTAAAGGCGGCTATGCAGTAGGTGGCTATAACACAAATAACTTAGAATGGACACAAGCGATTTTAGAAGCAGCAGAAGCTAAAAAAGCACCAGTTCTAATCCAAACATCAATGGGCGCTGCTAAATACATGGGCGGCTACAAAGTAGCTAAAGACATGATTACTAATTTAGTAGACTCAATGAATATCACAGTTCCAGTAGCAATTCACTTAGACCACGGTGACTACGAAGCTGCTTTAGAATGTATCGAAGTTGGCTATACTTCAATCATGTTTGATGGTTCTCACTTACCATTCGAAGAAAACTTAAAATTAGCGAAAGATGTAGTTGAAAAAGCTCACGCTAAAGGTATTTCTGTCGAATGTGAAGTTGGTTCAATCGGTGGTGAAGAAGACGGAATCATCGGTACTGGCGAATTAGCTGATATCGAAGAATGTAAACAAATGGTTGCTACAGGTATTGACTACTTAGCATGTGGTATCGGTAACATCCATGGTCAATATCCAGAAAACTGGAAAGGTTTAGCATTTGATCACTTACAAGCAATTGCTGAAGCTGTCGGTTCTGATGTACCTCTAGTATTACACGGAGGTTCTGGTATTCCTCA
Organism: Enterococcus sp. GC34; assembly: GCF_040886645.1. Taxonomy (NCBI): domain Bacteria; kingdom Bacillati; phylum Bacillota; class Bacilli; order Lactobacillales; family Enterococcaceae; genus Enterococcus; species Enterococcus sp. GC34. The sequence continues at coordinate 21,248 of NZ_JBFOEF010000010.1, forward strand.
AGAACAAATTGAAAAAGCAATTTCAATGGGTATCTCAAAAGTTAACGTAAATACAGAATTCCAATTATCATTCGCTAAAGCAACGCGCGAATATATTGAAGCTGGTAAAGATTTAGAAGGTAAAGGATTTGACCCTCGTAAATTATTAGCACCAGGTAAAGCTGCAATCATCAAAGATGCAGAAGAACACATTGATTGGTTCGGTTCAGCTAACAAAGCTTAATCAACTAGTTACGTTAAAGACAGCCACAGCACGTGGCTGTCTTTTTTATTTTTTGTTATTTTTTCATTCTATTAAAATACCTGAGAAGTTTTCTTTTTTCTTAAGCTTGATTATGATAGAATGATTGGGTAGTTTATTTAGAAAACGTATATTACAGATAGGTGAGAATATAAATGAAAAAAATCGTAATCAATGGGAATCGTCCATTAAAGGGCGAAGTAACCATTAGCGGCGCCAAAAATAGTGTGGTCGCTTTAATTCCAGCTGCTATTTTAGCAGATTCGCCCGTGACTTTAGATGGCGTTCCTGACATTCAGGATGTTCACTCATTAATTGAAATTTTAGAAATTATGGGTGCTAAAATTACTTTTGAAAATAATACATTAATTATTGACCCAACAGAAGTTGTTTCTGTGCCAATGCCAAAAGGAAAAATCAATAGCTTACGTGCGTCCTATTATTTTATGGGCTCACTTCTTGGTCGATTTGGGGAAGGCGTTGTCGGCTTACCTGGCGGTTGTTACTTAGGACCTCGTCCAATTGATTTACATATCAAAGGATTTGAAGCATTAGGCGCTCATGTAACCAACGAACATGGGGCGATGTACTTGAGAACAGACGAAGCTGGCTTACAAGGAACACGAATTTTTATGGATATGGTATCTATTGGCGCTACAATCAATGTCATGTTAGCCGCAGTTAAAGCCAAAGGCAAAACGATTATTGAAAATGCTGCGCGTGAGCCAGAAATTATTGATATTGCTACATTATTAAATAACATGGGTGCAAAAGTCCGAGGAGCTGGAACGGACGTTATTCGGATTGAAGGTGTCGAAGAATTACATGGTTGTCGTCACTCGATTATTCCAGATCGAATTGAAGCTGGGACTTATTTAGCTATGGCAGCAGCTATGGGTGAAGGAATCAAAGTTCGAAATGTTATTTATGAGCATTTAGAAAGCTTCATTGCGAAATTGCAAGAAATGGGCGTTAAGATGACAATTGAAGAAGACATGATTGAAGTTCATCCGTCACATGATCTGAAAATGACAATGGTGAAAACCTATCCATATCCTGGTTTTGCCACAGACTTGCAACAACCGTTAACGCCATTACTTTTAAAAGCGCAAGGAACTGGTGAAATTATTGATACGATTTATGCTCAACGAAATAAGCATATCCCTGAGTTAGTGCGGATGGGGGCTGATGCTTCGGTTGAAGGCAATATGATTATTTTAAATGGTCCAAATCAATTGCACGGTGCAGAAGTAGTCGCCTCTGATTTACGGGCAGGCGCTTGCTTAGTCACTGCCGGCTTGATGGCTGAAGGTACGACCACAATTTATAATGTAGAATATATTTTACGTGGGTACGACCACATTATCGAAAAGTTAACTGCTTTGGGCGCTGATATTCAAATGCTAGAAACCGAAGAACAAGAAGGTCCGTTTGAGGTGGATCAATGAGCGACTATTTAACAATGGCTGAATTGGAAAATAGTACGTTAAAAGATATTTATGCGTACGCGAAAGAGTTTAAAATTCCTTATTATAGCCAAATGAACAAAAAAGAATTGTCTTTAGCTGTGATTCGTGCACAAGCTGAGAAGCAAGGGTTTTTCTTCATGGAAGGAATTTTAGATATTGTTTCTCAGGATGGTTATGGCTTTTTGCGGCCAATTAATTATGGACCAAGTGCAGAAGACATTTATATTTCTTCTTCTCAAATTCGTCGTTTCGGATTGAGAAATGGGGACAAAGTAGCTGGCAAGGCGCGTCCGCCAAAGGAATCAGAACGTTACTATGGACTCATGCATGTTGAAAGTGTCAATGGGAAAGATCCTGAAGAAGCGAAAGAGCGGCCACATTTTCCAGCGCTAACACCGTTGTATCCTGAAAAACAATTAACGTTAGAAACCACGGCTGGCAGATTATCAACACGAATGATTGATGTATTTGCCCCAATTGGTTTTGGGCAACGTGGTTTAATTGTAGCGCCGCCAAAAGCGGGAAAAACAAGTGTTTTAAAGGAAATTGCTAATGGGATTACAGAAAATCATCCTGATGTGGAATTGATTCTGTTGTTAATTGACGAGCGTCCTGAAGAAGTGACTGATTTAGAGCGAAGCGTTAAAGGCGATGTGGTTTCTTCAACTTTTGATCAACAACCACAAAATCATACGCGAGTTGCTGAATTGGTTCTGGATCGAGCAATGCGCTTAGTTGAAGATAAACGGGACGTAGTTATTTTAATGGACAGCATCACTCGTTTAGCAAGGGCCTATAATTTAGTGGTCCCGCCTAGTGGTCGAACCTTAAGTGGCGGAATAGATCCAGCTGCTTTTTTCAAACCTAAACGATTTTTTGGTGCTGCCAGAAATATCGAAGAAGGGGGCAGTCTGACTATTTTAGCCACGGCATTGGTGGATACAGGTAGCCGAATGGATGATGTCATCTATGAAGAATTCAAAGGCACAGGCAACATGGAGCTCCATTTATCTCGTGAATTAGCAGAGCGCCGTATTTTCCCAGCAATTGATATTAAAAAATCAAGTACGCGAAAAGAAGAATTGCTAATGACACCAGAACAACTAGAAGAAACGTGGAAATTGAGAAATAATATGTCAGGAGACTCGCTGGAATATACGGATCAATTCATAAAAATGTTAAAACGGACCCAAAATAATCAACAATTATTTGAAGTTTTCCATGATGTTTCGTTTGGCAAACAAATTAAAAGAAATCCAAAAAGATAATTGCATACCAACTGAAAACATGGTAAGATAGCATTGTTGTATACCGACAAAATAACTCTGATACAGCAAATGGATCAGGGCAAAGGAGCGAAAAAACGTATGAAACAAGATATCCATCCAAATTACCAACCAGTAGTATTCATGGATTCAACAACAGGTTTCAAATTCCTTTCAGGTTCAACTAAAGGATCTTCAGAAACTGTTGAATGGGAAGATGGCAACACTTATCCATTATTACGTGTTGAGGTTACTTCAGACTCACACCCATTCTACACTGGTCGTCAAAAATTCACACAAGCCGACGGACGTGTGGACCGTTTCAACAAAAAATACGGTCTCAAAGACGAAAACGCAAATCCAGACGCATAGTCTTTCAAAACATTGTTATGACAAGGTTTATAGAGGTTTTCCACTGTGGTGGGAAACCTCTATTTTTGTTGGATAGGCAGTTTTAAATTCAGAGAAATTATTTAAATATTATTTTATTTAACTGAAAGTATAGCTAGTCTGTAGACCGTATAATTTAAATTATTTGGATAGTATACATATTGTAAAGTGCAATTGTCTTTTTAGAATCTTTAAGGTATAATTTGTTTTAATGAGTTTATATGTAAGCTTTTTCTTTTTAAAGACTTTGATCATATCTTTTTTATAAGAAAACTATTGGTTGTGAAAGGATATAAAAGTGCTAAAACAATTGTACTTAACAGTATTAAGACGGAGACCATACAAACATAAAAAAGTAAAAATTGTGTACATAATGAGTTTCCCAAGAAATGATGGACATTTAATTGAACAATTAGAACAACACTATCACGGAATGATAATAGTACTTTATACAAAAAATTGTCAATCATATGCAGCATCCTTAAATCAAAAAGGTATAAAGACGATACTTTTTGATAAGAAGACTTTGTTGATTACAACGGCGATATCATACTTGAAGTCAGCGCCGCTAATTTTTGTAGATAATTATTTTCCAGAATTGGCAATTTTAAAAAAAAAGCAAGTAGTTATCCAATTATGGCATGCTAATGGGGCTTTAAAACAGTTTGGCTGGGGTGCTTATCACACGAAACATAGAAGTAGCAAGGATCAAATCAGGTTTCAAAAAGTTTACGATAAAATGAATTATTTTATCGTTAATTCACTAAAAATGGAAGCAATTTTTAGAAACAATTATCGTCTCGAGAATGCTCAATTTTGTCATTTTGGTTCGCCGCGTCTTGCTTATCTTGAAAAATTAGAGGTAGGAGAAACAAATCAGAATAATAAAGTTTTATATGCACCAACTTACCGAGAGGGAATGAATGAAATGATGCTTGTGATAAATCAAGCAATAAAGGCTTTTTCTGCTATGCCAAAGTTTCATTTTTATATGAAATTACATCCATCAATCCAGTTAGATGCCATTGAACTACCGAGAAATGTTTCTATTTGGGAAAAGCATATTTTTGAAAGCTTTAGTGAAATAGGCTACTTGATTACTGATTATTCGAGTGTGGTCTTTGAATACATGCATGTTAAAGAGCAACCGAATATTTTATTTTTTTGTCCAGATTTAGAAAAATATGCATTAAATCCTGGAATTGAGCCTGATTTTTTTGAATATTTACCAGGACCGTTAGTTGAAAATGAAAAACAGTTGATTGTGGCATTGTCAAATTTTTCAATAAATAGTTATAAAGATAATATTGCTAGAATTAACGAAGAATGGAATCAATATCAGTCAAAAGAGAGCATTAATAAAATAGTAGAGTTGGTAGAGAGAATCTTGGGGGGATTTTGTGAAAAGTAAGGTACGCACTGAATATATTGGGGGATTACCAGTTGACGTATTAACACATCAAGAAATTATGGATGACTTAGAAAGTTATCTCAAAGCTAAAGAGAAAATGATTGTAACTAGCGTTAATCCGCAGATTTCATTGTTAGCATTTGAATATCCAGAAGTTAAGTTATATTTGAAAAGAGCAACTCATCGGATTGCAGATGGGATAGGTGTGGTCAAGGCATCGAAGCTAACGGGTGGGTCTATTCGTGAAAGAGTTACAGGAATTGATGTCATGGATAATTTTTTAGAGTATGCAAATCAACATAAGGAACGAATCTTCTTGTATGGTGCAAAGCAAGAAGTAGTTGAAGCAGCAGCTAAAAATATTCAACAACAATATCCAGGGATTGTTATTAGCGGTATTTTACATGGCTATACAAAGAAAAAACAGCAAGAAATTGTGGAACAAATTAACAAAGCTGAACCAAGGTTTGTCTTTGTAGCATTAGGTTCACCGAAACAAGAGATTTTTTTGGAACAAACAATTGATCACCTGACAGCTAATGTATTTTTAGACGTAGGCGGTACTTTTGACGTATTAGCTGGATCAGTAAAAAGAGCGCCAGAATTTTATATAAATCACAATTTGGAATGGTTATATCGTTGTTTGACAATGAAGAGATACGATCGGTTAATGCAAATTCCTAAATATATTTATTTGACTATTAAGTATCGGAACAACAAGTCTAGGGGGCAGTAAATGATTATTTTGTTTATTTGGGAAAATGACGTAGACACAACTTTTTATATCGTAAAAATAGGGAAAGATGAGAAGTTCATTTTACGAGTACCACCTATTCACAAACTAAGTGAATTTGTTCAAAATAATCAATGGAATAGTTTGATAGAAGAATTAAGAAGATTGTCTTCATACGAAGTAACTGAGTACATAATTATAAAAAAAGCAATGCTTTTTTCGTATCTTTTTGAAGACGATAAAGAAATTGTTATTTCAAATCAAAGCGAGCGGCATCTAATAGATCAAAATGGCAAAGAATGGTTTTTACCAAAAGGAAAAGTTGCTGTAAATCAAGAGGTGCTTTCAGAATATCTTCGTTTTAGTCATTCAGATGCTGAACGTTCATTTGAGCATCAGGAACACATTTTTCGTTTAACGAAAATTAAATTATTAAAAGATAAAAATCCGTTGAAATTGCAAAAGCAGTTAAAACAATTAAAAAAAGCTACAACAACGTCTTTTTCTATAAAATCTCTGAGTAAGTTATTACTAATCTATACTGCTACAGAAAATAAAAAATTTGATCGAAAAACCATCAAAGTCAATTAAAAGTAGCATTTTTCTATTCACAAAAATTGATAATTAACGAAGAAATATCAAAGTACAAATGGAGGTTTTTATGAAAAAAATACTTACTTACGGCACATTTGACCTCCTGCACTATGGTCATATTAATTTGTTGAAAAAAGCGAAACAACAAGGGGATTACCTGATTGTTGGACTTTCAACAGATGCTTTTAATTTAGAAAAAAAGAAACAAAGTTATTTTTCATATGAAAAACGTAAACAATTATTAGAGGCAATTCGTTATGTTGATTTAGTTATTCCTGAAACTAGTTGGAAGCAAAAAGTTTCCGATATTGCTGAATTTAAAATTGATACGTTAGTCATGGGCGACGATTGGCAAGGGGCTTTTGATTTTCTAGAAGTTGAAACAACTGCAAAGGTTCTTTATTTGCCACGAACGCCAGAAGTATCAACCACACAGATAAAAAAAGAATTATATTATAATGAATGATAAAAAAGTCTCCTTGGTATTTTTCAAGGAGACTTTTTTTTCAAGATTATCCTTCCCAAAGGTCAAAGATTGATCATCATTGTTTCGCTGATTTGTTAGACTAGTAAGTACATTCAGCTTTATAAAGGAGATATTGAAGAAATGAGTAGAAAAAAAGTCGGTGTTTTCTGTCTATTTCTGTTTTTTACATTTTTTATTATTGTTCCAAAAGTAGAAGCTACAGAAGAAATGAAGACTAAATTTACAGTAACGCCTGTTTTACCAGAAAATCAAGTGTCAGGAACATCTAGTTATTATGATTTAATTCTGGCACCAAAGCAATCTTCCACTATTGTCTTAGACATAAAAAATAAGACAGACGAAAAATTGTCCATCGTATTGACTCTAGCAAATGCATCAACAAATGATAATGGGTTGATTGTGTACAATGATTTTGATAAACCACTTGATTCATCGTTAAAAGTTCCGCTGACAGACTTAGTTACTTTAGAAAATGAGGAAGTGAGTGTGCCGCCTCATCAAACAGTATCAGCAAAGATGAAGGTGAAGGGACTTGATCAGCCTATCAAAGGAGTTGTTTTAGGCGGGGTTTACGCGCATCTCAAAGATGAAAAAGAGGAAGAGACCCAAACAACGGGCTTAACTAGTCGCTACGGGTTTAATGTTGCGATTGCCATGAGGAGTGCTGAGAATGTTCCTTTAACAGAGGTGAACCAACTGAAATTAGCGAAAGTAACACCTACAATTGCTTTAGGAGCCAAATCGCTAAAGGCGGTCATTCAAAATCCGTATGCTGCTATTTTTCCAGAAGTTCGTTTAGAAGGTCAAGTGATAAAAAAAGGATCCTCTAAAAAAATTGCACAACGGACACTAAAAAATGTTCGCTTTGCCCCAAATAGTTCCATGAATTTTCATCTTGATTTGGGTAAACAACCGCTAGATGCTGGGACTTATATATTTACAGGACGTGCTATTTTACAACAAGATGAACAACAGTCTTGGCCTTTTCAACAAGAATTTACGATTAACACTCGTGAAGCAAAAAAATTGAATCAAGAAGCTACGATCAAATGGGTCCTACCCACATGGTGGTTACCGACTTTCTACACATTGTTAGTAATCACAATCGGGGCAATTTGTAGTGTCATTTGGCGCAACAATTACCAAAAAACAAGCGAAAAGGAGAGTGAGAATAATGGCTAGTTGGTTTTGGTTGTCTGGCGGTTTAGCGGTCATTTGTTTTATGTTTTTCCTCTTTTCTTTGCTGACTAGTATGAGTTTTATTCAGCATGCAAAAGAACCCAGAAGTATTCTAAAAGAAACGCTTTTAAGTTGGTTAATGCTTTTACTTAGTGGTGGGTGGATTACAATCGGACTATTGTTATATTTTTCGCTAAAGAATCAATAAACAAAAAACGAGCATTCATTGTTAGATAACCGTGAATGCTCGTTTTTTTGTTTTAGAAAAATGCTCTTTAGCAACTTGCCAGATTTCATTGGGCAACCTGACTGAAATTGTTAAATTGTTCTGTCGAAACGACAAAAAAGTGGTAAACTAAACGTGTATGTTAGTTATTTAATCAAAAGTAATGTATCCGCTTACTTATAAAATGGAAACGAAGGAGCATATTGCAATGACAGAAAAACTTTTAGGAAGTATCGAAGCCGGTGGCACAAAATTTGTATGTGGCGTTGGGACAGATGATTTGACCATTGTGGAACGTGTCAGTTTTCCCACAACAACCCCAGAAGAAACAATGAAAAAAGTAATAGAATTTTTCCAACAATATCCTTTAAAAGCGATTGGGATTGGTTCGTTTGGTCCGATTGATATTCACGTTGATTCTCCTACGTATGGTTATATCACTTCTACACCAAAATTAGCTTGGCGTAACTTTGACTTGTTAGGGACTATGAAACAACATTTTGATGTGCCAATGGCTTGGACAACGGATGTGAATGCTGCGGCATATGGTGAGTATGTTGCTGGAAATGGGCAACATACATCTAGTTGTGTATATTATACAATTGGAACTGGTGTTGGCGCTGGAGCGATTCAAAACGGTGAGTTTATTGAAGGCTTTAGCCACCCAGAAATGGGGCATGCGTTAGTCCGTCGTCATCCTGAAGATACGTATGCAGGAAATTGTCCTTATCATGGAGATTGTTTAGAAGGGATTGCAGCAGGACCAGCAGTTGAAGGTCGTTCTGGTAAAAAAGGACATTTATTGGAAGAGGATCATAAAACTTGGGAACTAGAAGCTTATTATTTAGCGCAAGCAGCTTACAATACGACTTTATTATTAGCGCCAGAAGTGATCATTTTAGGCGGCGGCGTCATGAAACAACGTCATTTGATGCCGAAAGTTCGTGAAAAATTTGCTGAATTAGTCAATGGATATGTGGAAACACCGCCTTTAGAAAAATACTTGGTGACGCCTCTTTTAGAAGATAATCCAGGAACAATTGGTTGCTTTGCCTTGGCAAAAAAAGCTTTAATGGCTCAAAAATAACCATTTATTCGTAGTTCATGCATTATATTTGAAGGAAATGGCTAAGAATGATACTCTTATTATGTAATTAATTATTTAGGAGGGATTAGCATGGCAGATTTAAAAGGACGTTTTGACGATGCAAAAGATAAAGTAGAAGGTACTGCAAAAGAAGCGCAAGGCAAAGTTACGGATGATAAAGGCAAAGAACTTGAAGGAAAAGCTCAATCAACCTTTGCTGACGTAAAAGACAAAGCACGTGATGCCGGCGACGACCTTAAAGAAGGCGCTGAAAAATTAACTGATAAAGTTAAAGAAGGCTTTGAAGACTTAAAAGACAAATTTAGTAAAGATAAATAAAAATTAACAAAAGAGCGTGGGCTTACGTTATTTCAACGTAGGCCCACGCTCTTTTGTTTAGACATCAAATCCTTGTTTTTGCAAGAAAATTTTTACTTCTGGGCGACGATTATAAGAAAAATAGGACAAAGACTTCTGTGACCAATCCGCTGTTTGGGCGTTACTTGAGCGGCTGGCATAATAATCTTTTAATAATTCATCATATGTGTGCATATCTGTCAATTTGTCTGATTGGTAGTGATTTTCGCTTAAAATATTTTCAAAAGGCATCCGTGGTTTTACACCATTTAACGTTTCTGGTACACCGATTGTTAATCCGAAAAGTGGTACAGTTAATTCAGGCAAAGATAAGCGTTTGGCTACTGTGTCTAAGTCATTTCGAATGCCGCCAATATAACAAATCCCTAAATCCATAGATTCAGCCGCAATGGCCATGTTTTGCGCAGCAATCGTTGTATCAACGGCAGCTACTAATAATGATTCTGGTGTCTTTAAGGGTTCTAATGATTGCCCCTCTTTTGACAAAATCGTTGCATGACGATACAAATCAGCAACAAAAACATAGAACACACCAGTGTTAACGACATAGTCTTCGCAATTCGCTAAACGTCCCAATTCTCTGCGTAGCTCAGGATCTTTGATTTCTATAATTGTATAAGCTTGTAAAAAATTGGAGCTTGATCCTGCTTGAGCTGCAGTAATTAACTGTTGTTTCTGCTTGTCCGTTAACGCTTGCTTTTTAAAATGACGAACGGAACGGTGACTTAGTAATTGTTCGATTGTTTGATTCATAAAAAACCTCCGTTTAAATTAAGAAAGAGAACAGAAAAACCCACAGCTTAATAGTGGGTTTCTCTGTCGTTAATTGCTAAAGATTACAGAATACGTTCAAATGGATCTAAACTAATTCCTTGGTCTAAGACGATTTTTGCGTATTCTTTCGCTGCAAATAAAGAATGATCTTTGTAGTTTCCACACTCTTTTGCAGAGACTGCTGGAACAACTTCTGTATTGATTACTTTGTTTAAAACGTTGACTAATGCATCACGGATTTCTTGTGGTGAATGTTGATCCCACATAATCATATAAAAACCAGTGCGGCAACCCATTGGCGAAATGTCAATGATTCCTTTTAATTCATCGCGCATGTTAACTGCTAATAAATGTTCCAACGTGTGTAATGCGCCTGTTGGTAGGGCATCTTTGTTTGGTTGTAAGAAACGTAAGTCATATTTTTCGACTAACGCATCACCATTTTGTTCTGTGCCAGCAAGGCGAACATATGGTGCTTTTACTGTGTTGTGATCTAATTCAAAACTTTCTACGCGTGCCATGAAATTTCGCTCCCTTTATAATTAAATTCGTTTTAACTATAACAAATTTAAGTCAAAAGTCAATGGATAGTCCTTTGATGGGTAATAGTTTTAAAATATCATGGGAAAATAAAAAAATCATTTTTTTGACTATGTAGGTTTTTTCAATACTATGGTAAAATAGGACAAGTAGCTTTTACAAGAAGGTAAGAGGGGAGTATGAAAATATGGGAAAAGAATATCATGTTGCCGTGGTAGGAGCAACAGGTGCTGTCGGGACAAGAATGATTGAATTGTTAGCAGAAACAAGTTTGCCAATTGCCAGTGTGAGGTTATTGGCGTCTAAGCGTTCTGCTGGACAAGAGATTCAGTTTAAAGGACAACCTCTTATCGTGGAAGAATTAGTCCCGGAATCATTTGAAGGAATCGATTTAGCATTATTTAGTGCTGGTGGGGGTATTTCCGAAAAGTTTGCACCAGAAGCAGTTAAGCGCGGAGCTGTCGTTGTTGACAACACTAGCCATTTTAGAATGGCAAAAGATGTTCCTTTAGTTGTTCCAGAAGTGAATCCGGAAGCCTTGAAAAATCATCAGGGAATTATCGCAAATCCCAATTGTTCTACGATTCAAATGATGGTGGCCTTGGAACCGATTCGGCAAGCGTTTGGCTTAGAACGAATCATCGTTTCAACGTATCAAGCTGTGAGTGGCGCAGGTATCCGTGCAATTAATGAGCTAAAAGAACAAGCCGAAGATTTTTTAGAGGGAAAACCTGTCAGCGAATGGTCAGCTGAAATTTTGCCAGCTAGCAGTGACAAAAAACATTATCCAATTGCTTTTAATGCGTTACCTCAAATCGATGTTTTTTCAGAAGCAGGGTATACCTACGAAGAATGGAAAATGATGAATGAAACAAAAAAAATCATGGGAGACAACAAGCTAAAAGTCGTTGCCACCTGTGTCCGTATTCCGGTAATTTCAGGACATTCTGAATCTGTTTATATAGAAGTGAAACAAGCAGATGCATCGGTTTCAGCCATCCAAGAATTAATGGCGCAAGCTCCAGGTGTAATTTTGCAAGATGAGCCAAGTGAACAACTATATCCACAAGCGCTAAATAGCGTCAACCAGAAAGAAACATTTGTCGGCCGTATTCGTCAAGACGTTGACGTGAAGAACGGTTTCCATTTATGGATTGTGTCAGACAACCTATTAAAAGGAGCTGCTTGGAACTCGGTCCAAATTGCTGAAACGCTACACGAAATGAATTTGCTTCGTGTACCTGAAAACGACTAGAAGGTTTGTATTGTATACTCGGGAGGGAATAGGATGGATTTAACGAATGCAACAATTATTACGGCAATGGTTACGCCGTTTCAAGAATCGGGAGAAATAGATTTTGATAAACTACCGCAATTGGTAGACTATTTATTGGCCAATCATACAGAAGGCGTTATTTTAGCAGGAACAACTGGTGAATCACCCACGTTGACTCATGAAGAAGAATTACAATTATTCCAGCGAATTATTGAACTGATCGATGGACGTATTCCGATTATTTGTGGTGTAGGTACGAATGATACACGTGACTCTGTCGCTTTTGTGAAAGAGTTAGCGACAATCGCTGGTATCGATGCTGTTTTGGCGGTTGTTCCTTATTATAATAAACCAAATCAAGAAGGTATGTATCAACATTTTAAAACCATCGCAGAAGCAAGTGAACTGCCAATTATTTTGTATAATGTTCCTGGTAGAACGGCTGCATGTCTAGAAGTGGAAACTACTTTGCGCTTAGCACAATTGGAAAAAATTGTGGCGATTAAAGAATGTGCAGGGTTAGATGCAATTACTGAGTTGATTGAAAGAGCGCCAAAAGACTTTCTAGTGTATACTGGAGAAGACGGGTTGGCTTTTGCCACCAAGGCACTTGGCGGACAAGGGGTTATTTCGGTAGCCAGTCATGTCTTCGGTTCGTCAATGTATGAGATGTATCAAGCGCTGGATCAGGGGAACTTGCCGGAAGCGGCTAAAATTCAACGACAGTTATTACCAAAAATGAACGCGTTGTTTTCAGTGCCTTCGCCGGCACCCGTGAAAGCGGCCTTAAATCATTTAGGTATTCCTGTTGGAAATTTACGGTTACCTCTAGTTGCTTGTACACCAGAAGAAGAGCAAAGAATTATTCGCACGTTAGAGATTTAAAGAACGTGTAATCATAGAGAGGTGAAAAGAGTGAGTACAATAAAAATCGTTCCATTAGGCGGCGTTCGTGAAAATGGAAAAAATATGTACGTTGCTGAAGTGGAAGATGAAATTTTTGTACTGGATTGTGGATTACAATATCCAGAGAACGAACTTTTAGGAATTGACGTCGTCATTCCGGATTTTACGTATTTAGAAGAAAATAGTGAACGAATTGCAGGGGTCTTTTTAACACATGGCCATGCAGATGCAATTGGAGCCTTACCGTATTTGCTTTCAAAAATTCAAGTGCCTGTTTTTGGGACAGAATTAACGATTGAACTAGCAAAACTAAGTGTCAACAGTCATGCGGAAACGAAGAAATTTAAAGATTTCCATGTGATTGACCCGCATACAGAAATTGATTTTGGTCAAGCAACGGTGAGCTTCTTTAAAACAACGCACACCATTCCAGATTCGATTGGCGTTAGTATCAAAACAAAAGAAGGCAACATTGTTTATACTGGTGATTTTAAATTTGATCAAAGTGCGATTGAGATGTATCAAACCGATTACGGCCGCTTAGCTGAAATTGGGAAAGAAGGCGTCTTGGCGCTACTTAGTGATTCATCAAATGCTGAAAACCCAGCCCAAGTTGCATCCGAAGCCCAAATCGCTGATGAAGTGTTCGACACGATTCGCTATTGGGAAGGACGAATCATCGTGGCATGTGTGGCAAGTAATTTGCAACGGGTCCAACAAGTATTGAATGCAGCGGATCGTTCTGGTCGTAAAGTCGTTTTGACAGGCCAAGATTTTGAACGGATTATTCGGACGGCGATGAAATTGGAAAAATTACAATTGCCAAGCGAAGATCTATTAGTGAAACCAAAAGAAATGAAAAAATATGCACCCGAACAGTTATTAATTTTAGAAACAGGCCGAATGGGAGAACCGATTAAGTCACTTCAAAAAATGGCTAATAATACACATGGTGTCGTTCGAATTGAAGAAGGCGATTTAGTTTATATTACGACAACGCCGACAACGGCCATGGAAACAACGGTTGCTAAAACAGAGGATATTGTCTATCGGGCCGGTGCTACGGTGAAGCAAATTTCCGACAATTTACGTGTGTCTGGTCACGCTAATCCGAATGACTTGCAATTGATGTTGAACTTAATGAAACCCAAATATTTCATTCCTGTCCAAGGTGAATACCGCCAGTTAGCTGCGCATGCGGACTTAGCACACGAAATTGGCATGCCTTATAAAGATATCTTTATTACAGGTCGTGGGGACATTCTAGAGTATACAAAAGGTAGAATGTCGGTAGCTGGCAGCACAACGGCCGAAAATATTATGATTGACGGGATTGGTGTCGGCGATATTGGTAATATCGTTTTACGGGATCGTCGTATTCTTTCCGAAGATGGTATTTTTGTGGCTGTCGTGACAATTAATCGCCGAGAAAAACGAATTGTTTCCCCAGCTAAAATTACTTCTAGAGGTTTTGTTTACGTTAAAACAAGTAAAGACCTAATGAAAGAAAGTAGCAATATTGTTACAGAAATTGTTGAAAAGCATTTAGAAAGTGACGATTTCGAATGGAGCAAACTGAAACAAGAAATCCGCGAAAATTTAAGCCGTTATTTATTTGAACAAACCAAACGTCGTCCTGTGATCTTACCAGTTATCATGGAAGCGACGCAACGCAAGCGTCCCAAAAATAACGCATAGTTCGTCCTGATAAAAGCAGGTGATTTTAGGAGAAATTCTTCTAAAGTCATCTGTTCTTTTTTGTAACTTTCTTCTATAAATATGGTACTATTAATCAGAGCGCTGAATAAAGGAGGCGATTTTAGTGGAAGAGATTGTGTTGTTCCATACCAATGATCTTCATTCTCACTTTGAAAATTGGCCCAAAATACGGCGTCTGGTTAAAGCCAAACGTTCGCTGTACCAAAAAGAGGGCAAAACAGTCGTAACCATTGATTTAGGTGACTTTTCAGATCGGTGTCATCCTTTGACCGAAGCAACAGATGGTCGAGCAAATGTAGCTATAATGAATACATTAGCGTATGACCTAGTTACAATTGGAAATAATGAAGGAATCGGCAATTCAAAGAAACAATTAGAGCATTTATATGATCAGGCAACATTTGAAGTGGTCTTAGCTAATTTAGAAGACCCAAAAACCCAAACGTTACCAGATTTTTGTCAAGCATATAAAATTATGACAACTAAAGAAGGCACAAAGTTAGGGTTTATTGGCTTAACCGCACCATTTCCTTTAACGTATAATCCTAATGGCTGGACAATCAAACAAGTGGAAGCAGTCCTTCCTCAACTGATTACAGAAGTTGCGCCTCAATGTGATGTTCTCATTTTGCTTAGTCACTTGGGGATAGATACTGATTTTATGATTGCGGCGAATTATCCTGAAATTCAAGTAATCTTAGGTTCCCATACACATCATTTATTTAAAGATGGTGAAAAAATTAATCATGTACAACTAGCAGCTGCTGGCAAATATGGACAGTATATTGGTGAAGTGCATCTGTTTGTGGATGCCGACACGAAGCAAGTCACAAGTTATGCAAAAACGATTGAAACAGCAAGTTTAGAAGAACAAGCAACGGATGCCAAGGAAATTGCGGGTTACTTAACGGAAGGTCATCGACTATTGCAAGCGCAGCAAATTGCACAAATCCCTGAAACCTTGTCAACGGACTTACGGCAACCGCATGCCTTTATAACTGTTGCCTTGAAGGCGTTAAAAGAAGCGGGGCAGACCGAAGCGGCTGTGTTGAACAACGGGTTATTTTTAGCAGATTTACCAGAAGGAATAATCAATGCAGACCAATTACATGAGGCCTTGCCTCATCCAATGCATTTAATCAAGGTTACCTTGAAAGGGTCAGACATGCGCCGTTTGATTCGTGAAATGGAAAAAAGTCGTCAATTTCTGCGGAAATTTCCGATTCGCGGGATGGGCTTCCGCGGGAAAATTTTTGGCGAATTATGTTATGATGGGATTCGTTTTGAGCGAAATAGCCAGACCGTTTTTTGGCAAGGGAAACCTATTCAGCCAGAGCAGAAATATACGCTGACAACAGTGGATCACTTTCAATTTGTTCCGTTTTTCCCAACGATTGAGTTAGTTGGAGAAGTCGAATTTTTATTTCCAGACGTTTTAAGAACTGTCGTGGCGAACTATCTGCATGCCCACTATCCAATCAAATAAAAACAAGGTATAATAAAAACTAGGTGGTGAAAAAATGACAGACAAAAAGACAACCGAAAAAAAAGAAACAGAAACTGCTGCAACCTTTACAGAAGAACTAACAGCAGTTCTTGAAGAAATAAAAGAAGAACCTGTAAAAGAAAAGAAAAAAGGGGAAATTGTCACCATTGTGAATGAAACAGATATTCAAATTGGTGAAAGAGAGTACCGAATTGTTAAAAATCATCGTGATGCCTTTGATCCTGAACGCTTAGGTGAACGGTTTAGTGAAGTATTAGCGCGTTATGATTATATCGTAGGAGACTGGGGCTATGAACAGTTACGCTTGCGTGGCTTTTTTGATACTTCTAATCGTCGGGCAGCGCCGGATCAACGCATTGATACACTAGAAGACTATTTGTATGAATATTGTAATTTTGGCTGTGCCTATTTTGTAATTGAACGAACAGGGGAACGTAAAGAAAAAACAACGCATCGTCGTCGTCGCCATAAAAAGAATAATCGTTCTAACGCGTTTGTCGAGGAAAAGAGTGCGCCCGCTAATAAAAATAGCAAGCCAGTGATTCGTACGCGAAAAGAAGAAAATAAAAAAACGACTACACCCAAACAGCCTAGTCCCAAAAAATCTGGCAAAGGCTTTACGATTCGTCAACGTGAGGAGTAAACAGAGTGAAAAAAGACTATCAAGGATATTTAATTGATTTAGATGGAACGATTTATTTAGGAAAAGAACCAATTCCAGCCGGAAAACGTTTTGTCGAGCAGTTACAGGAAAAAGATTTGCCTTTTTTATTTGTAACGAATAATACCACTAAATCTCCTGAAACAGTGGCACAACGTTTAGCAAATGAATTTGATATTCATGTCCCAGCATCCCTTGTTTATACAGCGACTTTAGCGACGATTGATTACATGAAAGAAACCAATCGAGGCAAGAAAGTCTTTGTCATCGGCGAGGCTGGTTTAATTGACTTAATTTTAGAAGCAGGTTTTGAATGGGATGAAACAAATCCTGATTATGTTGTCGTGGGACTTGATACAGAATTATCTTACGAAAAAGTGGTTTTAGCTACCTTAGCCATTCAAAAAGGGGCGTTGTTTATTGGGACCAATCCAGATAAGAACATTCCGACAGAAAGAGGCTTATTACCTGGTGCAGGTTCAGTTGTGACGTTTGTGGAGACAGCTACTCAAACAAAACCAGTTTATATTGGCAAACCAAAAGCGATTATCATGGAACGAGCGATTGCGCATTTAGGCGTGGAAAAAGAGCAAGTAATTATGGTTGGAGATAATTATGAAACCGATATTCAATCAGGGATTCAAAATGGTATTGATAGCTTGTTAGTTACATCAGGTTTTACCCCTAAGTCAGCTGTTCCAACTTTGCCAACGCCACCAACCTATGTTGTTGATTCCTTAGATGAATGGACTTTTTGAGTATGATGAGGTCGAAATTGCGTTTAAGGGAAACACTTGGACTCATTTGTTTGTTTTTAACGATTGTGGCTTTAAGTATCACGATCACGATTAATTTTCGTCCATTGTATCTTTTTGATATCCAACACTTAAATATTTTAAAAGACGTAGAGGTTGATCGTGTGACCTTGATTAAAAATTACGATCATTTAATGATGTACTTAAACAATCCTTTTGAAAAAACATTAGTATTTCCTGATTTCCCAATGTCTGATAGCGCGGCTTTTCATTTTTATGAAGTGAAAAAATTGTTTTTATTGTGCTATGGCGTATTACTAGTTACGTTGATGCCTAGTGTCCTTTATTTAAAATATTTGGTAAAAAATCAGCGGTTATGGACATTGATACGGCCATTTCAGTGGGGCATGTTTTTGCCTGTGCTTTTTGGCTTTTTCATGCTGATTGGCTTTGATCAATTTTTTATTGCGTTTCATGGATTATTTTTTAACAACGATGCTTGGTTATTTAATCCGCTGACTGATCCGATTATCAATGCCTTACCTGAATCCTACTTTATGCATTGTTTTATCTTGTTTTTTGTTTTATTAGAAGGCCTGTTTTTGATAGGTGTTTTAATCGGAAAACGTTCTTTAAAAAAATAAAGAGAGAAAAGTGAACAATTCCAAAATTGCTCGCTTTTCTTTTTTATTCAATCTAGTTTTAAAAACTAGATTGAATAATTGTCAAAAGTATGATATTCTTTTTTAGAAATGGTTAGGAGGGTTTTTATGGACGAGATAGAAAAATCACTACAAGATTGGGGCCAACAATTGGAAAACGTTCATTTGCCAAGATGGCATGAGTTACCAGATATTGAATTATATATGGATCAAGTGATTACTCTGATAGAAAAATACTTATCCCCATTGATTACACTGGAAAAACATACTTTGTTAACGTCCTCAATGGTTAATAATTATGTCAAACACGGGTTAATCCCGGCCCCAGTGAAAAAGCGCTACAATCAAAAGCATTTAGCGTTTTTAATTGCGATTACGTTGTTGAAACAAGTGTTAACATTGCCAGAAATTAAGCAAGGCATTTTATTCCAAGGAGCCACGGTTGGTATTCGTGAAGCGTACAATTTATTTTGTCAAGAACAGGAACGAGCGATTTATGTGATTGCTGCTCAAGCGCAAGAAAAAGAAGTTCAGGCCAAATCACAAGAACCTATGGGGATTGAATATTTGGCTGTAAAAGCAGCGACAATGTCTTTTGCTACTAAAATGTTTAGTGAAAAAGTGATTGAATTGGAACAAGAATACTTAAAAGAAATGGATGAGATGACACATGAATAAAGAAAAGATCGCACTACTGGTTGATTCTGGGACAGATGTTCCAGAGGCATTAGTCAAACAATACGGCATGTATGTCTTGCCCTTACAGATTATTTATCCTGAAAAAACCTATACAGATAAGGTAGATATTACACCAGAAGAAGTGTATCAACGTTTAGAGAAAGAAATCCCTAGTACTTCATTACCTGATGGTGCAACAATCCAAGCTATTTTTGACAAAATTAAAGAAGCGGGTTACGAAAAAGTCTTAGCGGTGACCATTTCTAGTGGTTTAAGTGGAACGTATAATGTAGTTCGCTTGCTTGGAGAACAAACCGAAGGACTAGATGTATTTGTTTTAGATACAAAGAACATTGGTATCGGGGCTGGCATTCAGGCGATACGAGCAGCAGAATTAATTGAAACAGGATTAGGATGGCAAGAATTACAACAAAAATTAACAGAAGAAGTAGCCAACGCAAAAGTATTTTTTAATGTAGCCACTTTAGAATATCTACAAAAAGGTGGACGAATTGGTTTAGTCACTTCTATTTTAGGGAATGCGCTAAAATTAAACCCCATTATTTCTTGTAATGAAGAAGGCATTTACTATACGGTGGCTAAGTCTCGCGGCCGTAAAAAAAGTCTTGATAAAACGTTTGAGTTGGTGACGAACTTTATAGGTGAGGCACCCCGTTTCCGTTTGGCAGTCGCTCACGGTGCGGCAGAGGAAGAAGCAAAAGCAATGATGGAACGCTTGAAAGCAGCTTTTCCACAAGCAGAAGAAATTTACTTTGGAACGATTAGTCCGGCATTAGTTGTTCATACAGGACCAGGACTTTTAGGTGTTGGTATACAGTTATTAAATGATTAATTAAATGAAAAATCCCCTCAAATTTTTTTGAGGGGATTTTTCATTTAAGATTTCTCTTTTTCATAGAAATATCATTTTGCTGAAAAAACAACGAAAATTATATTGAAAATTTCACGAATGTGTTACAATTTGTCTACAAAGGGGGAATTTTTTGTGAAAAAAGCAATAGCAGAATGTTTAGGAACATTTATTCTTGTCTTTTTTGGGACAGGAACAGCCGTTCTAGGAAATGGTATGGAAGGGATTGGAACAACGGGGATTGCCTTAGCATTTGGGTTAACAATCGTTGCTGCTGCCTATAGTATTGGCACAATTTCAGGTGCACATCTAAATCCAGCTGTTTCTCTAGGAATGTGGCTTAATAAACGAATAACAACAATGGAATTAATCTACTATGTAGTGGGACAAATTGTTGGCGGCTTGATTGCCTCATTTGCATTATTAAGCATTCTAAAAGGTGCTGGTAAAAGTATTGAGAACTTAGGTCAAAATGGCGTAGGGGAATTAAGTGTTGCTGGTGCATTGACAGTCGAAATTATTTTAACATTTATTTTTGTTTTAGTTGTCATGACAGTTACAAGTGCTAAGAAAGGCAATGCTTCATTAGCAGGAATCGTAATTGGGTTAACACTAACAATGATTCACTTAGTCGGCATTCCTTTGACAGGAACTTCTGTCAACCCAGCTCGTAGCATCGCGCCAGCCGTTTTTGCGGGTGGTTCAGCGTTATCTGAGTTGTGGATTTTTATCGTTGCGCCATTAATTGGTGGATTATTAGCCGCTCTTGTAGCAAAATTCGTCTTAGGTACGGAAGAATAGATTAGCGAAAGAAGAATCTTTGATAACAAGCGTCAATTGTTGTCAGAGATTCTTTTTTTGTTATACTAGGAGAACCTGGAGGCGCATTTTTAACCAAAGATGAAAACATCATCAAAATAAGGTATAATAGGAAAGTATCAAATAAGATTAGAAGGAAAAAGAGGTGTCTCTTTGTGAAGAAAATTTTAGTAGTTGATGACGAGAAGCCAATTTCAGAGATCGTTAAATATAATTTGGTTAAAGAAGGATATGAAGTATTTACTGCTTACGATGGAGAAGAAGCACTTGAAAAAGTGGAAGAAGTGGAACCAGACTTAATTATTTTAGACTTAATGCTCCCTAAAATGGATGGCTTAGAAGTCGCGCGAGAAGTGCGCAAAACACATGATATGCCAATCATTATGGTGACTGCCAAAGATTCTGAAATTGATAAGGTTTTAGGATTGGAATTAGGAGCCGATGACTATGTAACGAAACCATTTTCAAATCGTGAATTAGTTGCTCGTGTAAAAGCCAATTTACGGCGAGGTGCAACCAATGCGAAAGAAGCTGAGGTGACAACACAATCTGAATTAACGATTGGTGATTTAACCATTCATCCTGATGCATACATGGTCTCAAAACGGGGTGAAAAAATTGAATTAACCCACCGTGAATTTGAGTTACTTTATTACTTAGCAAAACATATCGGACAAGTGATGACTCGTGAACATTTATTACAAACCGTTTGGGGTTATGATTATTTTGGGGATGTGCGGACAGTGGACGTAACCGTACGTCGTTTAAGAGAAAAAATTGAAGATAGTCCAAGTCATCCAACGTATTTAGTTACTCGTCGTGGGGTTGGTTATTATCTAAGAAATCCTGAACAGGAGTAATCAGGTATGAAGAAAAAAGTTCACTTTTTTCAATCTGTTAATTTTAAGATTGCGTTATCATTTATTCTGCTGTTACTGATTGCGATTCAAATCATTGGTGGCTATTTCATTCGTGAATTGGAAGCCACTACAATTTCCGATTTTAAAAAAAATATGGATTCCCAAGTTGTCCAATTGTCAAACACGTTAAGTACGCAGATGAGCAACAAAGATCTCGAACGTAGTGACGTTGATGCCAATTTAAAAAAAGCGTTATCTGATTTTTCAAATGCAGATATTTCTGAAGCGAGAATTGTCGATGATAAAGGGATTATTCGGGCAACCAATGATTTAAATCAACAAAATATTATTGGGAAAAAGAATGATTATCGTGATTTAAATGACTTTACGAGTAAAAAATATCAAGCTTTAGATAATGATAAACGCGTGTATGTGAATGTTCAGCCGATTCAATCGCCTACTGGAGAAACAGTGATTGGTGTCCTTTATGTGAAAAGTAATTTAGAAAATAAATACCAAGAAATTACCAACACAGCAAGTATCTTTTTCACTGCTTCTATTATTGCCGCAGCAATTTCGATTATTGTGACCTTACTGATTGCACGATCAATCACGAAGCCGATTGGTGAAATGCGCGAGCAAGCCATTCGAATCGCTCGTGGTGATTACGCTGGAAAAGTAGAAGTCCATGGAAAAGATGAATTAGGCCAATTAGCAGAAACATTTAATCAATTATCAGAACGGATTGAAGAAGCACAAGAAACAATGGAAGCAGAAAGAAATCGTTTAGATAGTGTCCTAACGCATATGACAGATGGCGTCATTGCGACGGATCGCCGCGGAAAGGTGATTACGATTAATGAAATGGCCCTTTCATTATTAAATGTAAAAAATGAAAATGTGATTGGGACCTCGTTATTAGAGTTGTTAGATATTGAAGAAGACTACACATTGCGGAAGCTGTTAGAAGAGCCAGATGAACTGCTGATTGATCGCTCAACGTCTGATCGTGAAGAAGACCAAATGATTATCCGGGTAGACTTTACGATGATTCGTCGGGAATCAGGATTTATTACTGGCTTAGTTTGCGTACTTCATGACGTCACAGAACAGGAAAAAAACGAACGGGAAAGACGGGAATTTGTTTCCAATGTTTCTCATGAGTTGCGAACGCCTTTGACAAGTATGCGTAGTTATATAGAGGCTTTGAGTGAAGGAGCTTGGGAAAACCCTGAGATTGCGCCGAATTTCTTAAAAGTCACGTTAGAAGAAACCGACCGGATGATTCGTATGATTAATGATTTGTTAAATTTATCTCGGATGGACTCTGGGAATACACATCTTCAATTAGAGTATGTGAATTTTAACGAATTGATTAATTTTGTCTTGGATCGCTTTGATATGATGATTGAAAATGAGCAAAAAAATTACAAAATTCGCCGTGAATTTACTAAACGCGATTTATGGGTAGAGTTAGATACAGACAAAGTAATTCAGGTTTTAGACAACATTTTGAACAATGCGATTAAGTATTCGCCAGATGGCGGCGTCATTACCTGCCGACTAGTTGAAACACATAATAATGTCGTCTTTAGTATCTCGGACCAAGGTTTGGGCATCCCTAAAAAAGATCTCGGGAAAGTCTTCGAGCGTTTTTATCGTGTGGATAAAGCCCGTGCGCGAGCACAAGGTGGGACTGGTTTAGGTTTAGCAATTTCTAAAGAAGTAATTCGGGCCCATAACGGGAGTATTTGGGTGGAAAGTACAGAAGGTGAAGGATCGACTTTCTATATTTCACTACCATATGAACCTTATGAAGAGGATTGGTGGGAATGATGAAATTATCAGAATGGATTACAAGAATTGGCTTGATTTTAATGGTCATTTTAAGTATATATTTTTCAGTCAATATCTGGCTGAATTCTGCCAAAAAAATACCAGAAATGAAGTCGGGAAGCCAAGTCACAACAGCTGTCAATGAAAAAGCCATTGGCGATGTCTATTTACCTTTGCAATTGATTCGAATAACTGATGGAAAAGCGATGCAAAGTAATCGTGAAACATTAATTAGTAATGTTCAAAATGATATTAAAATGGCTACGTTTGGTAAATTGACACAAGTTGTGACAAAAAATGCAGAGCAACTTAAGCGCTACAATCAAATGGACCAAGGTATTGAACTTCTTTATCAAGGTCCCTTTTTAATCTCGGACTATGCTTCGATTTATAATCTATCCATTAATTTTACTAACTTTAATGAGTTGACGGACCAGTATTTTACGAAAATTCAATTGGATTTTAACGAAAATAAGATACGTTTTTTAGATTATGACCAAGCCAACGTCTATGAAGCGCCCATGACTGTCAATAAGGCGCGCTTAATGGGAATTATCAATAAAGAGGGATTGCAATATCAAGATGTTTCCGAAAATACGCTAACCAAACAAGGGCAATGTTATTTAACCAATGATATGAAGTTGAAAAAGTACAGTTATATCTTAGCTTCGCAACCAGTTACTCGTTTTAGGAATGCTTTTTTCAATGAAACGGAAGATATCCAAACCAATGAAGACAGTCAAGACTTAACCTATACGAGTAAAGAAGAACGATTGTTTGCAGAAGAAAAACTGGGAAAAATTGATTTTAAAGGGACCTTGCCAGAAGAGAATAAACGGGATTCAATCTATAATCAAAGCTTTTCTTATGTAAAACGTTTAGGAACCAATATGGGGAATTTACGTTACTTT
The DNA here is from genome assembly GCF_040886645.1 of Enterococcus sp. GC34. Classification (NCBI taxonomy): domain Bacteria; kingdom Bacillati; phylum Bacillota; class Bacilli; order Lactobacillales; family Enterococcaceae; genus Enterococcus; species Enterococcus sp. GC34. The sequence goes on from NZ_JBFOEF010000010.1 coordinate 45,483, forward strand.
GATCGAACGAAAGATAGTGTCAATTATCGGACTTTTGTGGAAGGTTTCCCAGTGTTCAGTAATGATTTAAAAGGCCAAGTGGATATTCGCATCACGAACAACGATGGTGCTGCGCCAAGCGTAACCATTAACACAAGTGTGAATACAATCCAAGTACCGATTCCTTCAGAAGAAGAAGTGACACTGGAAAGCACGGAAAAATTGATTAAGCGTTTAGAAACGGCTGGTGCTAAAAAGGAAAAAATCCAATCGGCTGTTATCGGTTATACGTGGCAGACAATTGAAGAAGTCAAACAAGTCGTTGATTTAAGTCCGGAATGGTATGTCCTTTATAACAACAATTGGTACACTGCAACGGACTTGGTAAAACAATTACCAAGCTTGGAGGTGGGCTAATGGATTTTAAACGAATTGAGTGGATTTTCTTCTTATCATTTTTAGGATTAAATATCTTTTTATTTGGAATTTATCGGGAAGGTCAACAAGAGGAGAGCAACGTCTCTTCTTCCAGCCAAACAGAATCGATTGAAAGTCGGTTGGAAAAAGATAACATCTCGTATAAAGGGACACTTTCTTCAGAACGATTGGAAGGCTATTATTTAAGTGGCGAACAAACCAATTTTTCTGCTGCTTTAAAAATCCAACGTGAAAAGAATAAAAACTTTTTGAGAAATGGGCTGCAAATTGCGGATAATACTTTAACGAGTGTGCCTAGTAAAAACTATTTTATTGATCCTAAGAAAATTGATAAAGATTTAAGTACTTTTTTAAATGAAAAAAATGCTTTATTATTCGGAGACGAATATCAATACTTACCAGAATTTTCTCATTTAAAAGAGCCGACGGCAGAAATTGTGGCTGCACAATCGTATAAAGGAATTCCTTTTAGAGACGACACGGCAAAATTAAGTATTTTAGCAGATACGTCAGGTGAATTATGGAAAATTAGTAAATATTCGCAAACGCACATTGAAAATATTGAAGAGTTACGAGACAAAACGGATTTATATTCCAATCGTGATGCGATAGACACGCTCTATATGAATAACCGGATTCCTAGTAATTCCAAAATAACATTCATTAAATTGGCCTATTCAAGAATTTATAAAATTCGTGAGAAAAATGTATACGTTCCAGTCTGGTTTGTAGGAATTTCTACTGGTGAAGATTCAGTTGAAATTGAACAGGTGAATGCCGTAAGTAATACCATCATCACAAATAATACTGTGCCAAAGGTGGAAAAACATTAAGGTCCGTTGTATAATGAAACACGTTAATGTTGTAATGTAGAAGGGAAGAGTTTTAAATGGATTCAGAGTTTGCTTTTAATATCAGTGTTCTTGCCAGTGGCAGTACAGGCAATTCCCTTTTTATTGAAACCAACCAAAAGAAAGTATTAGTAGATGCGGGTTTAAGTGGCAAAAAAATCACTTCACTGTTAGCAGAAGTCAATCGCAAACCAGAAGATTTAGATGCGATTTTAGTTACACATGAACATCGGGATCACATTCACGGCGTTGGCGTGTTAGCGCGAAAATATAAGTTAGATGTCTATGCTAATGAAAAAACGTGGCAAGCGATGGATCCCATGATTGGCAAAGTCGATGTCGCTCAAAAACATATTTTTGAAATGGGCAAAGTTTTGACCTTGGGAGATATGGACATTGAAAGTTTTGGTGTCTCACATGATGCGATTGCGCCTCAATTTTATCGTTTTCATCGCAATAATCGTTCCTTTGTTGTTCTAACGGATACAGGTTATTGTAGCGATCATATTCGTGGTACGATTGAAAATGCAGATGCTTATTTAGTCGAAAGCAATCATGAAATTGAAATTTTGCGAGCAGGACCTTATCCATGGAGTCTTAAACAACGGATTTTAGGAGATAAAGGCCATTTATCCAATGATGATGGTGCTCTTGTGATGGCGGATGTATTAGGTGATAAAACAAAACGCATTTATTTAGGTCATCTTAGCAAAGAAAATAATACGAAACTTCATGCGCGAATGGCCATGGAGTCTACTTTGAAGCAAAAGGATTTAGGTGTCGGTGAAGCATTTAAGGTATATGATACAGACCCCGATTCAGCCTCAGAGTTATTTCAAATTTAGAATAATGGTGGTCTATCAGTTTTTGAGTGTGGAGCAAAAATCCAAAGTGATTTTTGTCCCATGCTCATTTTTTGTTCTTTTATCCAGCTGGTTTGACAGAGACATCGGTGATAATACTTTTAAACTCTTAGTTAATTTTTTGACAAGTACTTGTGTTTGTCTGGTGTTAGGAGTATAGTTAACTAGATTTTTACTAGTGGGAGGTCTATGATGTTTCAATTTTTACCAAACTCTGTTTTACAGATGAGCACTATTTTTCTTTCGATTATTATCGAAGCATTGCCTTTTGTCATGTTAGGTTGCTTGATTTCAGGCGCTTTACATGTTTTTTTAACACCAGAACGAGTAAAAAAAGTGTTACCTAAAAATAAATTTTTATCAATTTGTGTAGGGAGTTTCCTAGGTTTTTTCTTCCCTTCTTGTGAATGCGGGATCGTACCCATTGTGCATCAATTTGTTAAAAAAGATGTACCAACACATACCGCTTTTGCTTTTATGTTAACGGCACCAATCATTAATCCAATTGTGCTATTCTCAACATACGTAGCCTTTAGTGGCGCAACAAAATTTGTGATTTGGCGAGTTTTAGGCAGTATGATTGTCGCGTGGGTTATCGGCATTTGGTTAGCTTATTTTCGAAAAGAATCAATTTTAACAGAAAAAGAGTTGGCGCAGATTAAAGAAGAGCAGGTTGCTCATACGCATGAACACGTTGATGAAGCTCGTTCATTTTGGAAAAACGGCTGGTCAGCGTTAACCCATAGTATTGATGAATTTTTTGATACGGGTCGTTATTTAATTTTTGGTTCCTTGTTGGCAGCAATCATGCAAACCTATATTCCAACTGGTGCACTTATGCAACTGGGCCATTCAAAGATTTTAGCGATTCTAGTCATGCTAGTCATCGCTGCTACTTTATCACTTTGTTCAGAAGCAGATGCATTTATTGGTTCTTCTCTTTTGAGTTTGTTTGGCACAGGACCAATTGTCGCCTTCTTAGTTTTTGGTCCAATGGTAGATATTAAAAATTTATTGATGATGAAACGTTATTTTAAAATGTCATTCATTGTACAATTTGTTTTGATAGTGGCGCTTGTCGTAACTATTTATGCGGCAGTAGTTTAGAAAGGAGGCCTACAATCGATGATACGATTTATTATTTTAATTGGATATATGGGGTTGATGATGTATCTTCAAATTTCAGGTGAGCTGAACCAATATATCAATATTCATTATAATTACTTAGCTGTTTTATCAATGGTTTTAGCTTTTATTATGGCGATTGTTCAATTGATTTTGTGGAACCAAGCAGATCCATCAATGCAAAAAAAACATGAAGACATGCACCATCATGGGGGACATGAACATCATGGCCATCAGCATAATTTGGAAAAACCCAGCCAAAGAGGGCTTGCCTATTTACTACTTTCTTTACCGTTGATTGTTGGCTTATTATTTCCGACAGTTAGTTTAGATACAACAATTGTTGAAGCAAAAGGCTTTAACTTTCCGGTAAGTAAAGAATCAGTAGGGGATCCTGATATGCAAACGCAATATTTGAAACCTGATACAAGTATGTATTTCAATAAGACGGATTATGACAAGCAGATGGCAAAAGCCATGAAACAATATGATGGACAATCTGTGATTTCAATTACGGATGAAAACTATTTGGAAATTATGGAATTAATCTATAATTATCCAAGTCAATTTGCAGGGAAAAGGATTTCTTATAAAGGCTTTGTCTATAATTCAAAACGAGAAGAAAGTGTTGACCAATTTGTCTTCCGTTTTGGGATTATTCATTGTGTCGCTGATTCTGGCGTTTTTGGCTTGTTGGTTCATTTTCCTGAACATACGCAATTTCAAAACAATGATTGGGTAACGATTACCGGAACCGTTGAGTTGTCCTATTATCCACCGTTTAAACGACAAATACCAACTGTGCAAGTGGAGAAAGTCAAAGCAGATCAAGCACCAAAAAATCAATATGTCTATCGTTCCTTTTAAAAAAAGTTGGTTGCTTCCTTATCAAATGGAAGCAACCAACTTTTTTGCTATCTATTTTTTAATTTTGTTGCGCTTACGACGAATAAAACCCAAAGATTCTCTTTTTTCTCGAAAGCTGCGGATATTCTGATTGAAAACCTCTGAAGCGACTAAGCCTAACGCAATTGCCCCAGCAATCATTACAGCTTGCACGGTAAAATAGGCGCCTTTTTCATAATTGCCAATTACGATATTCCGAACAGCTTGATAAGCTAAGCCACCAGGTACCAATGGAACAATACCAGGAATATTAAAAATCGTGACAGGCATTTTCAATATTTTTGAGAATAGGTAGCTTACTGCCGCAACACCGACAGCACCGATGAGGGAACCTAATGCCGCATTCCCACTAAAAACTTCAACGATTACCCAATAAAGCATCCAGCTCACACTACCAGTTAGACCACAAGCCACCAGTGATCGTCGAGGAACATTAATAATAATCGCAAACGCCGCAGAAGCTAAAAAACTAAAGATAAATTGTACCAAAACGATTTCTAGCAAGTAAGTCACTCCTTTTAATAGAAAAGTTGAAAGACAAAAGCAATGCCAAAACCAATCATTCCTGAAGTCATTAATGCTTCAGTCCCACGAGAAACACCCGATAAGTAGTGTCCAGCTAGCAAATCGCGAAGAGCATTGGTAATTTGCACACCAGGCACTAAAGGCATGACACAACCAATGATGATTAAATCTTGTGATTGTCCGAGTCCCAATTTGACTGAAAGAATAGCGGCTGCACCAATGAACAGCGAAGCTAAAAATTCAGATAAAAATTTAATCTTGAGAAACTTTAAACTAAAATAATAAAGACTATAGCCGCAACCACCAATCAGAAAAGTCAAGAATAAATCGGACCATACGCCACCAAAAAGAATCATAATTGTAGCGCTGACAACGGCCGCACTAACAATGCGTGCGCTAATTGGAAAATGGCGGTGTTCACTATCAATCACTTTTAGTTTATTCAGTAATTCCTCTAAAGAAAAATCACCAGCCACATAAGCACGAGACAGCTGATTCACACGAGAGATTTTTTCTAAATCAATGCCACGTTTCATTACTTGAACCATACGAATCGTGGAGGTTCCATCTATGCCAACAAATAGCCCAGTTTGTGTCACATAGCTAACCATTCGATAGTTGCCAGAAGCAAGCGCAATCCGGCTCATTGTATCTTCAACACGGTACATTTCTGCATCGCTTTCTATCATAATTTTACCAGCTAACAAACAGGTTTCTAAAAGTAAATCCAAATGAGCAGGAGTCATTGAGCAAGCCTCACTTTATGTATTTTCTTCTAGTGTACTACAAACGAACCAAAAAGAGGAAATAAATAACAGCTACAATTGAAAATTTACATCGTAAACAGATTGTTAGCGAATTGTAACATTAAAAGGCTGATATTATTTAATCATAGATATTTAAAAGTTTTCAAAAGAAAAACGTCGATTTTTTCGCAAAATGGATTGAAGGGAAAGGTGATATTCTGGCGATTTAGCAGACCTTTATTCTTGTTTTATAAAGTTGTGTATTTGTTTTTATAATTTTAAAATTATCGATGGCTGTCATTTTTTTGCGGAGTCTTTATTAATAAAAGACTAAGAAATAACAAAAAAGAGAGAAGGAGAAGAAATTTTGTTTGTAGTTTCGGTTCTTTTCTAGTAAAATGAAATTGTATAAAAGTAGAAGTGAGGTGTAGTAAAATGGGTTTTACAGACGAAACAGTACGCTTTGATTTTGATGATAATCGAAAAAAAGCAATCAGTGAAACGTTAGAAACCGTATATCGGGCATTAGAAGAAAAGGGATACAATCCTATTAACCAAATAGTAGGGTATTTACTTTCTGGGGACCCGGCTTACATTCCTCGTTATCAAGATGCTCGAAACTTAATTCGTCGTCATGAACGTGATGAAATCATGGAAGAATTAACCAAATATTACTTAGCGAACCACGGAATCGATATCAAATGAGGATCATGGGGCTAGATGTAGGTTCACGGACAGTCGGTGTGGCTGTTAGTGATTTATTAGGTTGGACAGCGCAAGGCATCGAAATTATTCGCATCAATGAAGAGGAAGAGAACTTCGGCTTTGAGCGATTAGGTGAATTGGTGAAAGAATACGAAGTCACGAAATTTGTCGTAGGTTTACCGAAAAACATGAATAATTCCATCGGTCCTAGAGCTGAAGCATCTATGGCATATGGTGATAAGATTCAAGAATTATTTCAATTACCTGTTGACTATCAAGATGAACGATTAACAACTGTCCAAGCAGAGCGTTTCTTGGTGGAGCAAGCAGATGCTTCAAGAGCCAAAAGAAAAAAAGTCATTGATAAACTAGCGGCAGTAATGATTCTACAAAATTATTTAGATGCACATAGCCGATAATTATCGAGCTTTGAATACATCAAGGGAGAGAAGAAGAATGACAGAACACAACCACGATCATGATCACGAAGGACATGAACACATTACTTTAGTAGACGAACAAGGAAATGAAACATTATACGAGATCTTACTAACTGTTGACGGTCAAGAAGAATTCGGTAAAAATTATGTTTTATTATATCCAGCAGGAATTCCTGAGGATGAAGATGTTGAATTGCAAGCTTACTCATATGTGGAAAACGCAGAAGGTACAGAAGGCGATTTACAGCAAATTGAAACAGACGCTGAATGGGATATGATTGAAGAAGTTTTCAATACATTCATGGCTGAAGAAGAAGAGTAAAACTGTAACGAGAGAAGCGCTACTTCTCCTATTGAGAAGTAGCTTTCTTAATAATAATTGTTATAATGTACATGTTGTTTCTATCATAAGATACTATCGCTATAGTTGAGTGTGGTGGATAAAGAAGGACAGTAACATCTAGTTTTACAAGATGTTGTAAAAACGTAACATCCTTGTAATGACGTTAATTTGGTAACTATCTAGCATAATTTATAATTTGTGTTATACTAAGTATGAGGTTTTAGAAATACTGTTAATTTTATAATATTAAATAAAAAAATGGCTCCACCTACTGGCATAGGTAGAGCCGTCAGAAATTCAGTTAAACAAACACGTAATTATTGGTGTGGTGCATTGCCACGGACTGAAATTCCAGTTAATAAAGCAAGTAAATCAAACATATATTTCACCTCCTTTATTATGATAGCTTCATTATAACATTATCTGTAAAATGATGGTATGTTTAATACAAAAAAAATAGAAAGATTGGAGTTTTGACTGTGAGAGTAGCGGGAGAAAAAATCAAAACAGCGCGTAAAAAGAAAAAATTATCGCAAGCTGAATTGGCAAAAGGAATTTGTACACAAGCAACAATTAGTAACATTGAAAACAAAAATGTGTGTGACAGTTTAGACATTTTCTCATCTGTATGTCTACGTTTAGACTTACAAGTGGAAGAATGTATCGAAGGTTCTAGTGAGAAAAAACTCGAAAGCTTATTAAATAAAGTAGAAGAATTATGCTTTTACTTTAAACACGATGAAGCCTATGATTTGTTGAAAGACTATCCAGATGATATCGAAAGTTCAAACAGAATTTTAGAAACAAAATTTTTCTATTATAAAGGAATTACGAGTTTATTAGGTAAGAAAAATAATAGCGAAGCATTATTCTATTTACATCGTGGTTCTGAAATTAGTCGTGATATTAATATTTATAATATTTTGAGCATGAATGCGATTGGTATTTTATATGAATTAGAAGATGATATTGAAAAAGCAAAAGTTTATTACGATAAATCTTTACAATTGCTAAGCGAATTCAAATTAGATTATCCATTAGAGCAATGCCGTATTTATTATAATACCGCAAAATTCTATTCATTAATTAAAGACTATGCAAAGAGTATTGAATTAAGTGATAAAGGAATCGAAATTAATCGGACACACAGTTCTATTTACTCTTTAGATTGCTTATTATACGAAAAAGCGTTTAATAAACAAATGCTAGGACTAGATGCTGTTGAAGATTATCGTATTGCGTACTACTTTACACGTTTCTTTGAAAATAAAAAATTACTTGCTTATATTGAAAAAGATATGCAAGAGTTTAATATCAGTTTTAAATAATAAATTATTGTTTCAGATTTTAAAAAGAACAACCTAACTCTAGAGGAGTTAGGTTGTTCCTTTTTTCTCTTTTTAATTTGTTTCTTTGACAGCGTTACGGACGCTTTCGGCGACGACTTTTGCGACTCCTTCTTGGAATGGATCGGGAATAATATTGGTCGGCGTGAGTTCATTATCGGGAATCAATTTTGCAATACCTTTGGCAGCGGCAATTTGCATTTCAATCGTAATCTTTTTCGCCCGAGCATCTAAGGCACCGCGGAAGATACCAGGGAAGGCCAACACATTATTAATTTGATTCGGAAAGTCACTACGACCAGTTCCGACAATATAAGCGCCTGCCGCTAAAGCTTCATCAGGAAAAATTTCAGGAACTGGGTTAGCCATTGCAAAAATAACTGGCTGCTCATTCATCTGTTGAATCCACTCGGGTTTTAAAACACCTGGTGCCGAAACACCAACAAAGACATCAGCGCCTTCAAGAGCAGTAGCTAAATCACCGGTACGGTGTTCCCTATTGGTTAGCTTCGCAATTTCTGCGTGGTGTGGTGGCAGAGCTGTATCTGTTTCGCTCAGAATCCCTGTACGGTCAACAATGATAATATGTTTTACACCAGCAGCTAAAAATTTTCTTGTGATCGAAAGACCAGCGGAGCCACCGCCGTTGATTACCACATGAATGTCCTCTATTTTCTTGTTGATTAATTTTAAGCTGTTGTACAAAGCGGCTAGAACAACAATCGCTGTCCCGTGTTGATCATCATGGAAAACGGGAATATCTAGTTCATCGATTAAACGCTGTTCAATTTCAAAACAACGAGGAGCGCTGATATCTTCCAAGTTAATCCCCCCAAAGGTTGGAGCCAAAAATTTCACCGTTTGAATAATTTCTTCGGTATCTTGTGTATCTAAAACAAGGGGAATCGAATCCACACCAGCAAAGCGTTTAAACAATGCAGCTTTTCCTTCCATGACAGGCATCGCTGCTTCAGGACCAATGTTACCTAAACCTAAAACTGCTGAACCATCACTGATAACGGCGACGGTGTTTTTCTTTGTTGTTAATTCGTAGGCGCGTTCTTTTTTTTCATGTATGGCAGAAGAAACAGCTGCAACACCTGGTGTGTAGGCAATTCCTAAATCTGCTTTTGTTTCAATCGGAACTTTAGGACAGACTTCTAATTTTCCCCCAAATTTTTTTGCTTGCTCAATCGCTAATTCTTTTACATCTTTTGTTGACATATCATTTTCCTCCTAAATAATTCACTTATGGTTAAAAAAGCATTCTAAAAATAGCAGTCATTGTTATTACTGTAATGGCACCGCCTAAACGTGTCGCAACTTGTGCAAACGGCATTAAGTTCATTCGATTGGCTGTACTTAAAATAGCCACATCGCCAGTCCCACCCATACCACTCTGACAAGCGGAGACAATGGCAGCCTCGACGGGATTCATATTCATGAAGCGTGAAACGAAAAAGCCTGTAGCAATAACAGTGAAAACGACACTAATTACCACAACAAAATATTGCCAGCTAAGCATTCCTACGACATCTTTTAAAGGAATATATAACATACCTAAGCCGACCATTAACGGGAACGTAAAATTGCCAGAGATAAATTTATAAAGCTGTTTTGATCCGCGTTGGGTTTCTTTCGGTACTACGTTTAAGTATTTTAAAAAGGCTGCGACAACAATCATCAAAACAGGACCAGGAAAGCCTGTTAAGTGTTGCAATAAACCGCCTGTAATAAATAAGGTACACGCAATTAAAACACCAGCGCCCATTAATTTTACATCAATTGGTGCTTTGTCTTCTTCTAAAGCATCACTTAAATCATCTGAATTAGTAATTTTGATCAACTGACCTTGTCCAGAAAGTTCAGGGCGTTTTTCTCCTAAACGACTAAGTAAACCAGAACACATAATAGCAAAAAAATTACCAATAATGGTTGCGGGAATTAATTGCCCCACTAATTGTTCACTTGGCAATCCAGTAATGGCACTATAACCAAGGGATAAAGGAAGAATACCTTCACCAATTCCACCAGCTAAAACAGGAGTGACGATATAGAAAAGGCTATGTTTCCAACCGAGACCTAACAGCGTTCCAACAAGGGTCCCAACACCCATTGCTAAAATCATTCCTAATGCCATCGGGACAATCATGCGCATTAAACCTTGGACTAAAATTTTGCGGTTCATTCCAAGGATACTTCCACAGACCAAACATGCAATATAGAAGTAGAGAAAGTTTGCTTGTTTCATTAAAATATCTGTTGAGTCTAAGACATTTTGGTTGAGTAAATTGAAAAAGACCATAATTGATGGTACTAATAAAGATAAAATTGCGGGACCGCCAAAATGTTTCAAAATAGGAATATTTCCACCAATTGTTCCAAGTAACCAACCCATTGTTAAAATTACGGCAAAACCACCTAACATATTGACTGGTAGTTGTTCTAATAGAGCCGTAACAAGAATAATGCTAGCTGTTACAAGATAAACAGGTAACGTAACCGAACCAATCCTCGTTTTGGTTAATTTGTTGCGCCAATCTGTTTCATTAGCAGCTGTTGCGTGCAATTTCTTTTCCATGCTATTTCCTCCTATAACTTTAATCTATATTCATCATAATGTAAACGTTTTCTGTAGAGTAGATTATTTAATTAATTTAACTAAAGAAAAGTTTTTTAACCAAATCTTCCTATGCTATACTTTATTTGAAGAGAAAAGAGGGATGGAATGAAGCGTGGCGGGAAATTATGGTGCTTCTTATCAGTGATTTTTATTGCAACATTAATTATTATGATTACTTTCTTTTACGGAGTAACGACGGTCCAAACAATTAAAGAAGTTCGTAAAAACCAAGAGCAAGCACTTTTAGCCGTCGGGGAACAGTTGGCTATTGAACCGAATGTTATTGAAGCCTTAAAGAATGATCACTATTCAGATGAATTGGAAGCGTATACGGTTCGTTTAGGTGAAATCCATCAGTTGGATTTTATCGTGATTATGAATATGCAGGGGATTCGTTTAACACATCCTGATCGCCAAAAAATAGGTAAGCATTTTGAAGGTGGCGATGAAGTGCGAGCATTAAAAGGGGAGGAACATTTGTCTGTTAGTCAAGGAAGTTTAGGAGAATCATTACGAGGTTTTGTCCCAGTCTATGATCAAGGAAAACAAATTGGGGTTGTGGCAATGGGCATTAAAATGACCTCGCTTTCACAATTGATTGAACGAACAAAAAATGATTACACAGTGAGTGTCCTTTTAAGTGTTGGTTTTGGCTTTATATTAGCCATCGTAGTTTCTTATTATTTAAAAAAACAACTTCACGATTTAGAGCCAAGAGAAATTGCTCGTCTATTAGAAGAGCGAAACGCCATGCTTGAGGAAACGAAAGACGCAATCCTTGTGATTGATACCGATCAAAATATTTTATTAGCAAATATTGAAGCAACTAAAATGTATCATAATATAACAAATAGTGAAGAAAATTTACTAGGAAAGAAACTTTCAGCATTGGTTTTATCTCCTGAAAAATTAATCGTACATTCAAAAACAGAGCAATTCTATCGTCAAAATGGCCAGGATTATTTCGTCTCAATCGCCCCGATTAATGTCCGTAAAAAAACAATTGGGCATGTTATCTTTCTGAAAAATGCGACGGAAACGTTTATTGTCGCAGAACAGCTTGTCAGCACAACGACATATGCTTCGGCATTACAAAGTCAATCACACGAATTTATGAATAAGATGCATGTTATTTATGGCTTAGTCGATTTAGAAGATTATGAGGCGCTAAAACATTATCTGGCCGATTTATTGAAACCAGAAAAGGAATTTGCACAGCGCTTAGCTATTTTGGTTAGGAATCCTATTTTAGCAGGTTTTTTAAGTGGGGAAAGAATCAAGTTTGCAGAAATTAAAACACAATTAGCTATTGAAATTTATCCAGAAATTCCACCAAATAAACGAGATGAAGATACGCAAAATTTGATTGCTATCTACCGTTATATTCATCGTTTCCTGATGGAGCAAACGTTACCAGAAGAGATCATTGAAACCATTGATTATCAGCTAGGAAGTTTGACGACGATTTATTCGTTTGCTTATCCAAAAGAACAACTGGAACGCTTTGAACAAGAGTTTTTCACTTCTTATTTGGCAAGATTATTAGAGAATGCGGAAGCGACATTGACTTGGGAAAACCAACAAAACAATTGGCTTGTCATTCGCATAAATGTTCATTACGAAGGAGCAGAGGAAAATGAACCTATTGATTATTGAAGACGATCCTATGGTTGCATATATACATCAAAAATATCTTGAAAAATTAATTCACCAACCGACTATTTTTACGGTTGCAACAATTGCTGAAGGTCTACAACTAACGAAAGAAAAACAACCAGCACTTGTTTTATTAGATGTTCATTTAAAAGATGGCAATGGCTTGACCTATCTGGCAACAATTAGAGATGAAAAAATTGACACAGAAGTTATCCTGATTACGGCTGCCAACGAGTTGGAAAATGTTAAACGAAGCTTACATTTAGGCGTTTTAGACTATTTAGTTAAACCCTTCTCTTTTGAACGATTTCAACAAAGTATCGAAAACTATCAGAAAAAAGCTGCTCAATTCACGCTGGAAACGGAGGAGCTTTCGCAAACAAAAGTGGACCAATTGTTTCATTCTTCACAGACAAACGCACGTAAAAATGAACAAGATCTTCAAAACCTGTCCTTAGAAAAAGGACTAACACAAGCAACATTACAACTATTGTTAAAAAAAATAGACGAATTTACCGACTATTTTACGATTCAAGAATTATCGGAAGCGAGTCAGCTTTCACATGTTTCTGTTCGCAAATATGTGTTGTTTCTAGAAAAAAATAACCTTTTAGAAAGTAAAAATAGCTATTTAAAAGTGGGGCGTCCCTATCAATCGTATCGGAGAATTTAGTATTTTTTATTTTTTAGTAAATAAAAAAGTAATTGAAAAGAGGCGGAATACAGCGGATACTCCTTTTTATTCTCATTTAAAGAACTCAATTGAGAATGGAAAAGAGGATATTATTTGTTATTTTTTGAGAATATATGATATTCTTTATTATGTAAGAAATAATATTATATGGGAGGAACGAGCGATGAAAGTTATTGTTTTAGGATCATCACATGGAGGTTATGAAGCGGTAGAGGAATTACTAAATCTTCATCCTGATGCAGAAATTCAATGGTATGAGAAAGGTGATTTTATCTCATTCTTGTCTTGTGGCATGCAGTTGTACCTAGAAGGAAAAGTGAAAGATGTTAATTCTGTTCGCTATATGACTGGCGAAAAAATGGAGAGTCGTGGTGTGAATGTCTTTTCTAATACTGAAATTACAGCGATTCAACCAAAAGAACATCAAGTGACAGTGAAAGATTTAGTGTCAGGTGAAGAACGTGTTGAAAATTATGATAAATTAATCATCAGTCCCGGAGCTGTCCCATTTGAATTAGATATTCCAGGTAAAGATTTGGATAATATTTACTTGATGCGTGGTCGTCAATGGGCCATTAAATTAAAACAAAAAACAGTAGATCCAGAAGTCAATAATGTGGTTGTGATTGGTAGTGGTTATATTGGGATTGAAGCTGCCGAAGCATTTGCAAAAGCCGGTAAAAAGGTTACTGTTATTGACATTTTAGATCGTCCATTAGGGGTATATCTAGATAAAGAATTTACAGATGTTTTAACAGAAGAAATGGAAGCCAATAACATTACCATTGCAACTGGTGAAACAGTTGAACGTTATGAAGGCGACGGTCGTGTGCAAAAAGTCGTTACAGATAAAAATGCGTACGATGCTGATTTGGTCGTTGTAGCGGTTGGTGTCCGTCCAAACACTGCTTGGTTAAAAGGTACCTTGGAATTACATCCGAATGGCCTGATCAAGACGGATGAATACATGCGGACAAGTGAGCCAGATGTATTTGCAGTAGGGGATGCTACGTTAATTAAATACAATCCTGCAGGCACAGAAGTAAATATTGCCTTAGCAACGAATGCTCGTAAACAAGGTCGCTTTGCTGTGAAAAACCTAGAGGAACCAGTTAAACCTTTCCCTGGTGTTCAAGGATCTTCTGGCTTGGCCGTCTTTGATTATAAATTTGCTTCAACAGGGATTAACGAAGTCATGGCTCAAAAATTAGGAAAAGAAACAAAAGCGGTGACAGTAGTAGAAGACTACTTGATGGACTTTAATCCAGACAAACAAAAAGCTTGGTTTAAATTAGTGTATGATCCTGAAACAACACAAATTTTAGGCGCTCAATTAATGTCAAAAGCAGATTTAACTGCAAACATTAATGCTATTTCATTAGCGATTCAAGCCAAAATGACGATTGAAGACTTAGCCTATGCGGATTTCTTCTTCCAACCAGCGTTTGACAAACCTTGGAATATTATTAATACAGCGGCTTTAGAAGCGGTGAAACAAGAACGTTAATAAAACAAGACAAGAACGATGCTGAAAAATAGTATCGTTCTTTTTGTATATTTTCAAAAAAATAACAACGCACTTTTACTTTTTTTCTAAAACAAAGAATTTTTTTACTCTTACTAAAATTTCAAAATGATGTAAAAATAAAAGCAGGTCGCAAGTGACCAAGAAATTTTAGGAGGAATTTTAGAATGAAAAAACAAATTTTAGCAAGTGTTGCATTAAGTGCATTAACATTAAGTATTGCAGGACAAGCAGTTTATGCAAATGAAGCAAACTTACAAGACACGCAAGCTGATGTAACTTTAAAAGCAGGTTCTGGGAAAGATGTCAAACCTGTCGTTGATCCAACAGGCGATACAGATGAAGATCCAGCTACGGGCGCAGAAGGCGCGTTATCAATCCCGTACGCTTCAAGTATTAGCTTTGGTGAACAAGAAATCCAACAAGGGGATGCCACTTACTTTGCACAAAATGAAAAACCATTTGTTCAAGTTAATGATACTCGTGGAGGTGCAGAAGGCTGGGCACTATCCGCATCCATATCAGAATTTAAAGGTGTAACAAATCAAAACGTCTTAAAAGGTGCACAATTAACCTTGGCAAATGGTCAAGTAACTACAGAAAGTAACCAATCAGAAGCACCAACAATTGCATCAAATAGTTTAACACTAAATGATTCACTACAACCAGTAATGTCAGCTGAAAAAGGCAAAGGTGCAGGCGCCTGGGCTGCCTTATTCCAAGGGGAAAAAGGTAAAAATGAAAATGTAAAACTTTTTGTACCACGTGCAGGTGTTGAAGCACAAGCCTACACAGCAACGATTACATGGGGTTTATCTGATGCGCCAGCGTAAGACTTTAAAAAGATGGGGAACTTTTATTCCCATCTTTTTTCTTAGTTTAGTTAGCTGGTTGGTTCTGTGGTCTGCACCGGCTTCTGCTGAGGAAAATCAGATTAATTTTGAAGCAGAAGCTATTTTACCAGAAAACCAGCAATCTTCCGTCAGTTATTACGATTTGAAAGTCTCCCCTGGAAGCACACAAGAGTTTAAATTACGCTTGAAAAATGTAAGTGATCAACCGATTAAAGTGCGTGTCGATGCAAATAATGGGCTGACCAATAAAAATGGCGCTTTAGACTATTCGCAACATGGAAAAAAATTATTAGGTAGTCCTACATTTGAAGAATTGATTTCGCCGTCACAAACAGTCGAATTACAAGGAAAAGAAACAAAAGAAGTTTCATTTCAATTAAATGTCCCTAAAAATGGTTTTGAAGGAACGATTTTAGGTGGATTTTATTGTTATGAATTAACAGATGGAAAAGAGAAGGAAATAAAAGGATTTAGTTTAACGAATAAATTTGCTTACACAATCGGAGCAAAACTTGTTGTTGAAAATAAAAAAATGGAACCAGCATTTCAGTTAACAAAGGTGAAACCAGGTTTAGAAAATGGTTATTTAACACTGTTCGCGACAATTGAAAATTCAGAACCAGTTTTAATGAGCCAATTGAAAATGAACGCCTTTGTTACTAAAAAAGGAAAAAGTGAGAAAATTCGTGAGTTATCAAAACAAATTTCTGTGGCACCACGTAGTCAATTTGAACTTCCAATTAGTTGGAATGATGAAGCCTTAAAAAAAGGTTTATATGAGTTGACGATTCAGTTGGAAGATCAAAACAGTAAAAAGTGGACATTGAAAAAAGCGTTTGAAATTAAAGGTGAAGATGAAAAATTGAATGAGGAGGCAGTCAAAGTCACCCGACCTGCTTCGAAT
This sequence comes from Enterococcus sp. GC34, assembly GCF_040886645.1. NCBI lineage: Bacteria > Bacillati > Bacillota > Bacilli > Lactobacillales > Enterococcaceae > Enterococcus > Enterococcus sp. GC34. The sequence continues at coordinate 62,006 of NZ_JBFOEF010000010.1, forward strand.
ATTCTTCTGTATCTTGTGATAGGAAGCTGTATCTTAATTATTTTGGCGTTATTTATTTATATTTTAAAACTACGCCAAAATAAATCATAAATAGGGAGGCTTTAAAATGAAAAAAAGAAGTGGGTATCTTGTGTTCATGCTAGCACTCTTTTTTTTAGCAAGTGCTAATAGTGTACATGCGCAGCAAGTAGATTCAGAAGTAGGCATAACATTTTATCAGAAAAATTATAAGGATCAGGTAGTGCCTTTTGAAAAAATAACCCCAGTTAATGAAGCCAAACAACCCAATCGAGAAACGATTAACTCTGATAAAGGATTAATCAATCAACTTTTACCCAATACGGGAGAAAAACAGCAATTGGAATTACTAACTATCGGTTTACTTCTTATAAGCATCATCCTGTTTGTAGTGGCTCGAAGACGAAAGAAAGGATGGAAAGCAGATGAATAAGATTGCTAAAACCTCATTCGTTTTTATAATCACGTTGATTGGGTTTGCTTTAGGACCGCAAATTGGTGAAGCAACTGAGTTAGTCAAGAAAATTTCAAATAACACAAAATTGTCTGATTATGGTTACTTTAAGGCCTTGCCAGGTGTCTATACACCGACTTCCCATACTTTTGTTATGCAATCAGGGGCAGAAACAGAAGTTATTCCACTTGAAGGCAATGCGAACAGTAGTCAATTGACAGTTGATGAAAATTCTCCTGTAGGTAGTGCCATGATTCGTAATGTGGGGTGGTATCAAGGCAAAAAAGTCAGCGTTAAAGTTTCAATATTGAAAAATTTACCAAGTCGTGCGGGGGGAACAATCTTTTTTGAAAAAGAGCGTTTCTTAACACTATCTCTCCTTGGAGATGTAAAAGTGACGTATGAATTTTTTGACGAAGAAAACCAACCAATACAATTAAAAACCTCTTTTAATACGTATGATTTAAGTAAAAAATACTATTTTGGTATATATTTCCCTTTGGAATTACTATATGCGAGCAAACCGACGAATAACTTTTCTAGAACATGGAATGATGAAAGTGGTGGTTATTGGGTAACTTATCATAACGAAACGGAAACCGATGCCATCAATAGTCAAAAGCAACAGCTACAAATTTTAACTCGACCAAAAGAAAAATTAACCTTTATTTATCGAAATTGGAATAACAATCAGCCATTAGAAATTCCTTATCGTACAGACTTTGTGGCAAAACCTGAGTTTGGCGGGGCCTTAGCAAATTCTTTAACGTTAGAGAAGCCGCAACCTGTTAGTGAATTAAAGGCCCAACAAATCATGCCGAATGTTGCAGAGGATCGTAAATTAAGTAATTTAGAAGTACGTTTTAACTTAACAAATCTCTTGCAATCACAGCAATACGAGCCAGGTAATATCAACATTCAAAACTTTAATGGTGAAGATGTAACGGCTTTGTTCTCACAAGAGATGCAGGGCGAAGAATTAGTATTAACTGCCTTACAACCACAAGATAGCCGGTTAACTGCCACGACTTTACTTTATACAGTCGCCGTGAAATGGCGTGAAGATGCCCCAGCAGTAGATAATCGTTTCATTGATACAGAAGGAAATCTGACATTACCTTATACAATCCAAACAAAGGCCACCAATAGAGATAAAGTGTTTAATCAAGCGACCGAAGGCATGTTGAAAGTGAATTATAACAGCAAAGTGAATCTTCTTTTTGTCGACGAAAATAATCAACCATTGAAAGAGCCAATGAGTCAGCCAGGTATTTTAACACAAGCATTTGATGTATCATCTGAGTATCCTGAAATCCCTGGATATTATCCAGTTAAAAATCCAGTGGAACAAGATCAAGGAACGTTTAAACAAGAAGAACAAACAATCGTTCATCGGTATCGTAAAAATTTGGAATTTCAATTGAAAAATTCAGGAGAGGCAATACCGGTTTCTCGCTTTACTAAAGAAGCTGAGGTGGCGTATTCTTTAAAACACGAAGCAGGAAAAACGATTCGCGTAATGGCACGTTTCGGTGGAGAGGAACAATTAGTAAAAGAGTATCCAACAGCACCAGAGACTGTTGACGATCAAGTGAAAATGAAGATACCAGATAATTGGCTTGACCAAGAAGTTGAATTTTACGCAATGAATGAAACTGGACAAGTTTCAAATAATGAAAAAAAGATAGTCAGTCTGGAAAAGGGGCCGCAATTAAAATTACCTGACGTTCTTTCTTTTGGACAACAAGAAATCCCTGTAAAAGATAGCTATGTCAAGTTGCCACAAGAAGCAGAACTGGCTATCACTGATGAAAGCCAGTTAGATAAAAGTCAATGGAAAGTCAAAGTTAAAATGCAACAAATGATGAAAAATCAAAATAATCAAACATTGTCAAAAGGTTTAAGCTTTATTAAAGAGGGCAAACGGACACCGATTAATGACGTCGAACAAACTATTGCTAGTGGCAGTGGAAGTCAAATGTTGAATTTAGCAAATACACTTGAATTAACTTTAGTTCCAAGCGATGTCGCGGGTAGCTATCAAGGTCAATTAGTTTGGAACTTAGAAGATGCCCCTATTTAAACCTAGATAAAATTTCCATTAAACATGACTTAATAATTGAATCAATTGAAATCAAGCACAGGTGCTAAGGAACTTCTTTAGCACCTGTTTTTTTGGGGGCAAAAATTTACCTCTTGCAAAAAGAAAGTCGTATAATTAATATGACTAAGTTATTTATAAAAATTTAGAAATACAGGAGGTTGATAAAGTGCATACATTTTTAACGAAATCTTCTCAAAAGAAAATTCGTCTATTTAACTATCTCTTAGAAAAAAACAAGTGGCGAACCATTGCAGATTTAAAAGACTTACTGAATGTTTCTTCAAAATCTATTCTATTGTATGTAGAAGAATTATCAGACATTTTTAAACAATTTAATGGGAAAATTGTACTGAAAAATGAAAATAATCAACGATTTTATATGTATAAAGATGCTAATTTTCCTATCTATAATGTTTACTTGCATTACTATCGTCAATCTTATAATTTCAATTTGATTGATTATATGTACAAATACCCAGACAGAAATTTAGAAGACTATGCAGATGCGCAATTTACAAGTGTTTCGACTGTTTTTCGGTATGCCAAATTATTAGTAAAATATTTTAAAAGATATCAAATGACCTTTCATACGTTCTCTTTAGAACTAGAGAATCAAGAAAGCATGAGTCGTTCTTTTTATTATTATTTTTATTGGCAATCTTCACGTACAGGTGACTGGCCATTTACGATTTCTGAAAAGTTGATTGAACAATATATTGAACAATTTGAAGAGGTATACGATATTGAATTGTTACGTTTGCCGAAACGAATTTTTTCTTATTGGCTAGCAATTGTATTAGAACGTGCACCACAAAAAAGAGTGGAACTTTTAGATGAAATTAAACAGGTAGCTGATTCTGATAAAGCTTTTCCTTTAGTAAAAATGTGGCTGAAGAAGTGTAACTTATCGCTGCCTGAAGAAGAGATCTATTTTATATATCGAATTATCTACTCGTTTGGAGTGATTGATGGTAATCCTCGCTATGAAGTTAGTCATGCATTAGCACATAAATTGCATCATACTACGTCTTACCAAGCTGTATTGCTATTAAATAACCTCACGCAAAAAGACTATCAATTTCAATTGGATTTGTCAGATTCTGAATTAATTTTTAACTTTGTGGCATTCCACGAGCGAAGTCAATTCTTTTTCGGTAATACTGATTTATTTTTCAATCAGTCTTATATTAATGAAATTAAAAGACAAAATACGGAAATAGCCCAACTGATGGAGAACTTTCATCGAGATTTGCAAGAGCAGGCAACAAAAGAGGTCAAAGAAATTTTAAAAAATTGGGAACAACTTTTCTTAAACTATTACTATGTTTTAGATTATTATGATTTGTTGTTAAAGAAATTGACGCCCATTAAGATTTTAATTGCAGACGATTTACATCATACTCATCGATTATGGTTGATGAATAAAATAAAAAATTATTTTGGTAAAGCTTATCCCTTGGCTTTTTATGATTATGAAGTAGATGCATCTGAAGTCGATTTAGTGATTTCTAACTATTATTTTGATACAAAAGGAACGACTTTACTACTGATGAAAAATATACCAACAGAACGCAACTGGCGGAATTTAGAGAAAATTCTTTATAAAATAACCCATTGCAATGATAAATAAAGCTACTTTTTTGCGAGCTTTACATTTTAAATTAATAACATATCGACTACTATTAATTTTGTTTACTTACAAAAGCAACATTGGCTAACAGACAATTTTAGTCAGTTTAGGAACAGCGCTGAAGGATAATTGCCGGCGCTGTTTCTTTTATTTTTTTTCCAAATAGCGGATTTTTTTACACTAAAAAATGATTATTTTTCTTGCTATGCTAGTAATTGAAAGTATAGAAAGGAGCGGGTAGTAATGGTTGCATTTGGTATGGTAGTAATTAGTGTTAAATTAATAGGGATTGGCTTGTTTTGCTATTACGAACTAAAGGCTGAAAAAAATTGTAGTTAAGGAGTGTTGCTAATGCAATTAGAAAATATTTCAAAAACCATTGATAAAAAAGAAATTCTAACAAATATTTCAATTACTGTAGAACCAGGTGAAATTGTAGGTTTAATTGGTCCAAATGGTGCAGGTAAAACGACTACAATGAAAATCATGAGTGGATTAATTGTTAATTTTCAAGGTAAAGTCGTTGGACAAGAACGGATTGGTGTTTTAATTGATGGACCTAAATATTTTCCAAATAGAACAGCAAGAGAAAATCTTAATTATTTTCGTGCTCTTTCAAAAGAGAGTTATTCAGTTGATTACGTAGAATCACTATTTGATATGAAAAATTACGGGAAAAAGAAAGTCAAAGATTTTTCTTTAGGTATGAAGCAGCGCTTAGGAATGGCGTTAGCTTTAATTAACAAAAATGAGCTGCTTATTTTAGATGAACCAATGAACGGTTTAGATCCAGATGGCGTACAAGCGACCATTCAGACACTAAAGCACTTAGCAAAAGAGTTACATATAGGGATTGTCATTTCCAGTCATATTTTAGGGGATCTAGATAAGTTGTGCGATCGAGCGTATTTTATTAAAAATGGAGCAATTATTCAAACAGTCACTTTAGGAAAAGAAGTATCAGTCTATCAATTTACCTTTGATGAAGAAAACGAAGACAAAGTGAGTGAAATTAGTGCTCTTTTTGATGGCGTAGAACAAAGACATCCTCTTTGGTTAATTTCGGAAGCAGATTATCCGTTGTTCTTGAAAGAGTTGGTTTTAAACGACATCATTCCATTAGAAATGAAAAAACATGCACTAAATTTAGAAGATGTTTATTTTTCATTAGTAGAAGGGGAGTAAGAGATGAAAGTAAAAGCTGTGTTAAAACAAGATATTCAGCGCAGAATTTTTTGGTTTTCTGGAAGCTATCTCATTATGTTTGCCATTTTAGGGTTAGTTCCACCATTTTTAAATTATTTTTTTGGCGATATGTTTGATGTAAATGATTATATCAGTGCGATGAATTTTATTAACAGCTTGCTATCACCGATTTTAGTAGTGTCCTTTGTTGTTGACGATCAAGGCTCACGAATTAGTGATTATTATTTTAAAACGAGGCAAGGTCGCCATCTTTATTTGTTCTCGCTGTTGATTTGTGGACTATGTTTGGGCTTGTTAGCAGGATTTTTATTAATCGGTGTTTGTGCTCTTTTAAGCATGGTTCTTTCAGTAGCTGTTTCATGGAAAGTGTTGACTGTCCTATTAGCTTCTTATATATTGTTGCCGTTATTCTACTTAGTTTTAGGTATAACAATGTATTTATTCTTTCATATACAGGGAGTGACTTTAACGATCTTTAATTTAGTTTTGATGATGGTTGTTCCTATATTAATAAATATTGGAGCATCAACCATCGGATTGGGCATTCTTTTGCAGTCCCCTTTTTACATCTTAACATTTTTAGGAATGGGTTCAGGAACGATGAATGAATTATTTTATTGTTTAGTAAGCATACTAGTGTTATACGGAATAAATCATTGGAAAATACAACGAATTGATTTTTGAGTAAGGATAGTTCGATTTAAGATTTTAAAAGCATGTATCAGACGTATTTTATTGTCTGATACATGCTTTTACTTAGTTATTCAATTGATTTTTCAACTCTTGTTGGACACGATTTAATTCTTGTTCATCCACACGTTGGTAGGAAACACCATCTTGCATAAAACCAGTACCTTGAAGTTGGTCTTGTTTCACTTTACCAAAGGCACTGCGATAGTCTAAGGCAATTTTTTTCATGTCATCAAAACTTAAATCTGTCTTCATATTATCAGAAACAGCTGTTAAAATTTCTTGATAGTTGCTCACGCTATTAAGACTTAAGACTTTTTGGACGATGCCTTCAATCACTTTTCTTTGACGTTCTTGGCGGCCGTAGTCACCATTAGGGTCTTCGTAACGCATTCTTGAATAGGAGAGTGCTTGTTCACCATCCAATGAAATTTTACCAATCGTAAAATCATATCCGTCTTGAGAAAAAGTCAGATTATTGTTCACTTCGATTCCACCAACCGCGTTGACTAATTCTTTTAAACCAGCCATATTAATTGAAACATAATGATTAATAGGTATGTTTAAATAGTTTTCAACTGTGTCCATTGCTAAAGATGCCCCACCAAAAGCATAGGCGTGATTCAATTTATCTTGTTTTCCTTGACCTGGAATATCAACATAGGTATCGCGAGCAAGACTGACTAAGGTTGTTTGCTTGTCACGAGGATTAACTGTTGCAACAATTGTTGTATCCGAACGACCTTGCTCGACACGCCCATCATCGCCTGTATCAATCCCTAATAATAAAACAGAAAAAGGTTCCTTATTGTTTAAATTGACCTGACTTTTTTTAGATCGTTCTACTGTTTCATAGGTTTTATCCATTGATTTAGAAACATCCCAATAAAGTTTTGCTCCCATTCCAACAACTGCAAGAAATAGAACCAAGATAATTCCAAAGATAATGGCAAAAATTTTCTTCCCTTTTGACATATTTTTCCTCCAATAATTTATCACAGGTTGTGATTTTTTTCTTATAGGTTAATCTTACTAATTTTTAGTGAAGAAGTATATAATAATTGTTAAAAGACTATAAAACTTTAAGGTATTTTGCATTATTTTTGCTTAATCTTTTGAAATATCTCAATTCTATTAAAATATGCGAATTAGTATATTACACGTTTTTAAGGTGTTTCATTGTTGATTAATTAGAATTTTAGTGGTATTTTTGTATTTGTAATTAGTACAGATTTTAATTGGAGGTATAACAGTGAGTAAAAAAGGATCAGATATCATAGTAGAAAGTTTAATCAATCACGAAGTGCCCTATATTTTTGGGATTCCCGGTGCAAAAATTGATGGGGTTTTTGATGCATTAGTTGACAAAGGCCCAGAATTAATTTTAGCTCGACATGAACAAAACGCTGCCTTTATGGCACAAGGGATTGGTCGTTTGACGGGAGAGCCTGGCTTAGTTATTGCAACTAGTGGACCTGGTGCCAGCAATTTAGCAACTGGGTTAGTAACTGCGACTGCAGAAGGGGACCCTGTTTTAGCATTGGCTGGACAGGTGAAACGGTCCGATTTGTCAAAATTAACTCACCAAAGCATGAATAATGCTGCATTATTTAGTCCAATAACAAAATTCAGTACAGAAATTCAAGATCCAGAAACATTATCTGAAAATATTGCCAATGCTTACCGTATCGCCAAAACAGCGAAAAAAGGCGCAACATTCTTATCGATCCCACAAGATGTCACAGATAGTCCGGTGACAGGCGAAGCAATTAAGCCTTTGTCGGCTCCGAAACTGGGCCATGCATCAGCAGAAACAATCGCAGCTTTAGCTGAACGAATCAAGCAAGCGAAATTACCTGTTTTACTTTTAGGAATGCGGGCCTCTGCACGAAAAGTTACCGCAGCCATTCGTGAATTGGTTGCTATAACTGGTTTGCCAGTAGTGGAAACGTTCCAAGGAGCAGGAATTATTTCAAAAGAATTAGAAGAACATTTCTTTGGGCGTGTTGGTTTATTTCGAAACCAACCTGGGGACCGTTTGTTAAAAAGAAGTGATTTAGTGATTGCGATTGGTTATGACCCCATTGAATATGAAGCACGTAATTGGAACGCAGAAAAAGATGCGCGCGTTATTGTTATTGATGAAGTTCAAATGGAAATTGATCAATATATGCAACCGGAAGAAGAGCTAATTGGTGATATGTCTAAAAATATTTTGAAATTATCAGAAGCATTTAGTGAACCAATATTAACAGAAGATGCTCAAGATTATTTAGAAACGCTTCAAGAAAAATTAACGATTAAAGAAGTAAAAACAAGTACAATTGAAAATCGATTACATCCATTAGAAATTGTTCAAACGCTTCAAGAAAAAACCACGAATGAAATGACAGTTACTGTTGACGTAGGGAGTCACTACATTTGGATGGCTCGCCACTTTAGAAGTTATGAACCGCGTCATTTATTATTTAGTAACGGTATGCAAACATTAGGTGTCGCTTTGCCTTGGGCAATCTCGGCTGCGCTGGTTCGTCCGAATACACAAATTATCTCTGTTTCTGGGGACGGCGGTTTCCTATTTTCGGCGCAAGAATTAGAAACAGCGGTTCGTTTAAAGCAAAATATCGTGCATATTATTTGGAATGATGGTAGTTATGATATGGTTAAATTCCAAGAAGAAATGAAATATAATCGATCCTCTGGCGTAGATTTTGGTCCAGTTGATTTTGTGAAGTATGCTGAAGCTTTTGGAGCCAAAGGGGTTCGAGTTCATTCACAAGCAGAATTTGCCGCAGCTTTAGAAGAAGGAATGCAAACAGAAGGCCCAGTGATTATTGATGTTCCTGTGGATTATTCAGATAATCAAGAATTAGGTAAAACATTGTTACCAGATCAACTTTATTAGGAGATGGAAAAATGAGCGAACAATATGTTTATCAACATGGTACGCTAGGCGGTTTAATGGAAAGTTTGATGGCAGGAACGGCAGAAATTGGTACGTTACTCACGCAAGGTGATTTTGGAATTGGGACATTAGAAGGCTCAAATGGCGAAATTATTTTATTGGACGGTATATTGTATCATGCGAATCAAACTGGCGAAATTACTATTTTAGAAGGCGAAGAATTAACGCCATATGCCGCAGTTACTCGTTTTCAAGAAGATGGCGCATTCCCTGTATCAACGGAAACCGATGAAAATATTAAAGCACAAATTTTAGAAAAAATTAGTCCTAATTTTTTTGCGGCAATTAAAATTAGCGGTCTTTTTGCGAAGATGCATGTCCGTGTGGCACCTAAACAAGAAAAACCATATCCACCATTTGTAGAAGCAGCACGCAATCAACCTGAATTTACAGCGGAGAATATTCAGGGAACAGTTGTAGGGTTCTTTACACCTAAATTATTTCATGGTGCTTCTGCTGCAGGATTTCATTTGCACTTTATCAGTGAGGATCACCAATTTGGTGGGCACATTCTTGATTTTGGCATTAAACAAGGGACTGTTTCGTGGATGGAAGCAGCAGAATTGCGGCAGCATTTTCCAGTTCATGATGCTGATTATCGGAATAAAGAAATTGATATTGCAAAAGCTTTGTCTGCAATTGAAGAAGCGGAATAACTGAATAACAAGGCACATTTCTCCACGCCCATTCAAGTTGACCTAGTTAGTCAACTTGAATGGGCTTATTGCTGTTCGTCGCTTTTTGTTGTTATTTTTCAAAAAAAAATAGTATCCTTTTTATAATAAGCAAATAACAATTGGAAAGGATGGCGTAATGGACACACTTTATAGAAGTTGGCAATTATCTGGTTGGCTCTATCATGATATTTTTGTCATCATTGTAGCAATTATTTTTATAGTAATTAGTGGTATTTTGGTTATTTCCTTAATAAGAAGGCGGAGTACAAGGAGACTGGTTCCCTATGCGTTAATTTTGTTGGTTTATCTTGCAGTGGTACATTTTGCTGGTTTAATCTTTTTCGGAATGTTTCGTTCAGTAACGATTGAAGAGAAAAGTGCGACGTTTTATTCTGAAAAAACGAAAGGCTTAACTTCAATTGAGCGAATGATTATCCCAAATGGACGAACGAATGGCATTAGCACTAGTAACTCATTGTTCCAAGTGATTTCTGTTAATAGTCAGACGGGCGAACGAATGTGGAGTAAACGTTTAGGCTGGCGTGATTATTTAATTGGTCAAACGGATCAATATGTGGTTTTGAATAATGCTGATAACGAGGCCATTTACTTACTCGATACAAAAACAGGGAAAAAACAGTTTTCCGAAGCGGATTTAGTGAAGAAATTCCCTGAATTAAAAGACTATTTAAGCTCTGATTTCGTTGATTATCGTTTTATGGATAATCGCTATCTCTATATTTATGGATTAAACAATCGATATTATCAATTAGATTTGAAAAATTGGCAGTTAAAACAAGACCCAACTTTCAAAGAAGTCTTTCAAACACAAGAAGCGCCTAAATGGACGGTAGATTCAAATGAGAGTCAAATTGGTCAAGAGCTGTCATCGGAAGAGCGTACAACAGTGCAAGGAAAACTAGAAGAGCAACTAATAGCACCAGTTTTACTAGGCAAGAAAGATGAAGCAAATTATTATGTTCTGTCATACAAGAAAAGACAAAGTAATCAAGCGATAGTTGGCTTGTACAATTGGCAGAAAAAAACATACGAGTGGCAAACACCGTTGCTTTTAACTAAAGAAAATGTACCTATTGAAGCTTTTCAAGTAGAGGATGCGTTGTTCATTAAAGTCCCGCGTTATTTATACAAAATTAATTTGAATAATGGCAACCAAGAGTATCAGTTTGATTACCGCTGGGGCCAAGTGATTCGTTAAACGAAAAGCGGTAAAGTATGTTTAGACGAATAGAAGGAGCAAATAGTCCTTATGATATAAAGAAACGCTTAGAAGAGTAGTGATTTCGCTAGTTTTCTAAGCGTTTCTTTATTTTATGCAGGTCCAGAGATTAAATTCCAGATAATCGAACCTGTATATGCGCCAGGAAATAATTGTGAAACAGGGGTTTGAATTGCAAGAGAAATATCGGTCATGCGGCCACTCCACATGCCTTGTCCTTTTCTATCACCAGCGTTACTCATTAAAATCGCACCGTTACCGATAATAATTGGGTTGGTCGGGAAGTCGGGTGCAGCAGGATCTTCTGAAAAATCCAGTCCATACATTGTATTTGTCATAAAGAAACGCCTTAACGTTTTGTCGTAGCGGGCATAGCCGCCTGTTAATTGAAACGTAATGATGCCTAGTAAAGAATGAGCTTCGTTTCGCATGTGTGGGATTTCAGCAGTGACATGCCAACCAGTTAAGGCTCCGCGAACATCCCCCATCCCGAAGTGTCTCATTGTATGAGTATTACCTTCAGAAGGTCGTATAGGAACTGCTGTTAAATCACCAGAAATCGCTTGGGTTTCAAAAGTAAATTCTTTCGGAATGAAGAGCAAGTCAAAACTAGTGTTAGGATTTTCTAAATCAGGATCAATGGCATCGTCAACCGATTCGTCGCCAGGCAGCTCTCCAAGTTCTAGCTCAACTGAAACAGGCGTTTTTCCAGAACGAGTGGCAAAAGAAACCGATGGGTCAAAAGTAAAGAGACTGAATATTAGAAACAAGGCTGCCATTGATTGATAAGTGAGTAGATTTTTTTTATTCAAGAAAGTTCCTCCTTTAGGGGCTGATAATATAAGTATACGCAAAAAGAGCTGTTTTTATTTATCAGTAATTTACAGGGAATTCGAAAATATTGAGACAAATAGTTTTTAATATTAGTTGAGAAAGGTGAGTCGACAATTTTTACTTGTTGATTCTGTCTTTTTTGAGCACCATTCGTTATATCAAGCATGCTAAAATATAAAAGAAATCATCAGGTATCACTAATAAAAAGGGAGAGGAGGAGAAAACTTTGAGTAAGTGTTTGGGGTTGTTGGTGATTTTATTTGTATTATCTGGCTGTTCAGGAAGTAGGGATTCACAACAGGAAGTCGTTACAGAAAAGTCTGCTAATAATGACAAAGTAAGACAATTTGTCGATCAAAAAAATCCGCATTTAGGAACGCAATTAGAAGCAGAATCTTATACTAAACAGGAAGCGATTGAATTTTTACAAAATGGTTTAGGGATACCAACTAATGACTCGGCGTTTCATTATACGTTTAAGCAGTCAAATAAAGGAAGTTATGTTGTTCAAATTAGATCTGAAAAGAATAGTGTCTCGAAAGAGAATGAATTGTTCGGATATTATCAGGTGTATCAAGATGGTATTATAGTGAAAATGATGGAAAAGGATCAAACGTTCCAAGAAAATTAAGTGATAAATAAAAAAGTTGACAAAAAACACAAACGGTCTTGTTTGTGTTTTTTTGTTTAATGTTCGTGTTTTATTTTTTAATAACCTTTTTAGGAAAAATATACGAACGTTCGGGTTTAAAAACGAACAAAAAGATGGAAATGTGTTGAAATATACGTTTTCCTTGCGTATACTGATGAAGTGAAAAAACGAACGAGGAGTGTACGAATGAACAAGAAAGTTCCTTATTTAATTGTGGCACCGGGGCTAGTACTATTATTATTTTTCTTAATGATTCCATTAATTACTAGCATTTTACCAACCATTTTTACTGATCATGGCTTGACACTAAATCAGTATGTTACTTTTTTTAAAGATGACTATAATGTTTCAATTTTCTGGCGAACGATAAGAGTTTCGTTAATTGTGACGGGGATTTCAATCGTGTTGGGCATTCCAACGGCATACTTTATTGCTGGAGTTTCCAAAAAATGGCGTGGCTTTTTAATGGCTATGACCTTGTTTCCACTATTAACCAACTCAGTTATTCGAAGTTTTGCTTGGATTAACATTTTAGGAAAAAACGGTGTAGTGAATACGTTGTTATTAAAAACAGGCTTAATTGAGCAACCGCTGAATTTATTGTATACAGAATTTGCAATTATTATCGGTTCAGTGTATTTATTTTTACCGACAATGATTATGACCTTAGTTGGGGTTATGGAAAACATTGAAGGAGAAATGCTAGAAGCGGCTGAGACGCTAGGCGCCAATCCAATGACGGCTTTTCGGAAAATTGTTTTACCTTTATCAATTCCAGGCACCATCGTAGGAAGTATATTAGTGTTTACAGGAACTTTAACGGCTTATACGACGCCACAGCTGTTAGGTGGTAACCAAAAAATGATGATGTCGACCTTCTTATATCAAAAGGCTAATACTTTAGGTGATTGGCAATCGGCGAGTGTTCTTGCATTTATTATGATTTTAACAACATTAATTGTGATGAAAGGCCTAGACATGGTCGCTAAGAAAGTAGATCGGAGAGAAGCAAATCATGCGTAAGCAAAAAGGACTATCTGTTATTGCAATTCTAGTTTTTCTGTTTTTATTTTTACCATTATGTTTGATTGTGGTGACTTCTTTTGGAACAGCCGCAGCGATTCAATTTCCGATTAAAGGATTTACTTTAGATTGGTACGCCAAAGCATTACAATCGGAAACGTTTATGGACAGTTTTAAGTTAAGCTTGTTGATTGGGGTATTAGCGACTGTTTTAGCATTAATAGTAGGGATTCCGGCTTCCTATGCGCTGGCACGTTATTCCGTTCGCGGGCGCAACTTTATTAAAAGCTTTTTCTTATCCCCAACTGTGATTCCAGGAATTGTGGTCGGGTATACGTTATTTCAATATATTGTTATTAAATTAGGTTTGCCTGTCTTTCAAGGATTATTAATGGGGCATTTTTTAATTAGTTTGCCTTATATTATTCGAGTGGTTGGGTCAAGTATGGAACAACTAGATTATTCAATGGAAGAAGTAGCTTGGACATTAGGTTGTACAAGATTGCGAGCTTTCATTCAAATTGTTTTACCCAATGTGTCTTCGGGAATTTTTGCAGCCTTTATGTTAGCATTTGTCAATTCGTTTAACAATGTTCCTGTATCGATGTTTTTATCAGGTCCCGGTGTGACGATGCTGCCTACTTCTTTATTAAGTTATATGGAATACAATTATGATCCAACTGTTTCAGCAATTTCTGTATTGTTGATGCTACTAACAATGGGCTTAATGTTTTTAATTGAAAAAACGTTGGGACTAGCTTCCATTGCCTAAAACATGGAAGAAGCACGAGATAGAAAGAGGAGAAAATTTTGACTTTTGTAGATTTAAAAGATATTCGCGTCAGCTATGACGGAAAACAAGATATTTTAAAAGATTTAAATATTTCAATGGAAAAAGGAGAGTTAGTTTCTTTATTAGGACCGAGTGGTTGTGGTAAAACGACTACGCTAAGAGTGATTGCTGGATTAATTAAGCCAAACGACGGACAGTTTTTCGTTGACCAAGAAGAACTAACAAAGGTTCCTGTCCATAAAAGAAACTTCGGGATGGTTTTTCAAAGCTATGCGTTATTTCCCCATTTAACGATTGCAGAAAATGTGGCTTTTGGGTTGAAATTACGCAAAGAAAGCAAACAAACCATGGACCAAAAAGTCGCGGAAATGCTAAAAGTATGTGGTTTAGAAAGCTTGGGAGACCGTTATCCAAAACAATTATCTGGTGGTCAAAGACAGCGGGTTGCGCTAGCACGTGCTCTGATTATCGAACCTAAACTATTACTACTAGATGAACCGTTGAGTAATTTAGATGCAAAATTACGAGTGGCAATGCGGATTGAAATCAAACGGATTCAACAACAATTAGGCATTACGACAGTTTTTGTCACACATGACCAAGAAGAGTGCTTTTCTATTTCAGATAAAGTGGCCATTATGAATAATGGCGTGATTGAACAATATGATTCACCAGAAACGATTTATCGTTTGCCTCGTACTAAGTTTGTTGCAGAATTTATCGGTTTTGAAAACTTTTTCTCTGTTGAAAAAATGGAAGATGGTCATTATCGGACACAAACAGATCAAATAGTGAAAACGACTAATCCTGAACCAAATGTTACAACGACAGTGGCAACGATTCGTCCAGAGGACATCGAGATTGTTTCAGAAGCTGCTACTAATACTGTCGCAGGTACTGTCGCTGTCCGAACATTTTTAGGGAAAAGCTATCAATATGAAGTGGAAACAGCGTTAGGTACATTGCTGGTTAATGGAACAAGTGAACAGTTATATGAAACAAACGAAACCATTCACTTGGCTTTTCCAGCTGAGAAATTAGTTATTTTAGAAAAATAAAAACCATTTTGGAGGAAGATTTAAAAATGAAAAAACGCGTAATTTTAGGAACATTAGTCGCTGCAACGTTATTAATGACTGCTTGTGGAAACAGCGAAGCAACTACGAAAAGCGAGAGCAAAGGTGGAAGTAATGCTTTAGTCGTTTCAACTTTCGGATTAAGTGAAGATATTGTCAAAAAAGACATCATCGCTCCGTTTGAAAAAGAGAATGAAGCGAAAGTTACCTTAGAAGTAGGCAATAGCGCAGACCGCTTTACGAAATTAAAAAATAATCCCAATGCGGGAATTGATGTTATTGAATTAGCACAAGCAAATGCAGCACAAGGTGGAAAAGAAGGGTTATTTGAAAAAATTACAGAAAAAGAAGTACCTAATTTAAGTCAGTTAACGCCGGGAGCAAAAGAGGTTTTTGAAAGTGGTGCTGGCGTACCAATTGCTGTAAACAGTATCGGGATTGTTTACAACAAAGAAAAATTAGGCAAAGAAATTAAGAACTGGGATGACTTATGGTCAGCTGATTTGAAAGGTAAAATTTCTGTTCCAGACGTTGCCACGACGGCAGGTCCTTTAATGTTATACGTTGCTAGTGAACATGCTGGTCAAGATATTACAAAAGATAACGGGAAGGCCGCTTTTGAAGCGATGAAAGAATTAAAACCAAACGTTGTTAAAACGTATTCAAAATCGTCAGACTTAGCTAATATGTTCCAATCTGGTGAAATTGAAGCAGCTGTGGTTGCTGATTTTGCGGTTGATATTATTCAAGGCGCAGCAGAAAACGTGACGTATGTCGTTCCAGAAAGCGGCACGTATGCCAACTATAATACAGTCAATATTCCTAAAAAAGCACAAAACAAAGAAACCGCCTTTAAATTTGTTAATGCACGGATTAGTGAAGAATCACAAAAGGCCAAAGCGATTTCATTAAATGAAGGACCTACAAATCAACAAGTAACGCTAAGCGAAAAAGAAGCGAAAAATAAAACATATGGTGCCATTGCCGAACGTGCCAAAACAGTCGATTTTAATTTTATTAATAGTCAACTAGCGGATTGGATTGATC
Source organism: Enterococcus sp. GC34 (assembly GCF_040886645.1). Lineage (NCBI taxonomy): Bacteria > Bacillati > Bacillota > Bacilli > Lactobacillales > Enterococcaceae > Enterococcus > Enterococcus sp. GC34. The sequence continues at coordinate 78,415 of NZ_JBFOEF010000010.1, forward strand.
AATGGAACCGGACGATGAATCAATAGTTTTAGAAAAGAGGGGCAAAATGAACGTCGATGTACTACTAAAAAATGTGTGGCTGTATCAAACAGTCACTCAAACATTCGTTCAACGAAATGTTGCGATTAAAAATGATAAATTTTATTACATTTATGAAGAAGAGAACGTCAATTTGCAGCCCAAAAAAACAATTAATGCCGAGAATCAATGGATGATTCCCGGCTTAATTGATGCACACATGCATATTGAAAGTTCCATGACGACACCTACTATTTTTTCCAAAGCAGTAGTGCGTTACGGTGTGACAACGGTGATTGCCGATGCCCATGAAATGGCTAACGTATTTGGCTTAGAAGGGTTAAAAGCTTTTATGGCCGCTGAAACAGAACTAGATATCTTTCACGCAATTCCTTCCTCGGTTCCTTCGACCACTCCCGAATTAGAAACAACTGGTGGGATTATCGGCTTAGCAGAAGTAGCAGAATTACTCAAAGAACCAAAAGTGATTTGTTTAGGGGAAGCCATGAATTTTAAAGGGATTTCCTATGAGCCAGATTCTTTAATTCGTCAAATTATCGATTTGTGCCAAAAACAACGACCAACCATGCCTTTAGAAGGCCACTGTCCTAAAATCGAAGATCAAGAGTTAGCAGATTTTCTATATAGTGGTATCACTTCAGATCATACCCATCAATTTCCTAAAACGTTAAAAGAAAAAATTGAAGCGGGCGTCTTTATTCAATTTCAAAATAAATCAATCACTCCTGAAAACATTCAGGTGATAGTAGACAATGACTTCTACAATTATGCAAGTATTATCACGGATGACGTGATGGCTGATGATTTGCTAAAAGGTCATCTAAATGAAAATGTCAAAAAAGCCGTTCATGCAGGATTGCCTATCGAAAAAGCCATTTATATGGCAACTTATACGCCGGCCAAACGAATGGGTCTCCATGATCGTGGCGAAATTGCACCTGGTAAAAAAGCTGACTTTTTGTTATTAAATGACTTAGAAAGTTTTGATATTAATACGGTTTATAAATCTGGAAAGGTCGTTTTTGAAAAAGGCGAGCCCTTTAATTATCCAGAAAAAATCGAAGAGTTTCCAGCCGCGTACCAACAAACCATCCAATGTAAAAAGTTAACAGAAGAAGATTTACTTTTAAAGGTGGCTACAACAAAAGAAACAGTTCGTTGTAATGTGATTCAAAAACAAGAAATTGGTACATTTACAGAGCGAATTACAAAAGAAATTCCTGTTGAAAATGGGTTGTTACAATGGCAAAAAGCCAACTGTGCCTTATTAATTGTGATGGAACGTTACGGAAAAAATGGCAATATTTCTTTTTCTTTAATGGATCAACCCCTTTCCGAGAAAGGAGCCATTGCGACAACCTGGGCCCATGATCATCATAATTTAATGGTGATGGGTAATACGATTGAGGATATTTTATTAGCGCAGAATGAATTATTAGCGATGCAAGGCGGCTATTTGGTTGCTTCGGATCAGCAAGTGATGGCAACTTGTCCTTTACCAATTGGTGGGATTTTATCGCAAGCACCGATTGAACAATTAGGCGCTTCTTTACAAAAAGTCCGACAAGCTATGCAAGCGTTAGGTTATCAAAATATGAATGAAATCATGTCCTTTTCTACACTATCATTGCCTGTCTCGCCAGCCATTAAAGTGACAGATTTTGGGATGATGGATACGAAGTCACAACGTTTCTATCCATTAGTTTTTCCAGAGGATGGAGTTCTTTTGCATGAAAACACTCATTAAAAATGTGCATATACTAACAATGGATGAGCAATTTTCAGAAATCAAAGCCGGCTATTTAGTGATTGAAGAAGACACAATTGTTGCATTAGCACCAATGACCACACTTGATGAAAAGCAAATTGCTGCAAATCAAGTAATCGATGGTCAAAATGGAATTTTAATGCCTGGGATGATTAACACCCATACCCATGTAGGCATGATTCCGTTTCGTTCGTTAGGAGACGATGTGCCAGATCGACTCCGGCGTTTTCTTTTTCCATTAGAACAATTCATGACAAAAGAATTAGTAGGATGCAGTAGTGATTATGCAATTGCTGAAATGTTACTGAGTGGTATTACGAGCTTTTGTGATATGTATTATTTTGAAGATGAAATTGCTAAAAGTTGTGAAAAAATGAGTGTTCGTGCTTTGCTAGGAGAGACGATTATTGATATGCCCACTTGTGATAGTCCGGAACCTTCAGGCGGTCTTTTTTACGCGGAAACCTTTATTCGCAAGTGGCAAGGCCATCCGTTGATTACGCCTATACTTGCGCCACATGCACCGAATACCAACTCACCAGAAGTGTTAGCAAAAATTATTGAACTTAGTCGGCGATACCAAGTTCCTGTGACCATGCACGTTGCTGAAATGACTTATGAAATGGCTGAGTTTGAAAAAAACTATCAAAAAACACCAATTGCTTTTTTAGAAGAACTGGGTTATTTGAGTGAGCCGTTTATTTTAGCGCATTGTATTTTGGCAACCGATGAAGATCTTGCGAGTTTAGCTGCTACTAATGGAAAAGCGCGTGTCGCTCATTGTATCGGTGCGAATACTAAATCAGCCAAAGGCGTAGCGCCGATTAAGCAAATGCTTGATCAAGGGATTATTGTCGGTTTAGGCACGGATGGACCTAGTAGTGGGAATACATTAGATTTATTCACCCAAATGCGCATGGTTGCGAATTTTCATAAGACAGCACACCAAGATCGCTCCTTGTTTCCTGCGAAAGAAATTGTTTATCTGGCAACGATGGGGGGCGCTAAAACGTTAGGCTTGGCGGAGCAAGTCGGCTCATTGGAAGTGGGCAAAAAAGCGGATATAGCATTAATTGAAACGCAATCAGTTAATATGTTTCCGATTTTTGATGCCTATTCAGCGTTGGTTTATTCAGCAAATGCTAGCAATGTTGAAGCTGTTTGGGTGAACGGTCAACAGTTAGTTGCCAATAAAGAATTACAACAAGCTAATCTCAAAGAAATCAAGGAAAAATTATATCAGGCCATGAATACATTTGTGAAAGAAGCTAAAAAAAGAGCTGCTCTCTAAACAAAGCAAGTATGACGTATCGGATTGATTAAATAATGCTGGATTGACGTTTAGTGATTTAGGTTCTAATAGAGCGCAGACAAACTTTTAATGAAAGAGTTGTCTGTGTTCTTTTTTGTTATAAACATTTTTCTTTTTCTATATATATTTTTAAGGTAAGTTGTATTATAGTAAGTTTGAGAAGATGAGAATGAGAGGAAAAGCAATGAATATACAACGGTTTATAGAAAAACGCAAAGCACGTGGTTTGTCGCAAAGTGAATTGGCTAAAGGGATTTGTACGCAAGTTACGGTTAGTCGCTTTGAAAAGAATGGTCAAGTCCCAACTTTAAAAATATTGATCCAACTATGTAATCGTTTAGAGCTACCTTTGGGAGAGCTCTTCCCGCGCGTAGGGATTAAACAACCTGAAATTCTTGAAAAAATGGAAGAAGCAGAATTCTTCTTGATTACTAGCGAACATGACCAATTGCAAACAATTTTAAAAAATATTCCTTTTGATGAAATCAAAGATTCCCAACTGTTATTAGAATATTATTATTTACAAGGCTTTGTCATGATTTTTCAAAATGCTTCGTTGATGGATTGCTTATTTACCTTTGAAAAACTTCTGTTTGAAGAGCAAAAATACACGAGCGATATTTACCGTTTGTTAGCTTTTACTGGAATTGGCATGGCCTATGCCAAAGAAGGCGAAATTGAGAAAGCAGAATTTTATTTCAATAAGGTCTTCAAGGAAATTTATCTTTATACTATTCAATCAATGGAAGATACTTGGCGAGTATTAAATGTTGTCTTTCACTGTGGTGTTTTTTATGCAGAAAAAAGCGATTTAGAAACAAGTGATGCTTTGTTAGAGTATGCGATTTCCATCTGTTCTGATAATCACGTCACGTATTACTTGGCAAGAGCAGCTTTCCAGCTTGCGAAAAATGCCTTAGCTGAAGAAAAGCCGCAAGAGCAAATTTTAGAACTACTACAAGATGCCCGCGCGTATGCAAAAATCAATAAAAATCGCATCTTGTTGGAAGCAATTCAAACATTGAAAGAAACAATTTTATCTAAGAATAATTAGTTTATATAGAAAATTATATATTTATTTTCAAAATATAATAAAAAAAGCGTTTTTTAAAAGAGTTCAAGACGCGTTACGACCTTAAATGAAAATTTTAAGGTCGTTATTTTATATAAAAAAATATATAAACGACTTGACTGGCATCAAATAAAGTCGTATGATTCATTTGTGAATAAATGTGAAATAAAACACAATCTTTCGTGGAGAGGAAGTCTTGAGGTGCAACAAAGTCAAACTATTTATTTGATGGGCACAGTAATAGATGTATTTGTAGACCATGAAGAACCTGAAAAAATTCTAGAAGAAGTGCATCAACGATTGATCACTTATGAACAACGTTTTAGTGCAAATGATTCAACTTCGGAACTGATGGCTGTCAATCAACAAGCTGGGCAAAAACCAGTCAGCGTTCATCCAGAGTTGTATCAATTAATTGCATTAGGGAAAAAACATAGTTGTGATCCAGCTAGTCATTTGAATATTACCATTGGCCCGTTAGTTCAAACGTGGCGAATCGGTTTTAAAGATGCCCGTGTCCCGTCAGAAGAGGAAATTAAAGCCTGTTTGAAAAAAATTAATCCAGAAAAGATTCACTTAAATCCATTAAAACAAATGGTTTTTTTGGAAGAAGAAGGAATGAAATTAGATCTGGGGGCTTTAGCAAAAGGCTATATCGCTGATTTACTAATTGCCTATTTGAAAGAAGTCCATGTGACGTCTGCTTTGATTAATCTGGGCGGCAATATTGTGACGTTGGGGCCCTCTACGCATCAAAACAAAAAATGGCGAATTGGTATTCGCAATCCGCAAGAATCCAGAGAAACAATCAGCTTACTTGTCGAAGTGGCTAATCAATCGGTTGTGACGTCGGGCATTTATGAAAGAAGTTTAACCGAAGCTGGGCGAGTCTATCACCATCTGTTGGATCCGACAACCGGTTACCCATTGGAAACTGAAATGGCCAGCATCACAATTATCTCGGATGCTTCAGTGGATGGTGAGATTTGGACAACGCGTTTATTTGGTTATCCAATTCCAGAAGCGCTTGAAATCCTCAATCAACTAGATGGGATTGAAGGAGTCATCATTACACAAGACCAGCAAATTTTATATAGCAGTGGGTTAGCAGATACTCTTCACATTATCCATTCATAGAACCGAAAAAGAAAGGACAGCTCATTATGAAAAAAATTATCGGCTTAGTAGGAACGAATTCAGAGCAATCAACCAATCGTCAACTTTTGCAATTTATGCAACACTATTTTGCGCAGGAGGCTGACATTGAACTAGTTGAAATTGTTGACTTTCCTATGTTTAACAAGCCAGAAGACAAAGTTTTACCAGAAATAGTTAAAACGGTTGCTGAAAAAATTGAAGCAGCAGATGGCGTCATTATCAGTACGCCTGAATATGACCATGCGGTGCCGGCTTCTTTGATGAATGCCCTAAGTTGGTTATCTTACGGGATTTTTCCGTTTGTTGATAAACCAGTTATGATTACTGGTGCATCCTATGGCACGTTAGGTTCCTCTAGAGCACAAGCGCATCTGCGTCAAATTTTAGATGCTCCTGAATTGAAAGCACGAATTATGCCAAGCTCTGAATTTCTATTAGCGCATTCCTTACAAGCTTTTGATGAAAACAATGCGTTAAAAGATTCAGAACAAATAGATAAACTAGCTGGTTTGTTTGCAGATTTTTGTGTATTTATTGAAATTACAGAACAGCTGAAACATGCGCATGCGCAAAACAAAAAAGAAGCAGAAAATTTCTCATGGGAAACGATTTAACGAAATGGAGTGAATAAAATGAAATTAATTGGGATCGTCGGATCAAATGCTGATTCTTCTTATAATCGGTTACTACTGCAATATATTGGCAAAGAGTTTTATAAAATGTTCGACTTGGAAATTTTAGAAATTAAAGATATTCCAATGTTTAATCAAAGTAAGGATCAAACGAACAGTGTCTTGATTCAGAATATGAATCGCAAAATTTTACAAGCAGACGGCGTAATTATTGCGACGCCCGAACATAACCATACCATTCCTGCCGGTTTGAAAAGTGTATTAGAATGGTTATCTTTCAAAATTCATCCGCTGGAAAATAAACCAGTAATGATTGTTGGTTGCTCTTATTATGATCAAGGAACCTCACGTGCGCAATTACATCTCCGTCAAATTCTTGATGCACCTGGTGTCAATGCGATCGTGATGCCTGGAAACGAGTTTTTATTAGGGAAAGCTAAAGAGGCATTTGATGAAAACGGCAACTTAATTGCGGAGGGAACACGTCAATTTTTAGAAAGCACATTACAAAAATTCGTGGAATTCATTGATGTGATTTCAAAATTAGAAGGGGCTAAGCCAAAAGACTTACCTGAAGATTTACATGCAAAAGGAACCATTGAAACAACGATCGAAGGGGTTGATATGGCAGCAGATGATTGGGTAGAACAAGCAGCAGAAGCGGTTCAGGCTGTGGAAGGCGACAGATACGTAAAATTAGATCGAGGCATTTTAACCGTTGATCAGCTAAATTATTTCTTAAAATCAATGCCAATGGAATTGACTTACGCAGACAGTAACAATCAATTTTTATATTACAATAAAAAAATGGCTGCTGAAGAAATGTTTGCTAAACGGCAACCAGGACAAGTTGGTAATCCATTAGCGAATTGCCATCCGCCAAAAGCATTGAAAAATGTAGAATGGGTGATTCAACAATTACGGTCAGGAAAAACAGATGCTATTCGCGTTCATGTTCCAATGCACGGACCAGATACCTATGTAGTGCATAACTATCAAGCGATGTATGATGATAATGGAAATTACGCGGGAATTAATGAGTATATTTTAGACTTTAAACCAATTGTTGATTGGTATTTAAAACAAACTGGGCAAGAATTAGTCGGTGGAAAAAACGTCGATGCAGTCAGTGGTGCCTCCAAAAAAGAAGCGCCAGAAACGGCAGATAGTGTCTCAAGTGCATCAGTCCATGAAGAAGAGTCAGCGACCGAAAAGCCAGCAGTTGACAGCGTTTCCAGCGCTTCGATTAAAGAGTAAAATAACAGCAAAAAATAGCGGCAACAAGTAGTTATACTGTATTCAGATTAGCAATGCCAAATGAGGACTTTTATTGACAGAAGCTGATACTTAAAAGAGTAAGAACTTTATAGGAAGATAGTATAGAAGACAAACCAAAAGTTTCAATCATTTTTGACGAATAGGCTAGAAAAGAAACAGAAAATTAGTCAAACAAATCAGCTTTTCTTTAAATTTAAAGTAAAAAAATAACAAAAAAAGCCTCCTTGGTGACGCAAGGGGGCTTTTTTTGGTTAAAATAATACTTTTCTATGAAGATTCCTAAATATCGAAAGAATCATTTTTAAATTTGTGGAAAAAATAAGCAAGATTGACACTCACGTCTTGTTAAAAAAATAGATACTTAAGGCGTGATAGTTTGGAGTTGAAAATGTGACTACTTTGTTAGATGAATTATTAGACCAAGAATTCCGAGATAAATTACTTATTTATCAAACTTTTATGAATAGTGAAGGTCCATTATTAAAAGAAGAATTTTATGGATATTTTGATTTATCCACTCAAAAGTTAGAATCGTTGTGCCGTCAAATAAATTATGAATGTACACAGATTTCTTCAAGGAGTCAAATTCTTTTTCCAGCTAAAGGACTGATTAGTGCGCAAAAATTATCGCAAATTGATTATCAAGCCTTAAGAAAATATTATTTTGATCAATCACTAATGGCCAAGTTGCTTCTTGATGTGGGCCTCTATCAAAAGCATACGATTCAAGAATTTTCTCAAATTCATTTTATGAGCAAAAGCAAAATTTATGCCTTCTCGTATAAACTAAATCTGATTTTAGCTAATTGGCATATTAAATTAAAGTCAACAGGCTTGGTTGGAGAAGAGAAAAATATCCGAAGTTTTTGTTTTCAATGCTTGTATTATTTTTATGGAAGTAATCAAGAAAGGCTGCCTAACATTTTGCTGGAAAATAGTCCTGGCATTAAACGATTTATAAACGATTTACAACTGATGTATCAAAGAACGTTTAGTCTTAATCAAAGCGCACAACTATTTATTCTTTTAACGATCCAACGTTTTCGTGTGTTTTCTGATCATGTAGTGGACTCTTTTACGGAAGTTCATGTGCCTAGCTGTTTACAGCATGCGTTTGAAAAAATTTATACAAGTGAAACACCTCTTTTTAAAGAGGATTTTGGCAAAGAGACTTCATATATTTTTCTTTTTTTAAGTTTAAATGAATACATTGATAGTCCGATTGTTTTTCCAGATAAGTTAACCATGTTAGACGAATTTATTGATCATATGAATAGTGTTATTCCTTTCTTTGAAAAGCGAATTACGGTGGAAACAAAAGAAAAATTAAAGTTGATTTGTTATCGCTGGGACCGCCTATATTTTTCAGTGGCTGCATTTATTCCCGCCAAGCAGAGCAGTTTCTTTGAAGAGCGGTTTCCTCAAATTCATCGCGCCTTAGATGGTTTTATACAAAAGACAGAGTCGCTGCATCAAAAACGATTTTTAATGTATGAACGCGTGCATCTATACTATGATTTTATGTTTTGTTTGCTAAATGATCGGTCTTTTTGCGCAATTGAAAAAACGATTCATGTATTTGTTGATTTTTCTGGTGGGGAGGATTATAACCGCTTTATTGAAAAAATTATTGCTTCTTTCAATCATATGGATGTCATGATTGATCACAAATTAACCTTAGAAACCGATTTGTATTTGTCCGATTTTTATAGTTCGAAAGTACGGTGTCGTCAATTGACATGGCGTCATTTGCCGGAAACAAAAGATTGGCAAGTATTTGCTGAGGTAGTCAGAGAACTAAGAAAGGGAGAGACTCAGAAAAATGAGCACTATGGGAGAGACCCAATCGAGATGTGGCGAGAACAAGAATACGAAGGATAGTCAATTGAGACAAGTAGGTAACTATAAAGATTTAACTGGCCAAAAGTTTGGTGAGTTGACAGTAGTAGCACCAACGGCAAAAAGAAAAGAAGGGCTGATTGTTTGGGCCTGTCGCTGTTCTTGTGGGAGCTATGCAGAAGCTTCAAGAAGACAACTAATTCGTGGGTATCGAACCAAATGTGCGCACCATCGCTATCAAACAATGTTGAAAAAAAACTATCATGAATTAGTCGTGGTACGGATTGAAAGTATTCAACAGACAATGAAAGCATATTGTCTGTGTTCGTGCGGACAATCTTGCTGGGTTCGCTGTGAAAATTTGTTGAATGGCCATACCAAAAGCTGCGGTCATCGTAAAAAGAAGGATTACCGACAAAGAGTTGCTGGTGTAATTCCAGGGAAGTTGCAAAGTAAACGCCCCAAAAATAATAGCAGCGGACACAAAGGAGTGAGCCAGACCGCTTCTGGGAAATGGCTGGCTTATATCTCTTTGAAAGGCAAGCGCCATAACTTAGGTATCTTTACGAAAAAAAGTGAAGCAATTTTAGCAAGAAAATTAGCAGAACGTCGTCTATTTCAACCAATTTTACAACAAGAAATAGTGACTACAAATAAGGAAGTTTAGCAACAGAGAGGATGCGAAAGATGTTAGCAGGCTTATTTTCAGTAACTGGAATGATTTTATTGGGGATTTTATTTTGCTTAATTGGTTATCAAACGTTTCGAAAACATCATCATTAAGAGAAGAATGTTCTAGCTAGATAATTTCATCGACAGATGAAATTATCTAGCTTTTTTTATAAAAAAGCTAAGAAAAGGATAAGAGATTGTGGAAATTCTTTAGGTTGTTTAACAAAGCCTTAATTTCCTTTGTTTTAGATTGTGGTTAAGAAGATTTTTCTCTATACTAAGTCTTCGGAAATCAAAGAAAAGAAAGGAGCGAGTGATGTGGTTAAAAAAATTGGTTTAAGTATAATGCTCTTATTTTTTTTCTTAATTATCGCACTCCCAATCTATGCGTGGAAGATTGAGCCGAATTTAGTTCACGTTAATCAGGTGACTTTGGGAAAGAAAAATCAACGAGAACCATTGAATGTTGTGCAACTTTCGGATATACAAGTTTCAGAATTTTATGAGACGAAGCGGTTAGATAAAGTCATAAAAAAAGTCAATCGTGAAAAACCAGATATTATCGTTTTTACAGGTGATTTATTTGACAATTATGCCAAAAATCCGCAACAAAAGGAACCGATGATTGAAAAATTAAAACAGTTGCAAGCGACAATTGGAAAATATGCAGTTTGGGGAAATCATGATTATGGTGGCGGTGCTTCTGCGGTGTATGATGAAGTCATGGAGGCCAGTGGCTTTACCGTTATGAAAAACCAAGGAGAAACAGTAACCCTAGCAGATGGACGCCGTCTTTTTATTGGTGGTTTAGATGACTCGTTATTAGGAAATCCTTCCGTTTCAGAAACATTATCCTATCGAGAAACGTATGACTATGCGTTATTAATGACCCATGAACCAGATGTCGCGGATGCATTTGTTGGCACGGGTACACAGTTAGTTTTAGCAGGACATAGCCATGGCGGACAAATTTGGATTCCTTTTTATCCAATCACAAATGTTTTAGCAGAAAAGTATACCAGAGGATTGTATCAGTTGGACCAAGAAACGCAACTATATGTTAATACAGGCTTAGGAACGACCGCCATTCATGCTCGTTTTGGGGTGATCCCTGAAATTACACATTTTACTATCTATATTTAAAAAGTCTGGTCAATCCGGCCAGACTTTTTTCTGTTATTTAACAGAATTATTTTTAAGAAAAAGATGTTCATATTTTGGTGAAACGTTTCTATAAAATGCTTTAAAATAACTAGAAAAGAGTATTTTTATGGAAAAAGAAGCAGGGGAAATAATTTCTTTATAAATGGTCTATAGCGCTTTTTAATGCTGTTATTTTTAAATAAAACCATAATGTAAGGGTTTACAACTGTTTGGAGTGAATGTATAATCTGTTTGTAGAAACGTTTCACTAAAAAGAAAGGAACCCTGCTTATGAAAAAACTAAAAAAGTTTTATGATCAGCGGCAATTGCATTGGATGGTACTTCCGGGTGTAGCATTCATGATTGTCTTTAACTACATTCCAATTTATGGAATTATCATTGCTTTTAAAAATTATACGATTGTTGATACGGTTTCTTCTGCACCATGGGTTGGACTTGAAAATTTTCGAATCATTATGGAAGATAGTTTTTTTTGGGAAGCAGTTCGTAATACCTTAGCGATTAGTTTAATGAAACTTTTTTTAGGATTCGCTATTCCGATTATCTTAGCGGTAATGATTTTTGAAATGAGAGATGGACATTTAAAAAAAGTGATTCAGACGATTTCTTATATTCCGCACTTTTTTTCTTGGATCGTTTTAGGCGGGATGTTGATTTCGTGGCTTTCAACAAATGGGTTTATCAACCAAGTCATGATGTCATTTGGCTTAATGAATCAGGGCGTCAATCATTTGTTAGATCCTGATAAGTATTGGTGGATTGCTGTTCTTTCTGATTTGTGGAAAGAAGTAGGTTGGGGCACGATTCTCTATCTTGCTGGCATGTCTCGTATTGATCCAACGTTTTATGAAGCGGCGAGAATTGATGGTGCTTCAAAATTAACACAAATCCGAACGATTACTTTGCCCTTATTAGCGCCGATTATTTCGTTGAACTTAATTCTAAATGTTAGCGGTTTATTGGGATCGAACTTAGATCAAACGTTGGTTTTAATGAATGCTCAAAACCAAAACAAATCAGAAGTAATCAATTCATTTGTTTATCGTATGGGGCTAACGCAAGGGGACTTTTCTTATGCGACGGCAGTTGGTTTAGGGATTTCCGTTATTTCAATTGTTTTATTAGTCATTACAGATCGCATTACTAGAAAAATGAACAATGGTCGGTCGGTTATTTTATAAAGGAGGCAACAGCTGTGATTAAAAGAAAATCAAAAGAAAACAAATGGTTTTACTTTTTCAATACGTTAATTCTTGTGTTGTTTTCTTTATTAATTATCGTACCAATTTGGAATATTTTAGTTTCCTCAGTTTCGTCAAGTTCGGGTTTAGCTGGTAAAGGCTTGGTTTTATGGCCGAAAGGATTTACGCTAGAAAATTATCGGAAAGTTTTTTCGGATAGTAGCATTCCGCGAGCGTTTTTGATTTCTGTTTTAAAAACAGTCATCGGTGCGTCGACGCATACACTGTTCTGTGCGATTGTTGCCTATGGACTTAGTAAATCTAGACTAGTCGGGCGTAACATTTATACAACGATGGGTGTTATTACAATGTACTTTGGTGGGGGCATGATTCCCACGTATCTTTTGATTAAGTCATTAGGACTCTTAGATACCTTCTGGGTATATATCATTCCAGCTTTATTTAGCTATTATGATGTAGTTATCTTAATGAACTTTTTCCGAGAAATTCCACCATCTTTAGAAGAATCCGCCAAAATAGACGGCGCCAGTGAGTTTCAAATTTTTTATAAAATCTTTTTACCTTTAACAAAACCGGCATTAGCCACCATCATTTTATTTAATGGGGTTGGTCAATGGAATGACTTTATGACCACGAAATTATATATTACCAAAGAATATCTGTATCCATTGCAGATGAAAATTTATGAAATTATTGTTCAATCAAACTTGAGTACCATGACAGAGAGCGGCAGTACAGATATGGTGGTGCAGGCAACGACACGTGGTGTTCAGCTGGCAACAATTGTCATTACAACGATACCAATTTTAATCATTTATCCATTACTACAAAAACACTTTATCGGCGGTATGATGGCCGGTGCAGTAAAAGAATAAAGAAAGTAGGGAACAATATGAAAAAAGTTTTAGGCGGTTTATTGGTGGCAACGGCGGTCGTTAGTTTAGCGGCATGTAGCGGTGGGGAAAAGAAAGCTAGCTCAGATGTCTCAATTAAGGATCGGTATGAATTAGATGAAAAGACGCCTGCTTGGAAGTTAGATAAGAAGAAAGAACCGACCAAGATTAAATGGTATATTAACTCAGATTGGACGGCATTGCCTTTTGGAAAAGATGTGACCACTGCGCAGATTAAAAAAGATTTAAATGTGGATATTGAATTTATTTCCGGCGATGATTCAAAATTAAATGCCATGATTTCAAGTGGAGATATGCCTGATATCGTGACATTAACTGAAAAAACTGGACAAGCAGCATTGAAAGCAGATTCTTGGGCCTATTCTTTAAACGATTTAGCTAAAAAATATGACCCCTATTTAATGAAAGTTGTTAACCAAGATACGTTTAAATGGTATGCCTTAGAGGATGGAAAAACATATGGTTACCCTAATTACTCTAATACAAAAGCGGATTATGAAAGTGGAAATATCCCAGTAAATGATAATTTTGTTATTCGTGAAGATGTCTATAATGCATTAGGCAAGCCAGACGTTTCAACACCAGAAAATTTTGAAAAAGTCATGCAACAGATTAAAGAAAAATATCCTGAGATGACCCCAATGGGCTTCACCACAGTGGGCGATGGTGCAGGACCATTTTTAGACAAATTACAAGACTTCTTAGGTGTTCCTTTAGAGGATAAAAATGGGAAATACTATGATCGAAATTTAGATAAAGAATACTTAGAATGGTTAAAAACATTTAATGATGTTTACCGAGCAGGCAATATTAGTGATGATAGCTTCACAGATGATGGAGCGACGTTTGATGAAAAAGTGAAACAAGGAAATTATGCAACCATGCTCGTTGCTGGAACCAGTGGTCAAGGTGGGAACTTTACAGAATTTATGAAAAAATCTGGCACACGTTATATAGCCATTGATGGACCAAGTAGCACTTCTGGCCGAAAACCAACATTAAATCAAACCGGCATTTCAGGTTGGTTAAGTAATTACATTACGAAAGATGCGAAAGATCCAGCGAAAGTCACTCAACTATTCACATATTTAATTGATGAACCAGGACAAATTTTAACAAAATATGGCGTTGAAGGAGTTACTTATGCGTACAATGATCAAGGGAAAATTGATTATTTACCAGAAGTGAAAAAATTAGAACAAACAGACAATGATGCCTATAACAAAAAATATGGCATTAGTCGTTTCCTATACTTTAACAACGACCGTGTTAATAAACTAAAAGTGCCAATGGAAAGTGCTTTAACGCAAATGCAAGAATGGGGCAAAGGAAAATTAGTCCCACATTTCGTAATTGAAAATATTAATCCAGATGCAGGAACGCCGGAAGCTCGGGCGAATGAAGCGATTGAAACCAAACTAAATACAACCGTTATTTCAATGATTCGTGCGAAAGATGATAAAGCCTTTGACAAATCTTTAGAAGACTACAAAGCATTCTTAAAATCAAATAAATGGGATGCAATTGAAAAAATAAAATCTGAGAAAATGGCAGAAAACAGAGACAAACTTAAGTAAGAGAGGAGGAGAGAAAAGCGGATAAAGCAACGAGAAATCCGCTTTTCTCTTTTAATATGAATAAGCTATTTGCATATGAAGGTTGGTATTATCGGATTTTTTCTTTTATTGCCAACTTGATCATTATTAATTTTCTCTTTTTAATTACCTGTATAACAGGCATCTTTAGCGGTGTCGGCTTAATTGCGTTGTATCGAACGATTTATCGTTTGTATCGTGAAAAAGATATTCCTGTTTTACGAACGTTTTGGACAGCGTTAAAAAATAATATCATGCGAGGTTTTATTTTAACAGGTGTCTTGTTCGTTGCTTTTTTACTAGGCGGTATTGCCGTAACAAGTTTATTTAAAATAGCCACCAGTTTAGGTTTCTTAGCTATTTTTCTATTAAGTTTTGTTGCATTATTTTTGACGAGTTTTCTTTTTCTCTTTTCCGTTTTTAATTGGTCCGTTAAAAAGACACTAGGTGAGACGGTTTATGTGGTCTTAAGTAATAGTGCCAATGCGATTATTTTGTTTATTTTACCTCTTTTAACGTTTGTTTTTTTCTATAAGCTTAATTTGTTTTTATATATTGCGTTAGGATTCGGGACAACGGCTTTTCTTCAAGTTGCGTTTTTTCAGAAAGTGTTAGGTGTGGAACATGAATGAGTATTTTGAGTTTTGGCAAAAGACCAAGGAAGAACTTCAAAAAATACCGCTAGATATCCATCGGCGGGTCATTGACTATCCATTGGAAAATGTTCAAGTGGAACAGGTCGACTTTTTAAGTTTCCTAGGTGAGCGCATCTTTGGCTATTTGTTACTTCCTAAAACGGCGGGGAAACAGCCAATAGTGATTGACTGTTTAGGCTATATGAATCATATTCAAGAACCTTGGCAATTTGCTCATTGGACACAAATTGGTTGTGCTTGTTTTGTCGTTGATAATCGAGGTCAAGGGGGATTAACCAAAGATCGTGTGCCATATCAAACAATTTGGCATGAAGCACCAATGGGACGAGGATTTCTAGACAAAGAAGATTGGTACCAACGCCGCTTGTTTGCCGACCATTTACGTAGCGTAGAAGTGGTGCGGACCTTTACTGAAATTAATCAGGACCAAATCATTCTTCGTGGTGGTTCCCAAGGGGGTGGCGTAGTGTTAATGGTGAACAGTTTAGTCGACTTCCCGATTTTAGCTACTTTTGCAGATGTTCCAAGTCATTCTTGTTTAGAAAATCGAGTAGCAGAAGGAACGGGGTCGTATCAAATTATTCATCAGTACTTACAAGAGCATCCTCAAGCGCATGAAAAAATTGCCGCGGTTCTTCCTTATTTTGATAGTCGTCACTTTGTTTCGCAAATTAAAAATCCAGTCTTTGCTTCTGTTGGGAGTCACGATCCGATATGTCCAATGAAAGATTTTTTCCCTTCTTATCATCAGATAAAGGCAAGAAAAGCAGTCAGAGTGTATTGGAAAAAAGGCCATGGTGGCGGTGAAACAACCCAGATCCGTCGTGAGATGCGTCAAATTCAACAACTATTGCAGGAGGTTAAAAATGAAAATAGCTACGTATAATGTCCGGGTAGATACAGAGTATGACCAAGATTGGCAATGGTCTTTTCGTAAAGAGGCTGTTTGTCAGTTAATCAATTTTCATGATTGGAGCCTTTGTTGTATTCAAGAAGTACGACCGAATCAAGTCAGGGATTTAAAGGCGTATACAACATTCACCTGTCTTTCTGCGGAAAGAGAAGGGGATGGTCAAGGAGAAGGACTAGCGATTCTCTATAACGAACAAAAAGTTCAGGCTATTGATACAGGGTATTTTTGGTTATCTGAAACACCTCAGCAGCCAAGTATCCATCCTGAAGCTGGCTGTCCAAGAATTGCTTTGTGGGGACTATTTAAGGAAACGACTCAAAATACGCCTTTTTTAGTCATCAATGTTCATTTGGATCATATTTCAGCTCATGCTCGTTTAGCAGGAATGACCGTTATCTTAGAGGAGTTACATGACAAAATTGCACAGTATCCAACTTTATTAATGGGCGATTTTAATGCAGAGTCGGGGGAAGAGGTTCATCAACTTGTTCAAAAAAAATTTCAAGATAGCAAAAATTTAGCTACTCATTATGGACCAAGAGGAACATTTCAAAATTTTACTTATACAAAACCTTGGGCGGAATTAGAAGAAATTGATTATATTTATGTAAAAGGTTGGCAAGTACAGCAAACCGCAAGTTTAACAGATAGTATCGATGGACGTTTTCCCTCCGACCATTTTCCTTTAGAAGCAGAAGTATGTATTGAAGAAAGGTGAGAGTATGAAAGAAAATCAACTGATTCAATTAGTCGAAGAAATGACAATTGATGAGAAAATTAATCAATTATTACAATTAGCAGCAGCGTTTTATTCAGATAAAGCAGAAGAAAAGACCGGCCCTATGTCAGAGCTAGGACTAAGTCAAGAAACGATTGATACGGCGGGGACAACATTGGGTGTTTCTGGTGCAAATGAAGCAAAACGTGTTCAAAAAGAATATATGCAAAATCATCGATTAAATATTCCAACACTTTTAATGGCGGATATTATTCATGGTTTCAGAACCATCTTTCCGATTCCTTTGGCTTTAGGAAGCACTTGGGATGAAGCAGCGGTTGAAAAAATGGCGGAGATTTCAGCAAAAGAAGCTGCTGTTTCAGGATTACATGTAACCTTTTCGCCAATGGTTGATTTAGTGCGCGATCCACGTTGGGGACGTGTCATGGAGTCAACAGGTGAAGATCCATTACTCAACAGTCGCTTAGCTGCTGCAATGGTTAGAGGTTACCAAGGAGAAAATTTAAAAGAGGACAATTGGCGAGTAGCCGCGTGCGTGAAGCACTTTGCGGCATATGGTGGTGCCTTAGCTGGTCGGGATTATAATACGGTAGATATGTCTGAACGGCAGCTAAGAGAAATGTATTTACCTGGCTATAAAGCTGGATTAGATGCGGGTGCAAAACTTGTCATGACGTCCTTCAATACAGTGGATGGGATTCCTGCTACAGGCAACCAATGGCTGTTTAGAGACGTATTACGAAATGAATTTGGCTTTGAAGGGGTTGTGATTTCAGATTGGGGGGCGATTAAAGAATTAATTCCTCATGGCGTTGCCAAAGATGAAAAACAGGCAGCAGAATTGGCTATCAAAGCTGGTGTAGATATTGAAATGATGACCACGTGTTATCCAGATTATTTAAAAGAATTACTTGAAGAAGGCCGGATTGCTGAAACACTTATTGATGAAGCAGTTATGCGAATTTTAAAACTAAAAAATGAGCTAGGCTTATTTGAAAATCCCTATCGTGGTGCGGATGAACAAGCGGAAGCAGAAGTGATTTTAAGCAAAGAACATCGAGAAATAGCTAAAAAGATTGCTCAAAAATCAATGGTTCTTTTAAAAAATGAAAATATTTTGCCTTTTACACCGCAAGAAAAAATCGCGCTTGTCGGCCCAGGGGCCCAATCACAAGATATTTTAGGGGCTTGGTCATGGCAAGGAAAGAAAGAAGAAGCCATTTCCCTCGTGGCTGGAGCCAAAAAGTTAACCACAAATCTTCTAGTTGCCCAAGAACCCTTTGATTACTTTGAACCGACCGCGGCGGCCATTGAAGAGGCTTTAACGTTAGCTAGTCAAGCAGATAAAGTAGTAGTGGCACTAGGCGAAACAGATTGGATGAGTGGGGAAGCTGCCAGTCGCAGTGATATTCGTCTACCCGAAAAACAATTAGCAGTAGTGGCACAAATTATTGAGAAAAATCCCAATGTTGTTGTCACGGTCTACAGTGGCCGGTCCTTAGATTTACAAGGGATAGATGTTGCAAAAGGAATTGTGCAAGCTTGGCAACCTGGAACAGAAGGGGGCAATGCGCTAGCAGAAATTTTGTGGGGAGAGTACAATCCAAGTGGTCGTTTAAGTATGTCGTTTCCAGAAACGGTTGGTCAAGTGCCAATTTTTTACAATGTCGACAATACTGGGCGTCCTTATGAGTCAGCACCAGAAGAAAAATATGTTTCTAAATATTTAGATGTCTCTAATTACGCTAAATATCCCTTTGGATTTGGCTTAAGTTATAGTCATTTCTCTTATCAACCAATTCAACTAAGTGCATTAACATTTACCAAAGAACAACCAATCACGGTCTCTGTTTTAGTAAGAAATGACAGTCCAATCGCTGGAGAGGAAACCGTGCAATTTTATGTACGTGATTTGGTGGGACAAGTGGTTCGCCCAATTAAAGAGTTAAAAGATTTCCAAAAAGTTTGGCTGGAACCAAAGGAAGAAAAAGAAGTTCAGTTTCTTCTTTCAGAGGATATGGTGCGCTATGTTCATTCAGATAATCAGGTAACCAGTGATGCAGGTGAATTTATCGTAATGATTGGTGGAAATAGTCGCGATGTACAAACCGCAACAGTCACGTTAAATGAATAAGATGGGAAGGATAAGTTATGCAGATAAAGAAGCTTAAGCAAGCAGACACAGTCGCTACATTTCTAGAGACAGGTGATTTAAAAGAATTGAATAGCTGTGGCATGATGATTAATCAATTAGAAGGCAATCCTTTAGACGGCAGTATGAATCAACTCTATTTGCGGATAATTACAGGGAACACAATTAATTATCGACCAATGATTGGCTCCAACAGTCAAAGTGATTTTTATCTTTCAGATAACCAATTGACATGGCGGGGTGAATTTGAAGCGGTTCGTTACCAAGTTGACTTTCGTTTGGGGCCAAGCAATCAATGGTTCTGGCGGGTTAATGTCACTGGAACTGGCTTAGTAGATATTGTTTATGGTCAAGATATTGGCTTAGCGACAAAAGGAGCCGTTCAGTCAAATGAAGCGTATGTGTCGCAGTATCTTGATCATCACATTTGGCAAGAGGGCGAAGAGCTTGTTGTTTTATCAAGACAAAATCAACCGCAAAATGAGAAGTTTCCAGCTCTTATTCAAGGGAGTTTTCAAAAATTAGCAGGCTACTCAACGGACGGCTATCAATTTTTTGGACGTTCATTTAAACAAACGAACACACCAGAAGCATTGGGGAAAAGGTATTTAGCAAATGAAGTCTATCAATATGAATTTGCTTACACCGCTTTACAAACGGAAGCCGTCCAATTAACGAATGAAAGTAAGGAATTTGTTTTTTATGGTGCGGTAACAGAAACACATCCGCAAGCATTAGCTGAACCTTTTTTATCGAAAGAAGACTTACAAGCTATTTATGAAACTGTGACATTCGATTCATTAGAAGAAACACAGGACTTTCCTCCGAAACTTTTAGGAGAACCTATCACAGGAAATCCATTAACAGAAGAAGAGTTGGCCGCACTTTATCCCATTCAGACACAAATTGAAAAAGTAGCAGGTCAGACGTATTCCTTTTTCACGGAAAATTACCATCACGTTGTTCTTCAAGAAAAAGAAATTGCCATGGAAAGAGCACATGGCCACATTTTATTAAGTGGTAAAGGCTTAACGGTTGACGAACCTTTGCTCAGTACGACAGTGTATATGTATGGCATTTTCAATTCACAAGTAGTTTTAGGAAATACGACCATGAACAAATTAATGAGTAATAGCCGAAACGCTTTAAACGTTATGAAACGCTCTGGTCAACGAATCTACATTTTAGAGAATGGCTTATGGCGCTTACTAACAATGCCTTCTGCTTTTGAAATGGGGTTGAACTCTGCTACTTGGTATTATAAGTTGCCAAAGGATACAATTTGTGTACGTACTTTCACTTCGCCTGATTCAAGAGTGATTCAATTGGAAGTGACCAGTCAAAAGGATGCATATATGTGGGCTGTTTCTAACCATTTGTTATTAGGACCTGAAGAAGTCCCAACCTATCAATTAGAACAAACTGACAAAACACTTCGAGTGACGGGAAATCATTCTGCTACAGAAAATTATTACCCAGAACTAACCTATGCATTGACAGTTGATAAATCATTTCAAGTAACCGATAGCACATTATTTGGTGGAGCTGAAGCAGACTTATTAGTCTTGGCAATCGAAAAGACCCAAAAATTTTCACTACTTATTACGGGCAGTATAGAGGACCAAGCATTAGTCAATACACCATTAGATTTTGAAAAAGCAGAAAGTCAATATTTGGCATTCATTAATGGCTTGTTACATCATTTTGAGTTAACACACACAGACTCAAGTGTGCAGCAAATGAATCAATTAACTCGTTGGTATACTCATAATATGCTCGTTCATTATTTGTCGCCACATGGCTTAGAACAATATGGTGGAGCAGCTTGGGGCACACGAGATGTGTCGCAAGGACCGACAGAATTTTTCTTTGCGACGCAACAGCCTAAGATCGTGGCCTCCATTATTCAGCATCTATTTGAAAATCAATTTGAGGACGACGGCAACTGGCCGCAATGGTTTATGTTTGACCGATACGAAGAACAAAAAGCCAGTGAAAGCCATGGCGATATTATCGTCTGGCCATTGAAAGTAGTGACTGATTATTTGGAACAAACCGCAGATTATTCAATCTTAGCTACGGAAATCCCTTATACAAGTCGCAAAGATAATCACAAAACAAAAGAAACAGCATCTTTATTTGAACATTTGAAAAAAGAAATAAATTATATTGAACAACATTTTTTACCAGAAACTTTTCTATCCTGTTATGGTGACGGCGATTGGGATGACACGTTACAACCTTACGATAATCGTCTTAAAGAGCAAATGGCTAGTAGTTGGACCGTTGCCTTAACGTATCAAGTGTTGAAAAAATTTGCGGCTTTAATTACGGAAATCGATGCTACTTATAGTCAGCACTTAGCAATTTTAGTCGCAGGAATAAAGAACGATTTTCAAAAATATATGTTGGCGGATGAAACGATTCCAGGGTTTATTTATATGGAAACGCCAGAAACTTTTGAACAAATGATTCACCCAAATGACCAAAAAACAGGGATTCAATATCGATTATTGCCAATGACTCGTAGTATGTTAGCTGAATTATTAACACCGGAACAAGTAAGTCATCATTTAGAAATTATTGAAAAAGAATTAACGTTTCCTGATGGCGTGCGCTTAATGAACAAACCAGCGAACTATCGAGGCGGTGTGAGCACTAATTTTAAACGAGCAGAACAGGCGGCTAATTTTGGTCGCGAAATTGGCTTACAGTATGTTCATGCGCACATTCGCTATACAGAAGCGATGGCGAAAATTGGTCAGCGAGACAAAACCTGGCAAGCATTAATGCAAATCAATCCAGTTCAATTAAAAGAAGTGGTTCACAATGCAGAGTTACGTCAAGCCAATGCCTATTTTAGTAGTTCCGATGGCGATTTTAAAACAAGGTATGAATCACAAGAAAATTTTGGTAAACTAAAAGATGGAAGTATTGGGGTAAAAGGTGGCTGGCGAATTTATTCAAGCGGGCCGGGAATTTATTTAAATCAATTAATTACAGCTGTTTTAGGGATTCGGCAAAAGGCACAAAGCGTGGTTTTTGATCCCATGTTACCAGAAAAATTGTCTGGTTTAACACTAACTTACCAATTGTTTGATAAACCTGTCACATATAAATTTTATCCAAATCAGTCAGCGAAAATAGTTATCGATGGTCAAGAAGTTCCGTTTAAGTTTGAAGAAAACCCTTATCGAGAAGGGGGAATGGAAGTTCAAAAAGACGAGGTGCTTTCATTATTAAATGAAGCAAGTGTTATTGAAATTTACCATTAGAAAGGAGAGTAGTCCATGGTAGGAATTAAAGATATTGCAAAAAAAGCAGGCGTATCAATCTCGACCGTTTCTTACGCATTGAATGGTAGTTCAAAGGTAACTGAAGAAACACGAACGCGCATCCAAGCAATTGCTGAAGAGCTAAACTATGTTCCTAACATGGCCGCTCGCACATTAAAACGTCGTCAGACTAATATTATTGGTGTCTATTTGGCCGATTATGGCGGTAGTTTTTATGGTGAATTGTTGGAGGGAATTAAGAAAGGCTTAGCACTGTTTGATTATGAGATGATTGTCTGCAGCGGTAAAAAGTCACATCTTTTCATTCCTGAAAAAATGGTGGATGGGGCAATTATTTTAGATTGGACATTTCCAACAAAAGAAATTGAAAAGTTTGCTGAACGTGGCCATTCGATCGTTGTCCTTGATCGAACCACTGAGCATAGGAATATTCGGCAAGTTCTCTTGGATAATCGTGGCGGTGCCACGCAGGCAATTGAGCAATTTGTCAATGTGGGTTCAAAAAAGGTTCTTCTGCTTTCTGGACCAGAAAAAGGTTATGATAGCCAAGAAAGATTGGCTGTTAGTACACGAGAATTAACTCGTTTTGGGATACCTTATGAAATTATCCAAGGCGATTTTACCGAACCTTCTGGCTATGCGGCTGCTAAAAAAATTTTGAGTCAACCACAGACAGAACCAGTCGATGTTTTTGCTTTTAATGATGAAATGGCGATCGGTGTCTATAAATATGTTGCAGAAACAAATTACCAAATGGGGAAAGATATTCGGATGATTGGTTTTGATAATTCTGAACTAGGTGCGTTTGTGCAACCGCGATTAGCAACAATTGCCTATTCTAAACATCGATGGGGCATGGTGGCTGCAGAGAAAATTATTCATTTAATGCGGGGAGAAGCTGCTGAGAGCGAACACATTTACACACGTTTTATAGAAGGAGAATCTTTTCCGTCTGAATAATAAATAAAAAGTTTGGTCCAATGCTAGCTAAGCTAGCGGACCAAACTTTTTTCTGTAATGGTAATTTCTTCTGATGCGATGGGTTCATCCAGACTGAGAAGGCGATCTCTAAATTTAAAATGGACCGGCTTGTTCTCATTAATAAATTCATACGGGTAAGCGCCTTGGATTGTTTCACCAGGATTGATTTCATCTGCTAAACGATCTAATTTGTCTTGGAAAGGTGAATCTGTTAAGACTGCATATTGTAAATTTTGGGCTTTTCCGTGGACAGTTTGACTAACTTCCATAAAACTTTGAATCATTAGCTGAATATTTTGTGTTTTTTCGGTTGTATTGGTTAATTCAAACAGGACATAAAACATTGGTTTGCCTTGATAATCTTTTCCTTTATGCAAGGCAGTTAAGGCTAAACGCCCATCTGGAACCAACAATGTTCGATTTTCATACGTCCCAATACTTGTCGCCAACACTTCATCAGATGCGGGCGCACTTTGACTTGCTGGGCTGCCACTTACAGTTGAACAAGCACTTAATAAGGTACTTAGAACGAGTAAGCTCATTAAAATGTAGGGTTTCCTCATATAAAGTCCTCGCTTTGGTTGATTGACTATGTAAAAAATAAATTGCTTGTATCTATATTAAAAAGAGTGCTACAAGCAATATTTTAATCGTAGTTCTAGTAAATAGCAATACTTTTATCAAAATTCATGTTTGGAAATATAATTTGAAAAATATTTTTAACTAGCAGAAAAACATTTCTAACAAAAAGTATTGGCTCAAAGTAAAGAGATCGTTTTGTTAGAAATGAGAAATGGCAACATAAAAGTTTCCTATTTTTCTGCAATTAAGACAGTTTCAAAAGTGAATTCACTAGGAATATGATTCGCAATTGAGTATTCAAAAATATGCCCATTGCCTAGGTAAGCAATTTGTTCTGCACGCATCAGGAAATCATTATCGGTTAAGTTTAAATATTTTTTTTCCAACGCAGAAGGACGGATCCCAGAAATGCTGACCCGCGCACTTTGAATTTTTTGATGCAATTGTTCCGAAATATATTGATAAATGGAGACTTTCAATTCTTTCATTGTCAAGTTCGGAATTAAAGCAACGGGCATCCAAGTGTATTCAATAATTGAGGGCACATCTTCGATAATCCGTAAACGAATAATTTTGTAGACTAACTCTTCTTCTGTAATACTTAATTTTTCAGTCACCCAAGGCTCAGGTACTTCTGTTGCAAAGCCTAAAACCACGGATTCAACTTTTCCATCGTAGGTTGAGTAAGTGCCGGTTAACGGAGAAAATTTAGTAATGGTTCGATTTTGAAAGTCTTGAACAAAGCTGCCCGAGCCACGTCGTCTGACAACATAACCTTCTTGCACAAGCAAATGTAAGGCTTTTGTAATGGTTAGTTCGCTGACCTGATATTTTTCTGCAAGAAGACGACCTTGGGGTAACTTTTGATTAATTGGATAAACACCTGCTTCAATATCCTGTTTTATAGCTGCATAAATTTCTTTATAACGTGTATTTGTCCGCATCAGAGTCCTCCTTTATCACCAGTATTTCTCTCATTATACCATGAATTTAACATGTTAAAACTATATATTTATTTTTAACGTAACCACTTAATAATCAAGTACTTAAATAAAAGTAGTTGACTTATTCTTTTTAAAACTATATAGTTTTAAAAGTAAACAGAAGAACTTATTGATCTGATTGGTACTTTTTGTGAAAACCTTTTACAATAAAAGGGTAGCACAGAAAAGAGGGAGGTATGACAATGGAACATCACCAACTAAAAGTATTTCCGCAAGATTTTTTATGGGGCTCTGCTTCGGCAGCTTATCAAGTAGAAGGTGCTTGGAATGAAGACGGCAAAGGCGCATCTGTTTGGGATGAATTTGTTCGGCTACCAGGAAAAACGTTCAAAGAGACAACTGGCGATTTAGCCGTCGATCATTATCATCGTTTCAAAGAAGATGTGGCTTTAATGAAACAACAAGGTTTAAAAGCATATCGTTTCTCGATTGCATGGACACGAATTTTACCTGAAGGGCGTGGTCAAGTAAATCAAGCGGGACTGAAATTTTATTCAGATTTAATTGATGAGTTATTAGCGGCAGGAATTGAACCAATGGTAACTTTATATCATTGGGATTTGCCAGCTGTTTTGCAAAAAGAATATGGTGGCTGGGAATCAAGAAAAATTATTGCTGATTTTGTGGCCTATGCGAAAATTTTATTTGACGCTTTCCGTGGCAAAGTTCGCTATTGGATTAGTTTAAACGAACAAAATGTGTTTACTTCGTTAGGTTATCAATTAGCCGTGCATCCTCCCGGCGTAACAGACAATAAACGGATGTATGAGGCCAATCATATTGCTAATTTAGCCAATGCAGCAGTGATTAATGCGTTTCATGAATTAGAAATGCCTGGCAAAATTGGCCCTAGCTTTGCTTATACGCCTGTTTATGCCGTTGATGCGCATCCTGCCAATGTTTTAGCGGCTGAAAATGCAGAAGATTTGCTGTCGCATTTTTGGTTAGATGTCTATCTTTGGGGAGAATACCCAGTTGCCGCATTAAATTACTTACAGGAGCAAGGTGTGGCCCCAACGATAAAAGAGGGCGATTTAGCGTTACTACGTTCAGCCAAACCTGATTTTCTAGGTATTAATTATTATCGGACGGATACGGTTGCTGCTAATCCATTAGATGGCGTTGGAATAGGGAAGATGAATACAACGGGTGAAAAGGGTTCTGAAACGGAATCTGGGGTACCGGGTTTATTTAAAAAAGTAAATAATCCATATGTTGAACGAACGAACTGGGATTGGGCCATTGACCCGCAAGGTTTGAGAATTGCCTTACGACGATTAGCTAGTCGCTATCAAGTGCCTATTTTAATTACTGAAAATGGGTTAGGCGAATATGATACCTTAACAGAAGATAAACAAATTCATGATACGTATCGCATTGATTATTTGCGAAGCCATATCCAAGCGATTCAAGAGGCGATTACGGATGGCGTTTCAGTTATTGGTTATTGTACATGGAGTTACACCGATTTACTGTCGTGGCTCAACGGCTATCAAAAGCGTTATGGTTTTGTCTATGTGGATCAAGATGAAACACAAAAAGGTTCCTTAGAAAGAATCCCGAAAGACAGTTATTATTGGTATCAAAAAGTCATTGAAACAAATGGACTTATCTAATTATAAGAAAAGAGTGTGGAAAATATGACAGTAAAAATGGGGTTTATTGGATTTGGTAAAAGTGCCAACCGCTACCATTTACCTTACGTAATGATTCGAGAAACACTAGAAGTGAAAACGATTTTCGATTTACATGTTAATGAAAAAGCAGCAGCGCCCTTTAAAGAAAAAGGGGTAAATTTTACCACTGACCTTAATGAATTATTGACGGATCCAGAAATTGAATTGATCACAATCTGTACGCCTGCGCATACACATTATGATTTAGCCAAACAAGCCATTTTAGCTGGTAAATCAGTGATTGTGGAAAAACCATTTTGTGATACGTTAGAACACGCAGAGGAATTATTTGCTTTAGGGCAAGAAAAAGGGGTAGTAGTGATGCCTTATCAAAATCGACGTTTCGACGGCGATTACCTAGCGATGAAGCAAGTAGTAGAGCAAGGCTTTTTAGGAGAAATCAATGAAGTGGAAACACATATTGATTATTATCGACCAGGAAGTATCACGGAACAAGGACCTAAAGAAAATGGTTCGTTTTACGGACTAGGCATTCATTTAATGGATCGCATGATTGCTCTTTTCGGGCGTCCAGATCAAGTCACTTATGATATTCGTAATAATGAAGTGAGTGAGGCAGTCGATAATTATTTTGACGTTGATTTACATTATGGTTCAAAATTAAAAGTAAAAGTTAAAACGAATCATTCTGTCGCTAGTCCGTATCCACGTTTTATTGTTCATGGTAGCAATGGCTCGTTCATCAAATATGGCGAAGATCAACAAGAAAATGATTTAAAAGCCGGAATCATGCCGGATGCACCAGGCTTTGGAGAAGATTCACCAATGTATTATGGAGAAGTGACCTACCGTAATGGCAATGGCGACTGGATTAAAAAACAAATTAAAACGCCTGTAGGTGATTACGGTCGTTATTATGATGCCGTCTATGAAACGTTGAAAAATGGTGCACCGCAACTAGTAACTGAAGAGCAAGCATTAACTAACATCGAAATTTTAGAAGCAGGTTTTCTTAACCCAAGTCCAAGTGTTTATCGTTTGAAAGAAAACTAAAGCGTGTTTAAATGACTTGAAAAGCGCCTGCCCTACAGTCCAGACAACTGTAGGGCAGGCGCTTTTATTTATAAAGAGTTGTGAATTTTAATATAAGAAACGTATATTGTTAGTAAAAATAAAAAAAGGAAAGACATCTTAGTAGCACTACTTCCCCAAGAATTGCTACTAAAATGTCTTTTGTGATGCTCGCTCAATTGAAGAGCCTTAAATAGGATATCGAATATCCAGTATAAATGCAAGTAAACTACTTTATAGTTAATATTAGTATACTTCATAAAATAATTTTTCAAAGAGAAAAAGGCTTGTTATGAGAAAAAATTAATTTTTAACTCGTTTTTTCTAAGCAAGATTCGGATGAAAAAGACAATAATTACTGAAGCTGAATGGTAATTAAAGAGGTTCTTTGCTAAAATAGGAAAGACAAGAAAGTTTGGTTAACGAAAGAACCAAATCAGAAAGGAGGACAACCAGTGGAAAGTTGGCTTTTTTTACTACTGATTGCCTTGATTGCGTTTGTTGCAAAAAATCAAAGTTTATTAATTGCGTCAGTTGTTGTGCTTGCTTTAAAAGCTTTACCAAATAGTGCGAAAATCATGTCGTGGTTGTCAGATAAAGGCATTAATTTAGGCGTCACAATTATTTCAATTACCATTTTAGTCCCGATTGCTACAGGACAAATTGGCTTAAAGGATTTAATCCAATCATTCAAAACACCGATGGGATGGCTGGGGATACTTTGTGGAATTCTGGTGGCTGTTTTATCCTCAAAAGGAGTAGGTTTAATTAATCAATCGCCTGAGATTACGGTGGCCTTAGTTTTTGGAACGATTCTTGGCGTCGTTTTTTTAAAAGGAATTGCAGCTGGTCCAATTATTGCATCGGGGATGATGTACGTAATCATTACTACCTTTCAAGCCTTTCAACACTAAAAAAGCAAACAAAACGCGTAAACGTTTTGTTTGCTTTTTTAGTGTTGATAAATGTCCACATTACTATCTAATATGCCACTTTCATTTTTTAAAGTAATGGTTCCCGCATTCGGATGAATCACTAGCTGTAAATGCCCTGTTAAAAACATTTGGTCATACGTCGAAGTATAGACGTGAAAAGAATCATTAGCAATTGTTTCGGTATAAGGCGCTTCCGCTTGATCAACAGGAACGATAATGAAACGATCGCCAATCATACAACAACCTTCTGCGGAAGAATAAGGATTAGAGCCGTCATTTGCTACCAACAAGAAGGTGTTCGTTTCAGTTAAGAAAGGGGCTAAACGTTGTTTTACTTCTTCAGAAATAGTCAGAGACATTTGCCTCACTCCTTTAAATAGTATGTAAAAGGAAGAGGGTAGCTTGTCGCTATGCCGCTCTTCAAAGGTTTTATTATTTGCTTGTTTCTTTACTGCTTTTTTTGAAAAGAGCAATAGAAAAGGCGACAACTAAGACAACTGTTGCAGCTAAAACAAATGGATTTTTTGTTGCTGATGTGAACCCTAGGACTGTTGAACCAATCGCACCTACGTAAGATAAAATAATCGCTGCTTTCTTTGGTGTTGAAAGTTCTGTAAAGCTATCGCGGAAGGCGACACCTAAACCTAAAGCGCCAATAAAGGCAAACATCCCAAAAATAATGTGTAAAAAGACCATGAATTTCACCTCCAACAGTCAGTATAGAGAGAAATAGCTAGTTTGTAAACTAATTGAGCTTACTTGTGTTATTTATCACTTGATAAATGTTTTTGCCAATGCAAAAAAACAACGTACGATCAATCGGCAGTACGTTGTTTTTTAGTTTAATATAATTAGGAAGTAGAATCCTTATTTTGCTGGATTTTTTTGATCGATTCTTCTGTTGGCGTCACATATAACGTTCGTTGGTTTTCATAAATCACATAACCTGGTTTTGCTCCATTGGGTTTATGCACATGTTTTACTTGGACATAGTCAACAGGCACTTGTGAAGAAAGTCGATATTTTGAAAAATAAGCTGCTAGAAGTGCGGCTTCAGTAAGGGTTTCTTCGCTAGGATGTGCGTCACGAATAATTACATGAGATCCAGGAATATCTTTGGCATGGAGCCAATAATCAGTTTTTTTAGCGGTTCGTAAAGTTAATTGATCATTTTGCAAATTGTTTTTTCCAACGAGAATAGGTGTGCCATCTGTGGCATAAAAAAGATCGGGTTGGCTTTTTTTCGGCTGTTTTTGTTTTTTATTTTTTTTACGTTTTAAATAGCCTTGCTCAATCAGTTCTTCACGAATCACTTCAATGTCCATTGGTGTCGCAATTTCAAGTTGTGCCACAACTGACTCTAAATAAGAAATTTCTTGTTGCGTTTGCTGAATTTGTGTCTTAACAACTCGGACAGCATTTTTCAATTTTTGATATTTTTGAAAATATTTTTGTGCATTTTGATTAGGTGAAAGTGCAGGATTTAGCGAGATACGCAACGGTGTATTTTCTTCATAATAATTTGGTAATTCCACCTCGGTGGCTCCTTTTGGGACTTGTGCCATGAAGGTTGTTAATAGTTCTCCGTCGCGACGGTAATTTTCAGCGTTTTCTGTATCGGCTAAGGTTTGCTGTAATTTTTTAAGTTTCTTTTGATTTCTTTTTAGTTCATTTTCAATTTTGCGAATTAGTTCGCCGCCTTGTTGTTTGACACGGTCTTTCTCTGCTTTACCAGAATAAAAGGCATCTAGTAATTCACTGAGTGTCGCATACGTTGTTTGTTCACCAACTAATGATTGATAAGGAATGGGCGTAAAATATTCTTTTTTTTCAGTGACTGTTAATGTCGGTACAACAGCTTCAGTGACTGAGGACCAAAATTCCGTCCAGATGGCCATTTTTTCATTTGGTTGTGCAAGTAAACGGGCACTTAATTCGTCTGCTGTATCTTTGCCTAGACCTTGGAAATGTTGTTGTAAATAGCGTCCGTTTAATTCAGGAGCTGTAGAAAGAAGCGCAAAGACTTCTTCTTTTGCGGCCGTGAGCGGATTAAGTCCCATTGGTTTTGGCGGTTCAATATAAGTTGCTCCAGGAAGCAACGAACGATAACTATTTTGGCTCATTCCAATGTGTTTTATCGCATCTAAGATTTTTCCAGAAGATTGGTTAACTAAAACGATTGTACTGTGACGTCCCATTAATTCAACAATCAAAACAATATTTTGTAAGTCACCTAGTTCATCTCTTTTTGAAAAGGTGAAGTGAATCACGCGATCATTTTCTATTTGTTGAATCGTTTCTAAAATGGCACCGTCCAGAAATTTTCGTAACATCATCACAAAATTAGGAGGTGTTTCCGGATTGCTATAGGTAATTGTAGATAGTTGTATGCGCGCATAACTAGGATGTGCTGATAATAATAATTTATGGTTTTTACCTTTCGCACGAATGACTAAAACGACTTCGTTTTCATAAGGCTGATGGATTTTTGAAATCCGGCCACTTACGAGTGTTTCTGTCAACTCATGAACCATGCTATGAGTAAATACGCCATCAAATGACATAATAAATCCCTCGTTTCTTTCCGACTAATAGCTTTATTATAGCGGAGTTTTTGAATTTAAGAAAGAAGCTTGTTAAAAAGGAGTTGGGTTTTCCTTAGAAAGCTGGGGAAGTTTGCTGGTTTTTTTAGTAATTAAAGCGCAAGGGTAGGCAAGAAAGAAAATGATTAGTATAATAGATAAGAACTAAAAGCGAGGAGCGATTAGAAGTTGAATAATTTTATGGAAGAACTAAAAGAGGCACTTTATGAATTAAGACAAAGAAAACTGTTAATGATTACCGCTATTGTAGCATTAGTATTAATAATTGGCTCAATCATTTTTATTCCAACGATGCAAAAAAATATTCGAGCTGCTCAAGTTGAATCGTTAGTCGCAGGACCCATCAAATCAGAGAAAGTCAGTGTCTTAGATTACAAAACAGCAGACAAGAAAATCCAAGAAACAGGAGCCATGTCAGTCATGTTTGCTAAACCATCTGGCAAGCAATACGATCAAATGGTGAAGCTGTTTAATTCAGATAAAATGAATGAATTTCATCGTTCGCTGTATATCTATCCGTTAATTTATAATGCTGGCAAAGCACAAGAGCAATACAATGTTAGCGGCGATGAGATTACGCTTGTTTTCTTTGAAAACGGCAAAGAAAAGACACGGACGGTTGTCGAAAAATCTATGGATTTAAAAACACAATTAATACCAGAATTAAATCGATTACCAATGGCTGGCGTTTTGAAAGACCAACAAAAGGCGGCCCAAGAAGCTGAAAAAGAAGCAGCAAAGACCGCTGAAACACAGACGACGACCAGCACGACTGGCGTTGCTCAATCTACTGAAACGACGACAGAAAGCACTGATACAGTACCAGAAACTGGTGAATAATAGCTAGCTATGTTAAACTTAGATTGTAGAAAGTTTTAAGGAATTAGAAAGAGGGGATTTTCGATGGCATTAGTAATTTCAATGACGATTTTAGTAAGTTTATGGCTGATTCAATCGCAAAAACAAGCAGTTAAAGTTCCCGTGAAAATTGAAAGAAACCGAAACAATTAAGTGGTAAATATGCTGAAATAAAGAAAAACGAGCCTCTCATAAGAGTGGCTCGTTTTTTAGAAGTAAAAGAAATGCAAGAAAATAAAAACTTTTTCTTGACGAACAAAATCAATATAGTGTAGACTACCTTTAACAACATAACTAGGAGGGAAAATACATGACACAATTATCTAACGTAAAAGAAATGCACCAATCATGGCAAAACTGGCGTAGATAGTTGTATGTATGATTCTTTCATAGATACAACTTTAGAAGACTTATTCTAAAAAGTGTATCTATGCTGGTTATATTCAAGAAGAAAAAACGACCACATAGAGGACCCATCTATGTGGTTTTTGTTTTGCATAAAAACAACGACCACTCCTAAACACTTAGGATAAGTCGTTGTTTTTTTGCTACGAATCACTACGATTGGCACGAAGTGACAGAGTAGATGATGAGTAGCACAAGGTGAACGAAGAGAACGTTGTCCCATTCGTACAAGCACTACGATTGGCAC
>NZ_JBFOEF010000011.1:0-89074 GCF_040886645.1 Enterococcus sp. GC34
GAGCAAAAGCAAAAACCAACTTGGTTTTTGCTTTTTTTGTTTTATTCACTATTTTTTGATAAGCTTGAAGAAAGGACCTTAAAAACATTTATAAGATTAAAAGGATCCTACTGAAGAATGAATACATCAAATTTTAGCTATGGTATAATGTGTTTATTATAGTTAGTAAAGCAGAAAAGGAGGAGCGGGTTTGAAAATATTGTTATATTTTGAAGGTGAGAAAATCTTAGCTAAATCAGGTATTGGTCGAGCATTAGATCACCAGAAACGAGCGCTCTCTGAAGTTGGAATAGAATATACATTAGATGCTGATTGCAGTGACTATGATATATTGCATATTAATACATACGGCGTAAATAGCCATCGTATGGTCAGAAAAGCACGCAAACTAGGAAAAAAAGTTATTTATCATGCCCATTCGACAGAAGAAGACTTTCGTAATTCCTTTATTGGGTCTAATCAACTAGCACCATTAGTAAAAAAATATCTTATCAGTTTGTATTCTAAAGCGGATCATTTAATTACACCAACACCGTATTCTAAAACATTGCTAGAAGGATATGGCATTAGAGTGCCTATTTCGGCGATCTCAAATGGTATTGATTTATCACGCTTTTATCCTTCAGAAGAAAAGGAACAAAAATTCCGAGAATATTTTAAAATAGATGAAGAGAAAAAAGTAATTATTTGTGTTGGATTATTTTTTGAACGCAAAGGAATCACTGATTTTATTGAAGTTGCACGACAGTTACCAGAGTATCAATTTATCTGGTTTGGTGATACACCAATGTATTCTATCCCTAAAAATATTCGACAATTAGTTAAAGAAGATCATCCAGAAAATGTTATTTTCCCAGGTTATATTAAAGGAGATGTCATCGAAGGGGCCTATGCGGCAGCGAATCTCTTCTTTTTCCCTTCTCGTGAAGAAACGGAAGGAATTGTTGTTTTAGAAGCTTTAGCTAGTCAGCAACAAGTTTTAGTGCGTGATATTCCAGTTTATCAAGGCTGGCTAGTAGCTAATGAAAATTGTTATATGGGTCATTCTATTGAAGAATTTAAAAAATATATTGAAGGCTTATTAGAAGGAAAAATACCTAGCACTAGAGAAGCAGGCTATCAAGTAGCAGAGCAAAGAAGTATCAAGCAAATTGGTTACGAGTTAAAAGAAGTCTACGAAACAGTCTTATCTTAACAAATTTTGAAGGCAGTTATTGTTAGATGAAATGGAGGTAATGAGAGTGAAAATTGGTTTTTTTACTGATACGTATTTCCCGCAAGTGAGTGGGGTAGCGACTTCTATTAAGACCTTAAAAGATGAATTAGAAAAGCACGGCCATGAAGTGTATATTTTTACGACAACCGATCCTAACGCGACTGATTTTGAAGAAGATGTCATACGAATGCCTAGTGTGCCATTCGTGTCTTTTAAAGATCGCCGAGTAGTGGTTCGCGGCATGTGGTACGCCTATTTAATTGCCAAAGAATTGGAATTAGATTTAATTCATACACATACTGAATTTGGTGCGGGTATTTTAGGGAAAATGGTTGGGAAAAAAATGAAAATTCCTGTCATCCATACGTATCATACGATGTATGAAGATTACTTACATTATATTGCTAAAGGAAAAGTTGTCCGTCCATCACATGTTAAATTCTTTTCAAGAGTGTTTACAAATCATACGACAGGTGTTGTTTGTCCCAGTGAACGTGTAATAGAAAAATTACGGGATTATGGAGTGACCGCACCAATGAGAATTATTCCAACAGGGATCGAAATTGATAAGTTTTTACGTCCCGATATTACTGAGGAAATGATCGCTGGAATGCGTCAACAACTAGGTATTGAAGAGCAACAGATTATGTTGTTATCGTTAAGTCGAATTTCTTATGAAAAAAATATTCAAGCAATTATTCAAGGGTTACCACAAATTATTGAAAAATTACCACAAACTCGTTTAGTAATAGTTGGAAATGGTCCCTATCTAGAGGATTTAAAAGAATTAGCAGAAGAACTAGAAGTCAGTGAATACGTTCAATTTACGGGTGAAGTGCCAAATGAAGAAGTCGCCATTTATTATAAAGCTGCTGACTATTTTGTCAGCGCCTCAACGTCGGAAACACAAGGCTTAACTTATACAGAAGCGATGGCTGCTGGCGTTCAATGTGTTGCAGAAGGGAACGCCTATTTAAATAATTTATTTGATCATGAAAGCTTAGGCAAAACTTTTAAGACAGACAGTGATTTTGCCCCAACATTGATTGACTATATACAAGCAAATATTAAAATGGACCAAACTATTTTAGATGAAAAATTATTTGAAATTTCTTCTACAAACTTTGGCAATAAAATGATTGAATTTTATCAAGATACATTGATTTACTTTGATCAACTTCAAATGGAAAAAGAAAATGCGGACTCAATAAAAAAAATTAAAGTAAAATTTACATCTTTAAGAAAATAAACTGCAAAACTTTCCTCCTTCGTTTATACTGAAGGAGGAAAGTTTTTTATTTTAAGAACGGAGGAAGCTACTATGTCTAAAATCGGCTTTATTGGAACGGGTGTCATGGGGAAATCAATTATTCGTAATATGATGAAAAACAATTTATCTGTCAATGTTTATAATCGAACAAAAAGTAAAACAGATGATTTAGTTGCTGAAGGAGCAGTTTGGTATGATACGCCAAAAGCAATTGCGGAAGCCAGCGATATCATTTTTACAATGGTTGGCTTTCCTTCAGATGTTGAAGGCGTGTATTTTAATGAAACAGGGATTTTTCAAGCAGATCTTACAGGTAAAATAGTAGTAGATTTAACCACAAGTACGCCCACCTTGGCTGAAAAGATTGCCAAAAAAGCAGCAGAAGTGGGTGCTCATGCGTTGGATGCGCCAGTTTCTGGTGGTGACTTAGGTGCTAAAAATGGTACTTTAACAATTATGGTTGGTGGCGATCAAGAAAGTTATGAGACCGTCTTACCAATTTTCAAAACATTTGGTAAAACATTTATGCTACATGGCTCAGCTGGAAAAGGGCAACACACTAAGATGGCGAATCAGTTAATGATTGCAGGCACAATGACCGGTTTGACTGAAATGCTCGTTTACGCAAATGCGACAGGATTAACTTTAGAAAAAGTTCTGGAAACAGTCGGTGGTGGCAGTGCTGCAAACTGGTCATTAAGTAATTATGGACCACGTATTTTAAAAGAAGATTATACGCCAGGCTTTTTTGTTAAACATTTTATCAAAGATTTAAAGATTGCGTTAGATGAAGCAAAAAAACTTGACCTTCCATTACCAGCGACGCAAAAAGCGACAGAATTATATGAAAGCCTTGCAGATAAAGGGTTTGAAAATGATGGCACACAGGCCTTAATTAAGCTTTGGTGGACAGATGGCAAGCAACCAACGAATAAAAATTAAAGAACAACAAAAAAATCAAAAAAAATGACGAAAAATCATGCAAGTTAGGCAATGTTTTGTTACAATGGTACAGAACTAGTTTGCAAAAGGAGGCCCACTGATGAAACATTCACAACTTGTGGCGATTATTAAGAGACTGGAAGCAATGATCGAAGCAGCAGATAATGAAGTACAAGTACGCCGCTTTGAACGTGAAGGCGTAGAGAAATGTATTGTAAGTTTTGATAAATCAACAGAAACATTTGAATTAACAGAATCTGATACGCACCAAAGCTATCAATTCGATAACATCGATATTGTAGCAATGGAAATTTACGACTTAATTCAATAATTAATCGTCCTACATTTTAATAAGGGAGTGGAGTAGAAGCACCAAAGCTTCTGGTTCACTCTCTTCTCGTATTATCCAGTCAAGTTGTAGCAATAGCTTAGTGGGAGTTTAAGAATTATATAACAAAAATCACTGGCACTTCTCAATCAGGGGAGTGCCAGTGATGCTTTTTAGTTGCACTTCTTTCCTTTTTCTGTGAAAATAGTTTGGGTATCAAAGTAATTGATCCTTTTTTTAAAAGCCTCGTCCCTTGAAAATGCGCCTTTTTTGAAATGTTTGAAGAATATTTCATTAAAAATATAGAAAATTCTCTTGCATTCTTTGCTTATTTACGATATAGTTTGAACATCAAATGTTTTGATAATCAAAGTATATGGATGGTGCACAGAATGGAACCTAATTTAGAAACAGTCAACGATTACTTAGTCAGTGTCTTTAATGACATCTTAACGATTGAAGAATCTGAATTGAAAAAATCACAATTTAATGATTTATCCATTACGGAGATGCACACAATCGAAGCAATTGGTATGTACAAGAAAAAAACGTCTTCAGAAGTAGCCAAGGAACTGTCAATTACCGTCGGAACACTTACTGTAGCGATTAACAACTTAGTTAAAAAAGGCTATGTTGAACGTTTGCGTAGTGAAGATGATCGACGTGTAGTAAAGCTTGGCTTAACTAAAAAAGGAAAATTACTTTTTAGAGTCCATCAGCATTTTCATCGTGAAATGGTTAAAAACATTTTGAAAGGCATGGAGCAAGAAGAAGAACAAGCGCTGTTAAGAGCACTAAAAAATCTTCATGATTTCTTGCAAGAATACAAATAAAAAGTGAGGATCCCCATGAAGAATTATGCACGAATTAGTTGTACAAGCCGTTATGTTCCAGAGAATTGTGTCACGAATCACCAACTGAGTGAAATGATGGATACCTCTGATGAATGGATACATTCGCGAACAGGCATTAGTGAACGTCGCATCGTTACGCAAGAAAATACGTCTGATTTATGTCATCAAGTCGCAAAACAGTTATTGGAAAAATCTGGAAAGCAAGCAAGTGAGATTGACTTTATTTTAGTTGCAACAGTGACACCAGATTTCAATATGCCTTCTGTTGCTTGCCAAGTGCAAGGCGCAATTGGCGCCACTGAGGCCTTTGCTTTTGACATCAGTGCAGCGTGTTCTGGTTTTGTCTATGCCTTAAGCATGGCAGAAAAACTAGTCTTAAGTGGTCGTTATCAAACAGGTCTAGTAATTGGTGGCGAAACATTTTCCAAAATGTTGGATTGGACCGATCGCTCCACAGCGGTGCTTTTCGGTGATGGGGCTGCCGGCGTCTTGATTGAAGCGGCTGAGACACCGCATTTTCTAAATGAAAAATTACAAGCAGATGGACAACGGTGGGCGGCTTTAACGTCAGGCTACACGATCAACGAAAGTCCTTTTTATCAGGGGCATGAGCAGGCTAGTAAGACGCTACAGATGGAAGGACGTAGTATTTTTGATTTTGCGATTAAAGATGTTTCACAAAATATTTTATCACTCGTGACGGACGAAACTGTGGATTATCTTCTACTACATCAAGCAAATGTGCGCATTATCGATAAAATTGCACGTAAGACGAAGATTTCCCGCGAGAAGTTTTTAACGAATATGGATAAATATGGCAATACCTCAGCTGCTAGCATTCCTATTTTGTTGGATGAAGCAGTTGAAAATGGGACCTTAATTTTAGGTTCCCAACAACGCGTGGTGCTAACAGGATTTGGCGGCGGCTTAACATGGGGCTCACTGCTCCTAACGCTGTAAAAAACTGTTCACATATAAATGAAGAAAATGACTATTTTGGAGGAATATACACATGGTATTTGAAAAAATTCAAGCAATTATCGTAGAAGAATTAGGAAAAGATGCTGAAGAGGTACAATTAACTACAAACATTCAAGAAGAATTAGATGCGGATAGCTTAGATTTATTCCAAATCATTAACGAAATCGAAGATGAATTTGATGTGAAAATCGAAACAGAAGATGGCATCCAAACCGTTCAAGATTTAGTAACATATGTAGAAAAACAACAAGCAAACTAATACATGAAAATAGGGGGCTGGGACATTTAATTGCTAAATGACCCAGTCCCTAAAAAAACAAGTAAATAAGCCGAAAAAATCCTTTTTTACTTGAATGAAGTGTACTTATCTTAGAACTAAAGGACGTATAAAATCAATGAATCAACAGTTATGTGAGTTGCTTGGAATCAATTATCCCATTTTTCAGGGCGGTATGGCTTGGGTAGCCGATGCTTCATTAGCAAGTGCCGTGTCAAACGCTGGTGGATTAGGGATTATTGCTGGCGGCAATGCCCCAAAAGAAGTCGTAAAAAAAGAAATTAAAAAAGTTAAAGAATTAACGGAACAACCCTTTGGTGTCAATATCATGTTACTTTCACCTTTTGCCGATGAAATTGTCGATTTGGTTTGTGAAGAACAGGTTCCTGTCGTAACGACAGGTGCGGGCAATCCAGACAAATACATGGCTCGTTTTAAAGAACATAACATTAAAGTAATCCCAGTAGTTCCTTCTGTTGCTTTAGCAAAAAGAATGGAAAAGATTGGTGCCGATGCTGTCATTTTTGAAGGAATGGAAGCTGGTGGACATATTGGCAAGTTAACCACTATGAGTGGCTTACCGCAAATCGTTGACGCTGTGTCAATTCCTGTGATTGCAGCAGGTGGGATTGGTGACGGTCGTGGTATGGCTGCGGCCTTTATGTTAGGTGCTGAAGCAGTCCAGTTAGGCACACGTTTTTTAATTGCCAAAGAATGCAACGTTCATTCAGATTATAAACAGAAAGTTTTAAAGGCACGTGATTTAGATGCAGTAATTACCTGTCAACATTTTGGCCATCCAGTGCGTACTTTAAAAAATAAATTAACCGCTCAATATAATCAATTAGAAAAGCAAGAACTCCAAAAAGAAGTGCCTGATTTAGAAATGTTTGAAAAAATTGGTCAAGGCGCTTTGCGCAAAGCTGTCGTTGATGGGGATATGGATTACGGTTCCGTCATGGCGGGACAAATTGCTGGGTTAATAAAAAAAGAAGAAACAGCCCAAGAAATCATTGATTCACTCATGTCTGAATGCAGAGCGATTGTACATAAGATGAATCAGCGTTGGGGCTAAGTGAATAATTTTAACAAAAAATGAGGTGTCGTATGAAAACAGCGATTTTATTTAGTGGACAAGGAGCCCAGTATCAAGGGATGGGTGAAGAATTATATCACCAAGAAGCGATTGTTCGGGAAACCTTCGATGAAGCAAGTCATATCTTAGGTTATGAGATGGCAGAACTTTGTTTTACTGAAAATGAACGTTTAAATGAAACAGAATATACGCAACCTGCTATTTTGACAGTCAGTGTCGCATTTTACCGTCTTTTGCAACAAAAAGGACTAACGCCTGATGTCGTAGCGGGTTTAAGCTTAGGGGAATATAGCGCATTGGTTGCCAGCGGGGCTTTGCGTTTTTCAGAAGCAGTGGCCTTGGTCCAAAAGCGCGGTCAGTACATGACAGACGCAGCACCACAAGGAACTGGCAAAATGGTTGCTGTCATGAATGCTGAGCGTGAAGTAATTGAAAAAGCCTGTCAAGAAGCCAGTGCTTTCGGAATTGTGGCTCCAGCAAA
This sequence comes from Enterococcus sp. GC34, assembly GCF_040886645.1. Lineage (NCBI taxonomy): Bacteria > Bacillati > Bacillota > Bacilli > Lactobacillales > Enterococcaceae > Enterococcus > Enterococcus sp. GC34. Next base: position 7,446 of record NZ_JBFOEF010000011.1, read on the forward strand.
TTATAATACACCACAACAAATCGTGATTGGTGGTGAGGTTACTGCTGTTGATCAAGCGATGACACTTCTCAAAGAAGCTGGTGTAAAGCGAATGATTCCGTTAAATGTGAGTGGCCCTTTCCATACGGCGCTGTTACAACCAGCATCAAAAAAATTGGCTCAGGATTTAGCAAAATTGAACTTTCAAACGATGCAAATTCCTGTCATTAGTAATACGACTGCCGAAATTATGCCCCAAGAGGCAATTCAAGCGTTATTGGAAAAGCAAGTCATGTCTGCGGTACGTTTTGAAGACAGTATCGAAACGATGAAGGCTATGAACGTGGGAACGATGATTGAAGTTGGTCCAGGGAAAACATTAACTGGTTTTGTTAAAAAAATTGACAAAACAATTGAAATGCACCGTGTGGAAAATGTTGCAACATTAACAGAAACGTTAACAGCACTTACTGGGAGGTAAAAAATGGAATTAACAGGAAAAAACGTATTTATTACTGGAAGCACTCGTGGGATTGGCAAAGCAGTTGCGTTGGCTTTTGCGAAAGAGGGCGCCAATATTGTTTTAAACGGTCGGAGTGAGATTACACCAGAACAACGACAAGAAATTGAAGCCTTTGGGGTAAAATGTATTGGCCTTTCTGGAGATATTTCCGATTTTGATGCAGCAGGTGAGATGATTCAAGCAACTGTTGACCAATTAGGCTCGATTGATATTCTGGTGAATAACGCTGGGATTACGAATGATAAATTATTATTACGAATGACAAAAGAGGATTTTAATGCCTGTTTAGATATTAACTTGGTAGGAACTTTTAACATGACTCAACAAGCGGTTAAACGTATGATGAAACAACGAAGTGGTCGGATTATTAATATGGCTAGCGTTTCTGGTTTAATGGGAAATGTTGGTCAAGCAAACTACGCTGCGAGTAAAGCAGGTGTCGTTGGTTTTACTAAATCGGTGGCACGAGAAGTTGCGCCGCGCGGTATTACCTGCAATGCGATTGCACCAGGGTTTATCCAAACAGAAATGACGGATGTTTTATCGGAAAAAGTTAAAACACAAATGAATGCGCAAATTCCCTTACAAACGTTTGGGCAAGTCGAAGATGTCGCAGCTACAGCGATTTTCTTAGCTAAAAGTCCCTATATTACTGGGCAAGTCGTGAATGTTGATGGCGGCTTAGTCATGCACGGATAAACGAAAGGAGTCAAAAGGATGAATCGAGTAGTTATTACTGGTTACGGTGTCACCTCGCCGATTGGCAATGAACCTGAGACTTTTTTAGAAAGTTTGAAAACAGGGAAAAATGGTATCGGACCGATTAGTAAATTTGATGTTAGTGAAACAGGTGTCACCTTAGCAGCTGAAGTGAAAGACTTTCCAATGGAAAAATATTTTGTTAAAAAAGATGGCAAACGCATGGATAAGTTTTCGTTATTTGGCATTTATGCGGCCTTAGAAGCAATGGCTATGAGTGGCTTGGATACCAGTCAACTAGATGTGGATCGGTTTGGCGTTATGGTGGGTTCCGGGATTGGTGGTTTGGAAACAATTCAAAATCAAGTAATTCGGATGCACGACAAAGGACCTGAACGTGTGGCACCGTTATTTATTCCAATGGCGATTGGAAACATGGTGGCGGGAAATATTGCTTTACGTGTTGGTGCCAAAGGAATTTGTACTTCAACAGTGACAGCTTGTGCTAGTGCAACTCATTCAATTGGGGAAGCGTTCCGCAATATCAAACATGGCTACTCCGATGTCATTATTGCTGGTGGAGCAGAAGCGCCTATTACAGAAATCGGTATTTCAGGATTTGCTTCCTTGACCGCTTTAACAAAGGCGACTGACCCAGAAAAAGCCTCAATTCCCTTTGATAAAGAACGTAGTGGATTTGTGATGGGAGAAGGTGCGGGTGTCTTTATTTTAGAATCATTAGATCATGCTCTAGAACGAGGCGCAACTATTTTAGGTGAAGTGGTTGGCTATGGTGCTAATTGCGATGCCTATCATATGACATCACCAACACCAGATGGGAGCGGCGCAGCGAAAGCCATGGTACTAGCAATGGAAGAAGCGGGGATTTCTCCAGAAAAAATTGGCTATATTAACGCCCATGGAACAAGCACACAAGCTAATGACAGTGCAGAATCTAAAGCAATTGAATTGGCTTTAGGTGATGCCGCAAAAACGGCGTATGTAAGTAGTACGAAGAGTATGACGGGACATCTCTTAGGTGCCGCTGGTGGAATTGAAGGAATTGCTACCCTAAATGCTTTACAACATCAATTTATTCCGCCAACCATTAATGTGGAAAATCAAGATGAAGCAATTACGGTGAACGTTGTTTTAAACGAAAGCAAAGAGCATAAATTTGATTATGCTTTAAGTAACTCGCTAGGCTTTGGTGGCCACAATGCAGTTATTTGCTTAAAACGCTGGGAGGATTAACATGCAGTTAGAAGAAGTAAAAGCACTATTAACACAATTTGATCAATCAACTTTAACCGAATTTGATTTACGAGAAGGCTCGTTTGAATTATATATGAATAAAAATACAGTTTCTGGGCGAAGTGCCGTAGAACCAGTGGCGCAACCACAAGAAACACCAGTAGCCGCTAGTGGTGTGTCAGTGCCTGTTGAAACAGTTTCTGTCGTTGAAGAAACGCCAACTAATACACCGACAGCCAATGAAAAGACAGAAGAAATTACGTCACCTATTGTAGGAATCGTTTATTTACAACCAGCACCAGATAAAGAGAACTTTGTCAAAGTAGGAGACACTGTTAAAACGGGTGACGTTGTGTGTATCGTTGAAGCGATGAAATTAATGAATGAAATTACGGCGACAGTTGACGGTGTGATTACTGAAGTGTTAGTCAACAATGAAGATGTGGTTGAATTTGGTCAGCCGCTATTCCGAGTTGCTAAAGGAGAATAAAACATGAAATTAACAATTACAGAAATTCAAGAAATTTTACCACATCGCTATCCCTTTTTATTATTAGATAGTGTTGAAGAAGTCATTCCCGGGGAACGCGTTGTAGCGAAAAAGAATGTAACGGTTAATGAGCAAGTTTTTCAAGGTCATTTTCCTGGGAATCCTGTTTTGCCAGGAGTTTTAATTATTGAATCGTTGGCTCAAGCAGGCGCCGTGGCATTACTTTCAATGCCTGAATTCAAAGGGAAAACGGCATACTTTGGTGGATTAGATAAAGCAAAATTTAGACAAAAGGTAACACCAGGCGACACATTAATTTTAGAGGTTGAACTTTTAAAAGTCCGCGCTTCTGCTGGAATGGGTAAAGGTGTGGCAAAAGTTAATGGAAAAAAAGTTGCCGAGGCTGAATTAACCTTTATGATTGGATAGGTGAAAAATGTTTTCGAAAGTATTAATCGCAAACCGCGGAGAAATCGCTGTTCGTATTATTCGTGCCTGTCGCGAATTAGGCGTTCAAACAGTTGCTGTTTACTCTGAAGCGGATCAAGAAGCGTTACACACACAGTTAGCAGATGAAGCCATTTGTATTGGACCGGCGAAAGCAACTGATTCTTATTTAAATGTTCAAGCTGTTTTAAGTGCAGCGATTGTTACCAATGCTGAAGCGATTCATCCAGGGTTTGGTTTCTTATCTGAAAATAGTCAATTTGCTTCAATGTGCGAAGAATGTAACATTACTTTTATCGGTCCTAAAGCAGAAACGATTGATGCAATGGGCAATAAAATAAATGCACGTCAACTGATGCAGAAAGCCAAGGTACCTGTTATTCCTGGGAGTGATGGCGTCATTGATTCTGTCGAAGAAGCGTTGACGATTGCTGAAGAAATTGGTTACCCAGTGATGTTAAAGGCAGCTGCTGGTGGTGGCGGAAAAGGAATCCGAAAAGTTCTTTCAAAAGAAGAGTTACCGAAACACTTTACTTCAGCGCAGCAAGAAGCCAAAGCCGCATTTGGTAATGATGATATGTATTTAGAAAAAATTATTTATCCAGCACGTCATATCGAAGTGCAAATTCTAGGTGATCAATATGGGCATGTGATTCACTTAGGGGAACGTGATTGCTCACTACAAAGAAATAATCAAAAAGTGTTAGAAGAATCACCATCGATTGCTATTTCTGAGGAAAAGCGTCAGATGTTAGGCGAAACGGCCGTTCGAGCAGCACAAGCTGTGCATTATGAAAATGCTGGAACCATTGAATTTTTGATGGATCCAGCTGGCGACTTTTATTTCATGGAAATGAATACCCGCATCCAAGTCGAACATCCAGTTACGGAAATGGTAACAGGGATTGATTTAGTCAAAGCACAATTAGAAATTGCTTCAGGTGAACCTTTAGGCTATACCCAAGAGGATGTTACCATGACTGGGCATGCGATTGAGTGCCGAATTAACGCTGAAAATCCTGCCTTTAATTTTGCTCCTTCACCAGGTAAAATTCAAAATCTCTTGTTGCCTAGTGGTGGAATGGGCTTGCGTGTAGACAGCGCTATGTATTCAGGGTATTCAATTCCGCCTTATTATGATTCAATGATTGCGAAAGTCATCGTACATGGTGAAAATCGTTTTGATGCCTTGATGAAAATGCAAAGGGCTTTAAATGAAATTGTAACAGAAGGTATTATTACGAATGCCGAATTCCAATTGGATTTAATTACACATGACAATGTTTTGACAGGTGACTATGACACAAGCTTTTTACAAGAAACATTTCTACCAAATTGGGAGCCAGAAAGCAATCATTAAAGAAAGAACGCCGCAAGAGCTCTCTTGCTTGGAAAGATCAGTGATCTTTTGAAAGGAGCTGAGCTCTTGCCGCTAAAATACGAGGAGTAAGCAAATGGCATTATTTAAAAAGAAAAATTACATTCGCATTAATCCAAATCGTGCTGATGCAAATGATGCATCAAAGAAGCCTTCTGTTCCAGATAATATGTGGGCAAAATGCCCTTCTTGTAAGCGAACACTGTATACAAAAGAAATGGGTGCAGAAAAAATCTGTCCGCATTGCGGCTATAGTTTTCGGATTGGTGCATGGGAACGATTAGCGATAACCGTTGATGAAAAAAGTTTCCACAATTGGGACAGTGAATTAGTGACAAAAGATCCACTAAATTTTCCTGGTTATCTTGAAAAAATTGAAAAAATGCAAGAAAAAACTGGACTAGATGAAGCTGTCTTGACGGGAGAAGCAACAATTGAAGGACAAGCTGTTGCAATTGGAATCATGGACGCTAATTTTATCATGGGCAGTATGGGAACGATTGTTGGTGAAAAAATCACACGCTTGTTTGAGCGGGCGACAGAAAAGCATTTACCAGTAGTGATTTTCACTGCATCTGGTGGTGCCCGTATGCAAGAAGGAATTTTTTCATTGATGCAAATGGCGAAAATTTCGGCCGCTTTGCAACGGCATAACAAAGCAGGGCTGCTGTATCTTACGGTATTGACTGATCCAACGACTGGCGGTGTTACCGCAAGTTTTGCGATGGATGGCGATATTATTTTGGCAGAGCCTCAGAGTTTAATCGGTTTTGCTGGCCGCCGTGTAATTGAACAAACGATTCGTCAAGAGTTGCCAGATGATTTTCAAAAGGCCGAGTTTCTTTTAGAACATGGTTTTGTAGATCAGATTGTGCCAAGAAATCTTTTGCGTCAACGATTGAGCGACTTGTTACGTTTACATTCTTTGGAAGGGTGGCGCTAACATGGAAAAGAAAACAGCCAATGATGTTGTTACCTTGGCAAGAGCCCAAGATCGTTTGACAACTTTAGAATATATAGAAGCAATTTTTGAGGACTTTTTAGAATTTCATGGGGATCGTTACTTTGCCGATGATTTAGCTGTAGTCGGTGGTGTTGCTACTTTGCAAGGGAAACCAGTTACAGTGGTAGGTATCCAAAAAGGTCGAAATCTACCAGAAAATATTGAACGTAATTTTGGTTCACCTAATCCTGAAGGGTATCGCAAAGCGTTACGTTTAATGAAACAAGCGGAAAAATTTAATCGTCCAGTCATTACCTTTGTGAACACTGCTGGTGCCTATTGTGGGATTGGTGCCGAAGAGCGGGGAGAAGGGGAAGCCATTGCGCAAAACCTGTTAGAGATGTCTGATTTGAAAGTGCCAATCATTTCAGTCATCATTGGTGAGGGCGGTAGTGGCGGTGCTTTAGCTTTAGCAGTCGCAGATGAAGTTTGGATGTTGGAACACACGATTTATGCGGTTCTTTCGCCAGAAGGTTTCGCCTCTATTTTGTGGAAAGATGGCAGTCGTGCGAAAGAAGCAGCAGAATTGATGAAAATTACAGCGACAGAGCTGAAGGAATTAGCTATTGTAGATAAAGTAATTCCGGAAGTTATGAACGGTCAGCCTCTGGAACAAGCAAAAATTAATCGCATGTTACAAAAAGCGTTCATTTCAAAATTAACTGAATTAGCTAAATTAGATACGGAAACGTTACTAGAAAAAAGATACCAACGTTTTCGCAAATATTAGAAGTTACTACTCATCAACGAACTTTTCAGGGGTTGATGGGTGGCTTTTTTTATTTTTTCTTTTATTTTACTTGTTCTTTTACAAGGAACGACCGTCCTTTATAGAAATTTTCAGTAAAATGCAGTATAATACAATAGGTAGAGACTGAAGCATAATTGTTTAGTTATGTTTCAGTCTCTTAAAATCGAAGAAACTACATAGTGTCAGTGAGAGGAGTCACGATGTTTTCAAAATATAAACCGACATGGATGATTGATGCGATTTATAAAATTACCCCCGCACAATTAAAAAAACTGGGGATTAAGGCAGTACTAACTGACTTAGATAATACGTTAATTGCTTGGAATAATCCCGATGGAACAGAAGAATTAAAAACTTGGTTATTAGAGATGAAAAATGCAGGAATTACCGTCCTTGTTGTTTCAAACAACAAAGACAGCCGGATTAAACGCGTTGTTGAAAAGTTTGACTTAGATTATGTAGCACGTGCCTTGAAACCAACCGCACGTGGCTTCAAATTAGCAGAAAAAAAATTAGGCTTGAAGCCATCTGAAATGTTAATGGTCGGCGATCAGATTATGACAGATATTCGGGGAGCTAACGCAGCGGGTATACGCAATGTTTTAGTTCAACCGATTGTCGATACAGATGGCTGGAATACTAGAATCAATCGGTTCTTTGAACGGAAAATTATGAAATACTTATCAAAAAAACATCCAGAAATGACATGGAGAGGCGGATTAGAATGACAGAGGCAATTCATTGTATTGGCTGTGGTGCGATTATCCAAACGGAAAATCCTCATGAATTAGGCTATACACCAAAAACAGCTTTCGAAAAAGGAATGGAAACAGGGGAAGTTTATTGCCAACGTTGTTTTCGCTTAAGACATTATAATGACATTCAAGATGTCCAATTAACAGACGATGACTTTTTACGTTTATTGAATGGTTTAGGAACAGAAGATGCACTGATTGTGAACGTAGTGGATATTTTTGACTTTAATGGCTCTCTTATTCCAGGACTACATCGTTTTATCGGAGATAATCCTGTGTTGTTAGTTGGTAATAAAGTGGATATTTTGCCTAAATCATTAAAAAAACCTAAAATGGTTCAATGGATGAGAGAACGGGCCCATGAAGCAGGATTACGCCCTGTTGATGTTTTACTAACAAGTGGCAAGAAACCACAAGAAATGCAAGAATTATTAGATACGATCGAAAAATATCGTGAAGGCCGAGACGTTTATGTCGTAGGTGTGACCAATGTTGGAAAATCAACATTAATCAATCAAATCATTCAACAAACAGTGGGTGTTCAAGATGTGATTACGACATCACAATTTCCTGGAACAACGCTAGATAAAATTGAAATTCCATTAGACGATGGTCACTTCTTAATCGATACGCCCGGAATTATTCACCGTCATCAAATGGCACATTACCTAGGTAAAAAAGACTTGAAAATTATTGCACCGCAAAAAGAAATCAAACCGAAAGTTTACCAATTAAATGCTGAACAAACCTTGTTTTTAGGTGGCTTGGCTCGCTTTGATTATGTCCAAGGTGCTAAAAGTTCCTTCATTGCCTACGTTTCCAATGACTTAAATTTACACCGAACAAAAACAGCAACCGCCGATGCTTTTTATGAAAAACATGTTGGTGGCTTATTGCAGCCTCCACGTGCCGATGAAGTCGCTGAGTTTCCTGAATTAGTGCGCTTTGAATTTTCCGTGAAAGAAAAAACGGATATTGTGTTTGCTGGTCTAGGTTGGATTACTGTCACAGAACCTGGTGTAGTCGCTGGTTGGGCGCCTAAAGGTGTCGATGTTTTACGTAGAAAAGCATTAATTTAAATTTTAGAGAGAAGGCAAACAATTTGAAACTTAGAGGAAAACAAAAACGTTATTTACGTAGTCAGGCACACCATTTACAACCTATTTTTCAAGTAGGCAAAGGTGGTTTGAATGACGCAATGATTACACAAATTGATGAAGCGTTGGAAAAACGTGAATTGATTAAAATTACGTTATTACAAAATACAGATGAAGTAGCAGAAGAGGTTGCAGAAGAACTAACAGCAGCCATTCATTGCGATGTGGTACAAATTATTGGTCGCGTGTTGGTCTTATTCAAGCCATCAAGTAAAGAAAAATATCAAAAAATTTCAGCAGCAGTCAAAGAGATTTAATATTGGAGGGATGAACAATGGGAGAAAAAAGACAAGCGCGTCAAGGAGCGGACGTTCTCTTGCAAGAGGAACCGTTACGTTTTCAAACAAGAAAGCAAGTCGGCTTGTTAGGTGGTAATTTTAATCCCGTTCATTTAGCACATCTTGTCATGGCCGATCAAGTTCAAAATCAACTAGGTTTGGACAAAGTTTACTTAATGCCTACGTACTTACCACCACATGTAGACGAAAAGAAAACAATTAGCAGTGAACATCGGTTAGCGATGTTAGAACTAGCAGTAGCTGATAATCCCTGCTTAGATATTGAGCCAATTGAGTTAATTCGCAAAGGCAAAAGTTACACGTATGATACGATGAAAGCTTTAAAAGAAGCCAATCCAGATACTGATTATTATTTTATAATTGGTGGAGATATGGTGGAATACTTGCCCAAATGGCATCGGATTGATGACTTACTCCATTTAGTTCAATTTGTCGGCATTCGGCGTCCTAATTATCCAACGGAATCTACCTATCCAATTATTTGGGTCGATGTTCCGCAGATGGCGATTAGTTCCACTTTGATTAGACAAAAAGTCAAAAGTGGTTGCTCAACACGCTATCTTCTTCCAGAGAATGTGATAAACTATATTCAAGAGAAGGGACTGTATCAAGATGAGCTGGATAACAAATTATGATGCTGCACAACGTGAATTATTAATGCAAAAAGTTCAAATGCAAATGAGTGAACGTCGCTTTCGCCATGTGTTAGGAGTCGAGGAAACAGCTGTGGCCTTGGCAGCGAAATATGGTGCCGATGAAGCGAAAGCCAGTATTGCTGCTTTGACGCATGATTACGCCAAAGAACGTCCAAACGATGAATTCGAGTTGATTATTCGCCGAGATGGTTTTGATTTGGCTTTATTAAACTATGGCAATGAAATTTGGCATGGCTTAGTTGGGGCGGATATTGTTCAACGGGAATTAGCCATTGATGACGAAGAAATCTTGCAGGCAATTCGTGTGCATACAACTGGGGCTGCTAAGATGAGCTTGCTAGATAAAATTATTTATGTCGCAGATTACATTGAACCAGGACGTGATTTTCCAGGTGTGAAAGAAGCCCGTGAAATTGCCCTTGTTGACTTAGATGCAGCAGTTGCATATGAAACGAAACATACCTTGTTATATTTGATTGAACAAGAACATAAAATTTATCCAAAAACGTTAGAGACCTACAATCAATGGGTCGTTAATCAAAAATAAAAGAAGAAAGAATTACTAGGAGGGAACTATCATAGATAGCCAGAAAATTTTAGAAATTGCTGTCAAAGCAGCAGATTCAAAACGAGCAGAAGAAATTGTCGCATTAGACGTAAGAGAGATTTCATTATTAGCAGATTATTTTTTAATTTGCCAAGCCAATAGTGAACGTCAAATCAATGCGATTGTTGATGAAATTAACGAACAAGAAGCCAAAAATCAAGTAGAAGTCAAACGTGTGGAAGGTAAAGAAGGCGGAAAATGGATTTTAATCGATTTAGGCGATGTTATTGTCCATGTATTCCAATCTTCAGAACGTGCCTTTTACAACTTAGAAAAATTATGGTCAGATGCCCCAATGGTTGATCTAAGCGCTTGGGTCGACTAAAATGGCCTATGAAACGTTTGCTTTCGTCTATGACGAAGTGATGGACGAAAGCCTATACCAAAAATGGTTGGATTTTTCCAATCGTCATCTCCCACAAGGAACCCAACAAATTCTTGAAATGGCTTGTGGTACAGGCGCTTTAGCAGTTGATTTTGCAAAAAGTGGTTACGATGTGACGGCCTTAGACTTATCAGAAGAAATGTTGATGATTGCTAGTGAACGAGCTTTTGAAGAAGAAGTGCCAGTTCAATTTGTTCAGGGAAATATGCTAGATTTATCTGAAGTGGGACAATACCAAGCCATCACTTGTTTTTCTGATTCACTGTGCTACATGGCTAATCGCCAAGAAGTACAACAAGTGTTCGATGAAGTTTATCAAGCGTTAGAAGAGGAAGGAACGTTCATTTTTGATGTTCATTCTACTTACAAAATTGATTCAGTTTTTCCAGAATATAGCTATCATTATCAAACAGAAGAATTTGCTTTTCTATGGGATAGTTACGCTGGTGAAAAAGAACACAGCATCGAACATTTCTTAACATTTTTTGTGAAAGAACAGGAAACAGATGAGCACTTTGTTCGGTATGATGAATTGCATCAAGAACGAACCTATTCGTTAGATAACTATTTACGAATGTTAGAAAGTGCTGGTTTCATGAACGTCAAAGTTTATGCAGACTTTACAGATGAAGCACCAACTGAAACAAGTGAACGCTGGTTCTTTGTTTGTCAAAGAGATTAATAAGATTTGGCTTATGAGCTTGGGACAGCGCTTAAAAACGTTTGTCTCTTTGCTGATAAGTCCATTTTTTTATAACGGAGGTGGCTAGAGTGAAAGCCTGTGGCATTATCGTGGAATATAATCCCTTTCATAATGGACATCGCTATCATGCCCAACAAGCTCGCCAACAAAGCGGAGCTGAAGTAGTGATTGCTATAATGAGTGGAAATTTTTTACAAAGAGGAGAACCAGCCTTACTAGATAAGTGGGCCAGAACAGAAGAAGCTTTGCAAAATGGTGTGGATTTAGTCATTGAATTACCGACAGCTTGGTCGGTACAGTCTGCGGATTACTTTGCCAAAGGCGGTATAAAGTTATTGCAGGCGTTGCAATGTGAGAGCTTATGTTTTGGAACAGATAGTACAAGCGCAATTGATTATGCGGCTTTCGGCCAGTTTGTCCAAGAAAATCAATCCTTAATTGATCAAACGTTCCACGCATTGACAGACAAACAATTGAGTTATCCACAAAAAATGACTGCTGTTTTTCGTCAAGTATATCCTGAAAGCAGGTTCGATTTTTCTTCGCCTAATCATATTTTGGGGATGAGTTATGCAAAAGAGAATGCCACGTATCCAACTCCGATGACGCTCTACCCAATTGCTAGAAAACAAGCGGGCTTTCATGATGCAACGATTTCTGGGAAAGTTGCTAGCGCCACGGCGATTAGGCAAAGTGTTTTTCAACAAGAAATAACGCAAGTGCTGCCAACGGTTCCTTCTATGACCGCACAACATTTACAAACACAAGCAATGATTTCATGGGAAAACTACTGGCCCTTCCTAAAGTATAAAATTGTTCAATCCTCGTTAGAAGAATTACAAGCCATTTACCAAATGAAGGAAGGACTTGAATATCGACTAAAAGATCAAATCCAAGCAGCAGGTTCTTTTCACGAATTAATGGAACGTATGAAAACGAAGCGTTATACTTGGACAAGGTTGCAACGATTAGCAACCTATATATTGTTAAATATGACCAAAGAAGAAGTTGAAACTGTTTGGCAAAACAGTTATCTCCATGTGCTAGGATTTACGCCAAAGGGACAAGCTTATCTAAAAGAAACCAAAGCACAGATTCAATTGCCGGTAATTTCCAAAGTATCTAAAGAAAACCGCGCAATGCTTTCATTAGATATTCGCGCCAATCAACTATATCAGATGGGAGATTCTTCTTTAAAAGAACAAAATTTTGGTCGGTTTCCCTTACGATTTTCGCCAGATACCTAAAAAATACTTAACAAAAATCAGTTTCCCCAGTATAATAAACAAGGGATAAGATACTAACAACAAATCAGAGAAAGCGAAGTGAGAATATGGGCCGTAAATGGGCAAATATTAAAGAGAAAAAAGCTGCCAAAGACGCAAACAATAGCCGTGTTTATGCAAAATTCGGGATTGAAATTTACGTAGCAGCGAAGTCAGGAGACCCTGATCCTCATGCAAACCAAAAATTACGGTTTGTAATCGAACGCGCCAAAACATACAATGTACCAAAACATATTATTGATCGCGCTATTGAAAAAGCAAAAGGTTCAGCAGATGAACAATATTCTGAATTACGCTATGAAGGATTTGGGCCAAATGGTTCAATGGTCATTGTTGATGCTTTAACGAACAACGTGAACCGAACAGCAGCAGATGTGCGGGCCGCATTTGGTAAAAACGGCGGAAACATGGGTGTCAGCGGTGCTGTTTCCTACATGTTTGATAATACAGGTATCATTGGCTTTGCTGGTGACGATGCGGATGAAATTTTAGAATACTTAATGGAAAAAGATATTGATGTTCGCGATGTTATTGAAGAAGACGGTCAAATTATCGTTTACACAGAACCAGAAGATTTCCACCATGCACAAGAAGCGTTAAAAGAAAAAGGCATTGAAGAATTCACGGTTACTGAGTTAGAAATGGTTCCACAAAACGAAGTAACATTAGAAGGCGACGATTTAGCGAACTTTGAAAAAATGTTAGACGTTTTAGAAGATTTAGAAGATGTTCAAAAAGTCCATCATAATGTAGATTTACCTGAATAATCCATTTGTTCGTTTGTTTTAGGATTTAGAAAGTGAGCCATCGGTCATTTTGACTGATGGCTCACTTTTTGTTTCATATAATACATAGAAAAAAGAAAGTTGATTGATAGGTCCATGTGACACAAAGCATTCAATGACAGGATTAACTTTTGTCTGTTCCATAAATATTTGTCTAAACAGTTGAATTAATAGTACAATAGTCTAGTAAGATAGATCATTGAACGGGGTGAATAGGCGTGAAAAAGGGAATGCTAGCGTTTTTTGTCGGGCTAGCGGTTTTATCATTAACTGCTTGTCGGGAACCAAAAGAAAAGAAAGTAACCGCTTCAACTGAGACATCCTCTAAAGTTGAAGAGACGAATGAAAAAACGAGTGAAACAATTGATAAGACAAACGAACAAGCGAGCAGCAGTGTCGAGTCTAACGAATCAGTGAAAAATGAAGAGCCGACAGCTGATGAAAACAATAGTCAGCTAACTGTAGCTGATTTAGATACTACAGCGATTAATGCTGGCGATTTTACTACTTTAGCTGGAACATGGAAAAATGGTAAAGGAGAGAGTTTGATCATTCATCCTGATGGTAGTACAAATACCGGAGGAATGATTACGAAGGATTTACCTACTGATGAGTCGCGACCAATTACAAGCTTAAGTATTAGGTGGGGGCCTACTGGTGCTGCGTTATTATTATATAAAATTGGTGTTGAAAATCCTAACGGCGACCAATCGGATAAGACGAAACCACGATTGTTAATTACTCAAGATAGTGGAAATTATCCTGCGGAAGAGTATTACTATCGTTCTTCTGAAGAGGAAAATCAAGACCAAAATGAAGAGGCAAAAATCATCGATACACAAGAAAAAGCAGAGACATATATTAGAAAGACACTGACCGATGCAGAAAATAATGATACGAACCTTGGATTTTTGGGTATGAATGGAAATGACTTCTTTTTTAGAGCCCAATCGAAACAGATGGTTGCAAATGGAGGGACAGGGACTGTCGGTTTTTACAGAGTATCACCACAAGGAGCAGTCAGAATAACGGATGCACGAGGCAACTAAAGATAGTCTCGTGGCAATCTATTTAATTCCTATAAAAGTAGCAAAATAAGAATGAAATGATCACAAAATCTTCACATTTAGTTTGTAAGATATAAGCATATCAACAAACAACCTTAACAACACAAAACACTTTTTCATTTTTAACTCCTTTCCCGTCCTTACCCAAAGGGCGGGTCTTTTTTTGTGTAAAACTATTCGCTCAAGATACCAAAAGAGCCTGGGACAAAAATCACTTTGGATTTTTGTCCCAGGCTTAAAAATTGATAAACGGCGGGAACAGAAGCAACTCCTTCGGAAATAAGCCGAAATTCTCCAAAAATTATAGAACAATTTTCGGAAATTCCTTCTTATTTCTCGGAGTTAAACGCTTCTGTCCCGACCTCTTTAACTCATTACATGTTGGCGCTTGTAGACACGAGATAATAATTAAGGTGTTGGAACAGTTGGTGAATAGTTCGTTTTTCGACCATAAAGTTCTTGTGTCGCCGCCGAGATATACGCAGATGAATCTTTTCCTGGGAGGTTATACATTAGATAAATACCATATTGCTCCGCTTTTGTACGTTTAGCATATTGCGCAGCTAGATTTTGATTGACACCAACTTCAACGGCAGAAGCACCTAAACGAGAAGCAGGCATCCCCGCAATTTGTGGCGGATTCCAGGTACTATAATAAGGGTTCCAAGCATAATCAATTAAAGAACTCATTTGAGGATTAGCTGAAGAGTTCGCAGCCGCTGGTCCAATATTATAAAAAGTAATTAATTTATCATTGCCTAAGCGATTTCTTAAGGCTTGAAGTAACCAAATGAACGAAGAATTATTTGGTTGAGGCGTCCCATTTTTTCCGTATTCAGCATACTCATCATCAAAATCAATACCATCTAAATGATACGTATTAACGACTTGTTCTAATTGAGCTGCAAAGGCATCCGCACTTTCGTAAGTTGGGAAGTTAGCAAAGCCAGCGCCTTCATGGTTGCCTAAAATAGACAATAGGACTTTAGTGCCGCGTGCTTGAACTGGACGAATTTGTGTTTCAGCTTCGTTTAAAGTTTGTTGGACCCGTTCATTGAGATATAAGTAAGGTTTTTTATTGACCGTATCATAATTAATATTGGCTGCAAAAATAATCCCCATATCAAAAGCAGGTTGATTGGTTCCAGCTAAAGTATATTTTCCCACATTGTTAAAATCGTGGTTGTTTACTTCTACATACATGACTGTTTTAGGTGTAACAGTTGATGCTGCTTGTACTTCAAATGCAGGTAGTGCAAATAATAACCCACCGACTAAAAGGATCAAACTTAAAAAAGTTGAAATAATCCCTGTTTTCTTGTTAAAAAAATGAGTGCTCAATTGATGCCCCATAACTTTCTCCTCCTATAAAATAAATATTATTTGTAAGCGCTAACAAAGATATGTTATCATTTTTATAATTTAAACACAAGAAGAAGAGAACAAAAGTGAGCAAATCCACAGAATAAAAAAGCGTCCTTCGCAAAATGATCTTGCGAAGGACGCACTTTTACCAATCAAAGAGTAAGGCATAGCCTAAAGAAAGCAGCTCTCGACCAAAATTTTTGATATCTTTTGGAAAAGAAGAAGCCGCAGTGATGCCTGAAACATTTGAGATACCTGCTCGCTTGGCTAAAAGTTGCGAGCGATACATGTGAAAGTCACTAGTAACAATCACTAGCCGTTTAAAAGAAAGGAGTTTTTGTGAATTGACAATATTTTCTTTGGTGCGTGTGGCACGATTTTCTAAGAGAATCTGTTTTTCTGGAACACCTTTATTTAGCAAGTATTGTTTCATAACCGCGGCTTCCGTAGCCGGCTCATCTGCTCCTTGCCCTCCGCTAACAATAACGGGTGTCTCGGGGTGTTGTTTAATATAGGGGATAGCCACATCTAACCGAGCTTGCAAAACACGGCTGGGCAGTGCGGTTTCTTTAGACGTTCCTAAAACACGGGCCCCTAAAATTAAAATAGCATCTGGTTTATCGGTGGGTTGCGTATTTTTGCCAGTAAAAATAAGTAGACCTAAAATCAAAAGAATACAAAAGCCAAAACTGACAATGGATAAACTTGTTATTTTTAACCAATGCATGAAACATCCCTCCTTGTAATGTTAGTGTATACGAAGTACCATAGAAAAAGCGATAGAAAACAAAAGACTTATAAAAAAATCTATGTTTTAATAGAAACTTTTGAAGAGAGGGAGCGAATGCATGCGTACAGAAGAAGAAATGTTTCAACTTATTATGGATGTAGCAAAACAAGAAGAACACATTCGAGCTGTGGGAATGGTGGGTTCTCGCACGAATGTGAAAGCGCCAAAAGATAGTTTTCAAGATTTCGACATTGTTTATATTGTAGAACCATGTGCTGAGTTTTTTGAAACAGCAACGTGGACAGCAAAATTTGGTCAACCATTAATTATGCAACGTCCCAAGGAAATGACCTTATTTCCCACAGAACCGAAGACGCGGGAAACATTTTTAATGTTATTTGAAGATGGTCAACGTATCGATTTAACGTTGTGTCCTCTCGCAGAAAAAGACAATTGGCATGAAGGCGATTCTTTAGCAATTATCTTGTTAGACAAAGATGAAAATTTGCCGCCTTTACCTGTAGCATCTGATAAAAATTATATAGTAACAGTTCCGAATCAGCAGCAGTTTAACGATTGTTGCAATGAATTTTGGTGGGTTAGTACGTATGTAGTTAAGGGGCTTTGTCGGAATGAACTATTTTACGCTGTCACACATCTCTATGAATATTGTCAGCAGGAACTGTTGCGCTTGCTTTCTTGGCAAGCGGCTTGGCAGGAACCGGAGCCAATTTCTGTTGGGAAACAATTTAAGTATCTGAAAAATTATGTCACCCCTGACACGATGGATCAATTAGCATCGTTGCTGGATTTTTCTAGTAAAGAAGCTTGTTGGAACAGCTTAATAAAGACACAAGCCTTTTTTGACGTCGTCGCTCAGGATTTTGCTAAAATGGCCCAGTTTACGTATCATTTACAAGAAGCAAAAAAAGTCACAGAGTATACAAATTCTTTAAGATTAAAGGATTTACAAGGAAAATAAGCTGAAAACAACGTAAAAATAGTGTATAATTGAAAAAATTAATCTGCGAGAGAAAGGGAAGTTTTTTTGATTGTAGATCACCGCAGTTGTTTGTTGCCTAGACTCTAAGAAATAAACCTAAAATTATTGATATAAAGGATGAACAAATGAAAAAAGAAG
Source organism: Enterococcus sp. GC34 (assembly GCF_040886645.1). Lineage (NCBI taxonomy): Bacteria > Bacillati > Bacillota > Bacilli > Lactobacillales > Enterococcaceae > Enterococcus > Enterococcus sp. GC34. The sequence goes on from NZ_JBFOEF010000011.1 coordinate 24,906, forward strand.
AAATGCAAATGCGTAATACACGTCGTCAAAAATCAGGAAAAAATAATAAAAAGAAAGTAATTATTACTTCTTTGGTTGGACTAGCTCTGGTTGCTGGGGGCAGCTATGTTTATTTTCAAAGTCACTTTTTACCAACCACAAAAGTAAATGGAGTTTCTGTAGGCTGGTTAAATGTAAATGCTGCAGAAGAAAAATTAGCGCAAGTTAATCAAACCGAAGAAGTTGTGGTTCAAACGGGTGCAAAAGAAGAAAAAATTCAACTTCCTAAAAAATACCAATTGGATCAAAAATTTTTAAAAGACCATTTACACAGTAGCAAGGTGAAGCTACCGTTAAACGAGGCATTCAAAAAAGAACTAGAAGCCAAATTAGCGACTTTAAGTTTTCCAGAGGGGAAACCAAGCAAAAATGCGAGTATTCGTCGAGGCAATGGCACTTTTGAAATTGTTCCCGAAGAACAAGGCACAGTAGTGGACACACAGCGCTTAAATCAGCAGATTATTGCGGATGTTGAAGCGGGAAAAGGCAACTATCAATACAATGCCAAAGATTTTTATAAAGCCCCTGAAATTACAAAAGAGGATCAAACGTTAAAGGCAACATTGACAACGCTCAATAACAAGTTAAATAAAACAATTACAGTTGATATTAATGGTGAAAAAGTAGCCTTTGATAAAACACAAATTCAAAACGTGCTGAATGATGATGGCACAATCAACAAAGAAAAACTAACTACTTGGGTGACACAATTAGAAACAACATATGGTTCTGCTAATCAACCAGTTTTATTTACAGATGTTCACGGCACGACACGTCGTTTTAAAAACAACGGAAGTTATGGCTGGTCGATTGATGGGGCCAAAACGCAAGAACTACTAGTAAACGCGCTGAATAGCCAAGAACAAACGAATGCAATCACTGCTCCGTTGGTTGGCGATACCAAAGAAAATAGTAAAATTGCCAATAATTACATTGAAATTGATTTAAAAGATCAAAAAATGTATTGTTTCATTGATGGCAAAAAAATAGTCACCACAGATGTCATTACTGGCAGATATAACAAAGGAACCGCAACAGTACCAGGATTCCATACAATTTTATATCGGACAACCGATGTGAATTTAGAAGGTCAAATGCTTGATGGTTCTCGATACAGTGTGCCAGTAAAATATTGGATGCCGTTATTAAGTCAAGGGGGCGTTGTCACACAAATTGGGATTCATGACTCCGACCATAAATTGGATAAGTATGGCGATAAAGAAGCCTTTAAAACCGATGCTGGTAGTAATGGCTGTATCAATACGCCAGGAACAGAAGTTTCAAAAATCTTTGATGTATCCTATGACGGAATGCCGGTAATTATTTATGGACATATCTATGATGATGCACCAGGTGAATTTGATAAACCTGTAGATTACGGCGAAGAAGTATAAAAAGAGATATTAGGCAAGACCGTACTTTGGTCCAGCTGTGTATCTGAAAAGTAAAAATTGGAGACGTCAACCGTAACGATTGACGTCTCCAATTTTTTATTGACAAGCGTCATAACCCGCTCTATGATACAAACAGAACAAGCAATTTAAATTGGGGGAACGAAGATGCCATTTGTACATGTAGAATTAATTGAAGGCCGCACAGAAGAACAGTTAACTAATATGGTCAAAGATATTACAGAAGCTGTGTCAAAAAATGCTGGTGCACCAAAAGAGAATATCCATGTGATTGTCAATGAATTGAAAAAAGACCGCTATGCACAAGGCGGCGAATGGAAAAAATAAGTTTTCAGAGAATTTCTGTTGAATCACTTGCTTTTTCTGAAAATAAGTGGTTAAATAAGTGCATAAATGATTGATGAGAAAGACAACTGAACTTGCCCGCGATCTATTAGAGAGGAAAATCTTGGCTGAAAATTTTCCAGATTGGCACAAGGGATGACCACTTTCGAAACCTTTGTTGAAACAAAGGCGGTCGCACCGTTAACACGCTAGAGGAACACAGATTATTTGTGTTCAAAATTAGGTGGAACCACGATATTTTCGTCCTAGTATTCGTTAGAATACTAGGACTTTTTGTTTTTTAACAAGGGGAACAGGTGGCTGTTTCGTTTCATTGTGAAAAACAGGAACACAATGAAACGCTTCAAATCAAAAAAATTAAAAGGAGAGAATTTTATTATGTCTATTCACATTACTTTTCCAGATGGCGCTGTTAAACCGTTTGATTCTGGGGTTACAACATTTGATGTTGCTAAAAGTATTAGCAACAGTTTAGCCAAAAAAGCTTTAGCTGGTAAATTCAATGGTGTTTTAATCGATTTAGATCGTCCTATCGTAGAAGATGGTTCGCTTGAAATCGTGACACCTGATCATGAAGATGCTTTAGGAATTTTACGTCATTCATCAGCTCATTTAATGGCTAATGCCTTACGCCGTCTTTTCCCTAACATTAAATTTGGCGTAGGTCCTGCGATTGATTCTGGGTTCTATTATGATACAGATAATGGAGAATCCCCTGTGACAGCGGAAGATTTACCTGCAATTGAAGCCGAAATGATGAAAATTGTGAAGGAAAATAACCCAATCGTTCGTAAAGAAATCTCACGTGCAGAAGCGTTAGAATTATTTGCTGATGATCCTTACAAAGTTGAATTAATTACAGATTTACCAGAAGATGAAATCATCACTGTCTATGATCAAGGCGATTTTGTTGATTTATGTCGTGGTGTTCACGTCCCTTCAACAGGACGGATTCAAGTCTTTAAATTACTTTCAGTAGCTGGTGCTTATTGGCGCGGAAACTCTGACAATCACATGATGCAACGGATTTATGGCACTGCCTTTTTCGATAAAAAAGATTTAAAAGAATTTATCAAAATGCGCGAGGAAGCCAAAGAACGTGACCACCGTAAATTAGGAAAAGAATTAGATTTATTTATGGTTTCACAAGAAGTTGGTTCAGGGTTACCTTTCTGGTTACCAAAAGGCGCAACCATTCGTCGTACAATTGAACGTTATATTGTGGACAAAGAAATTAGCTTAGGTTATCAACATGTGTATACACCAATTATGGCAGATGTGGAATTATACAAAACATCTGGTCACTGGGATCATTACCATGAAGATATGTTCCCACCAATGGATATGGGCGATGGCGAAATGCTGGTATTACGTCCAATGAACTGTCCACACCATATGATGGTTTATAAAAATGACATTCATAGTTACCGCGAATTGCCAATTCGAATCGCTGAATTAGGGATGATGCACCGCTATGAAAAATCTGGCGCATTATCAGGGTTACAACGTGTTCGTGAAATGACTTTAAACGATGGCCATACTTTTGTTCGTCCTGACCAAATTAAAGACGAATTTAAACGTACTTTGGAGTTAATGGTGGCAGTCTATGCTGACTTTAACATTACGGATTATCGTTTCCGCTTAAGCTATCGTGATCCAAATAATACAGACAAATATTTTGATGATGATGCGATGTGGGAAAAAGCGCAAGCGATGTTAAAAGCTGCCATGGATGAATTAGAATTAGATTACTTTGAAGCAGAAGGCGAAGCTGCCTTTTACGGTCCGAAGTTAGATGTTCAAGTAAAAACAGCTTTAGGAATGGAAGAAACATTATCAACCATCCAATTAGACTTCTTATTACCAGAACGTTTTGACTTAACTTATGTTGGCGAAGATGGTGAAAATACACATCGCCCAGTTGTTATCCACCGTGGTATTGTCTCAACAATGGAACGATTTGTGGCTTACTTAACAGAAGTTTACAAAGGCGCTTTCCCTACTTGGTTAGCACCAATTCAAGCAACTATTATCCCAGTTTCTGTAGAAGCGCATTCTGAGTATGCTTATGAAATCAAAGAACGTTTACAAGCACAAGGCTTACGTGTTGAAGTCGATGATCGTAACGAAAAAATGGGCTACAAAATTCGGGCCTCTCAAACCCAAAAAGTACCTTATCAATTAGTGGTCGGGGACAAAGAAATGGAAGACGCAACGGTGAACGTCCGTCGTTATGGAAGCAAAGAAACGTCTGTCGAAGATTTATCAATTTTCATTGACAGCATGGCTGCTGAAGTTCATAATTACAGCCGTTAAAAAAAGAGAAAAAGTCAAAAGGACTTCTGAATTCAGAAGTCCTTTTGACTTTTTTTTAACAAAAAAATAATTAAATATTTCCTTAGAGCTGGGAATAATCCTGATTTTTTGACTATTTTTTGTTACAATGAGAATGCGAAACTTTTTAGTGAAGGGACTAGAGGTATGAAGAAAAACTCATTTATAGATAAAATAAAAAAAATAGATGCCGCAGCAAAGAGTCAACGAGGTAGAAAGCCACATATTCCTTTTCGATTGAACTTATTATTTTTTGTGATATTCACTTTATTTGTTTCATTAATTGTCCGTTTAGGGTATTTACAGATTGTAGAAGGAGAAGAGTTTAACAAAAAAATTACTGCCAATTCTTCACTACAAATCACGACACCATCCCCTCGAGGACAAATTTATGATTCACAAGGAAAAGTCTTGGTTTCTAACAAAGCCAATTTAGCAATCACTTACACACGAGGAAAAAATATTGAAGGAAAAGATATTTTACCGATTGCGAATAAAGTCAACGAACTTATTAACGTTCCAGTTGATCCAAACTTAACGGACCGTGATAAAAAAGATTATTGGTTAGCGAATCCTGAAAATTTAAAAGCAGCCCAAGCCCGTTTAACCGATCAAGATAAAGAAGATGAAAAAGGCAACAAAATTACGGACGAAGGCACATTATATGCCAAAGCAGTTGAAAAAGTCACCCCTGAAGAAATTGCGTTTGATGACCGAACCTTACAAGCAGTGACGATTTTTAAACGAATGAATGCAGCGTCACAAATGAACACGGTCTTCATCAAGAATGAAGGGGTAACAGAAGGTGAAATTGCGACAATTGGTGAACACACAGCGGAAATATCTGGTGTTTCAACAGGGACTGATTGGACGCGTGATTATTCTCAAAGTGGCGCATTACGTAGCCTGTTGGGCACCGTTTCAACTGAAAAACAAGGATTGCCAGCCGAAGAAGTCGATGAATATTTGAAAAAAGGCTATGCACGAAATGACCGTGTTGGAACTAGCTATTTAGAAAAACAATATGAAGACGTACTACAAGGTAAAAAAGCAAAATCAGAAGTCGTTTTAGACAATAACGGAAATATTGTTTCACAAACCCCAATTTCCAAAGGGGAAAAAGGTTCCAATTTAAAATTAACGATTGATTCAAATTTCCAAAACAAAGTTGATGAAATTTTACAACGAAACTATTCACAAATAGTCAAAACCATTGGACCATACTCAGAAAATGCGTATGTCGTTGCTATGAACCCTCAAACAGGAGCTATTTTAGCGATGTCAGGATTTCATCATGATTTAGCAACTGGAGAAGTCACACCTAATCCTTTAGCACCTATTTTGAATTCTGAAGTTCCTGGATCAGTTGTGAAAGCAGGTACTTTAACAGCTGGTTATGAAACAGGCGTCATTAAAGGCAATGATGTTTTAACAGATGAAGCTATTTTACTAGCAGGTAGTAATCCAAAAGCTTCTTGGTGGAATGCTTCTGGTGGAACAACCATGCAATTAACTGCGGAGCAAGCGTTAGAATATTCTTCGAATGCTTATATGATGAAATTAGTCTTTAAAATGATGGGTGTGAATTATTATCCCAATATGATTTTCCCTTATGAAGTAGGAGATGACACTGTCTTTAAAGAATTAAGAAAAGCTTTTGCAGAATATGGTATGGGAACGAAAACTGGAATTGATATACCAGGAGAAACAACAGGAATTCAAAACAAGGACTTTAAGGATTCGTCATCTGCGCCACAAGGCGGTAATCTTCTTGACCTATCTTTTGGACAATATGATACCTATAGCGCGTTACAATTAGCACAGTACGTTTCCACTGTCGCAAATAATGGTATCCGCGTGCAACCCCATGTGGTAGAAGGAATCTATGGCAATGATGAAAATGGAGCTTTAGGAAAAATTTTGAAAGAAATCGAACCAAAAGTTTTGAATAAGGTGAATATTTCTGAAGACCAGATAGGAATTCTTCAACAAGGTTTCTATAATGTGGTAAATGGAACTAGTCAATTTACTACGGCACCGGGTTTAAAATCAGACAAGTTTTCGATTGCTGCTAAAACAGGGACCGCCGAAACGCAAGCAACGGATGCTAACGGAGTTGTTCACACAACGGTTAATAGTAACTTGGTGGCTTATGCGCCGTACGAAAACCCTGAAATTGCAATTAGCGTTGTTTTACCACACTTAAATGACGAAGAATCCAAACCAAACCAAACGATTGCCAAAGAAGTTTTAGAAGCGTATATGGAAATGTACAAAAAATAAAATTTGTAAAGTAGAACTACTTTACAAATTTGCCCAAAAGGGTAGTCAAATGAAAAAAAAAATGGTATGATATTCAAGTCTAAGAAATCTCTTGGAAAGATCAATTATTAGTAGGAGGGGAAAACATGCGCGTAAACATCACTTTAGAGTGTACTTCTTGTAAAGAACGTAACTACTTAACAAATAAAAATAAACGTAACAATCCTGATCGTTTAGAAAAACAAAAATATTGCCCACGTGAAAGAAAAGTTACTTTACACCGTGAAACTAAATAATTTATTTAGATAGAGCCTAGAATCCTTATCCAACAAGGATTCTAGGCTATTTTTTTGTTGTTAGTAATTTACTGATTTAGTTATTGATGTAGATTTGCTATTTTAAAAATTTACATAGCTACTGAAAGCATCTGTTGCTTCTTTAGTAACTTCATCAGAAACATGAGTGTAAGTATCCATAGTTATTTGTAAAGAAGAATGTCCTAAACGTTCTTGGATTATTTTAGACCTAACATTATCTGATTCGAATAATAATGTTGCGTGTGTATGCCGAAAACCATGACAACCAATAGAATGTAAGTTAGCTTTTTCTGCCAATCTTTTGGAACGTTGGTAAATGTCTTGACTTCGGAACATGGTACCATCAATTTTTGTAAAAATAAGCTGTGTTTTAAACCCACCTTTTTTCATTAAAGCCTCACGCTGTCTAAGTTTCCATTTTTTTAAGATATAAGCAGTCTTGTTATCAAAAGAAATTTTACGAATAGAATTGGGAGTTTTAGGATCGTTTATAGTCAATCCATTTGTACTGATAGCAGTAGTTTTATTTATATTAACTACCTGCTCTTTAATATCAATATCATTCCAATTCAATGCTAAAGCTTCACCAACACGTATACCAGTAAAAGAAAGTAAGCGAAAAATAGCACAGTCTAAGTCAGCATAGTATTTTAGAACTAAACTTTCTTCTTTGGCTTGATTGGCAATGCTATCAGCTGTATTTAAGAAATGTTCCAGTTCGTCTTTTGTATAGAACTTTCTTTTTGTATTCTTTTCTACTTTCTTTAGCGAACTAGGCTTAGTTATTTTCTTAAATGGGTTTGAGTCTATTATTTCTAAACCAACAGCATAGTCACAAACACGAGAAGCATAACTCAAAAGTACTTTTCCCATTTCATTCTTTTTATACCATTCATTAACAGATTTTTGCACGATCTTGACTGTTAAACGCTCAAGTCGCATTTTCCCGAATGTGGGTAAAATGTGTTTTTTCATACGTCGTTCAGTAGCTATGAATGTGGATTCCCTAACTGTTTTTTTGTATTCGTCCAACCACATATAATAAACTTCTTCAAAAGTGGTTAAACGAGTATGCTCGTTAGCTAGATTTCCATTATCAAAATCTAATTTTTTTTGATTAAGCTTGAGCTGTGCTTCTTTTTTTGTATTACAGTTTCTGATAGTGACATTAATTTGTTTTCCAGTTAAATAATCTACGCCTAAATAGGCAGTTACTTTCCAGTATTTTTGTCCTTTTTTTGTATATTGTTTAAAAGTTGCCATTTTTTATCCTTTCCACTTGGGCAAGCGAATAGAAGGAATGACAAATTTCTAGCACCTCCTTATTAAATTTTAAAGCCCCTAGCATGAATCGAACATGCTAGAACTCACCAGAGAGGGGATAAGAAAAAATTAATAGCTACCCTTCCAAGAGCTGTCTGCAAAGAAAACTTCAAACGAATTCCCATCATTGGTAATATCGAAGTATGCGGATCCATTTGCAGATTTGCCGGCTTGTATATTTTCAGAAAAATAATCCCAAGAATCCAGATTAGATTTTACATTGTTGGAATCATAAAACTCGAACATATGCGCATTCACATCAAAAGGTTTAGTTCCTGTATTTTTAACTGAAAAATCCACTTTGGCATAGTATAGTCCTTCTGGTTTATGCCAATCGTCTCCATTACTTTTTGTAACAGAGTTAATTGTTACTTCTAAACTATCATTTGTCTGCTGATTAGAAAACGAAATAGTGTCTCCGACAGTAGCTGTTTTATTATTTATATCTATACTATTAGTTTCTTCAGTAGTTTTTTCATCAGAAGATTCTTCAGGATGTTGGCCATTCTGATCTAAATAATTTCGTTCACTTAAATATACAACTTTATCTGTTTTAGGATTTATCCAAATTAGAAAAGTAGAAGTAGAAGTTTTATCTTCAAATGCATACTGTAACATCTTAAGATTTTTTATGTCTTTTGCCGATTCTCCATGTTCAGATAACTTCTTATACTTTGGAACAAGTTTTTCATTATCTTTACCGTCTAATAAATCAATCATTAATTTGTCCCTATTCACAGCATTATTAAGTTCATCATAAACAAAATTAGTATCCCATTCTTTCATAGGTAAACCTAATTTTTTATAAACAGTTTTGGATGAATTTCCAACTTTTATAAGTTCAATATCACTACGTGAGAGTTCTTTTTTCTCATATATTTCACTAGAGCTACTTTTACTTTCTTGTGCATTTTTAGAGTTGCATGCTGATAATGATACTCCAAATAAACTTAAGATTATTACCCCAAAAAACATCTTTTTCACTAAAAATTCCTCATTTCTGTTATAATATGTTTGCAGTAAATCTCTAAATGAGGTTTTAAGTCCGTGTTGTCGCACGGGCTTTTTTACTGTGCGTAAGAATAATTTTTTTTGAAGTATGAATGACAAACATCGAAACATTCCGTTCTTAAATTACTATTTATAGAATAAAAATCCATAAAATTATCTAATTTAAATTGTGATTCATCCGTTAGTTCATTTTCTACAAAAATGTTTAATAGAATTATAATTGCTATTTTATTAGCTTCTGCCTCAAATTTTGAATGAAAAGTATTAGAGCGACTATCATATAACGTTGTATATTTATAGTGTGAAGCGATAAAATGACCGAGCTCATGTGCTAAGTGAAAGGCTTCTGCTCTGTCCTCATGTAATTTTTCGTTTAAAAATACGATTCTTGGCTTAGGGTAATAGAATCCAGATTCTTCCATTTCCATATAAACCAATTTTAAATTATAATCACTTAGCAATTCTTTCAGTTTTAAATACATACCAACTACCACTCCAATTACTCGTTTTCTTCCAAAGCTTTAGCAATAGCAATTGCTTTACGCATTGTCTCCTTTGAAATTTCTTTTCCATCAAATGAAAATACAGTATCATCTTCTGATAAATCTACTCTCTTCGATATGTTCTTATTCTCTCTTCCGAGTAAGTAGTCAACAGATACATCGAAGTAGTCTGCTATGCGACTTAATTCATCTGAATTAGGAGTGTTTACTCTCCATTTTGCAAGATAACCGTTCGAATATCCTAAATTCATTTCTAATTGTCTAATCGATAACTTTTTTTGCTTTGCCAATTCTTTTATTATTTCATAAGAATTCATTGATTTATCAACCTTTCTAAATGCTTACAAAAAAAGTTTAGAAAAATAAGCAGAATTTAGTTGATTAATTCTGAATAATAAGCTATACTATTTTTTGTAAACGAGTTTAACAACTAAAAAGACAACAAAAAATATTATTGATAATAAAACGCCTACCGCCAAGAAAGCTTTTAAATCAATATATTAATGCCTTATTTAACTATGCTCATAGTATAGAGTAATACTCAGCGTATGTCAACTAAATATAGAAAATAGTTGTTAAATTTGTTTACAAATTTATAGAAGGGAGAAAAATCATGGCAAATGTTCAAGAAACACGTCAAAAAATTTTAGACCATTTTAAATCTAACGATTGGGAAATTCCTGATGTAGCGAGTGCGTTAGGGATTACAGAACAATATCTACGAAAAATCCTAAACAATCCAGAAAAACATCTGAAACAAATGACCGATATTATTGCTTATTACAAAATCAGATAGGAGGTGTAAAAAATGGAAGTGATTTTAACTCCAGAAAATGAAGCTTCTCTAAGAGATTTTGTACACGGAATTATTGTTGATGAAATAGAAAAAGCACGAAGAGATACCGCAGTTGATAAGCGAGTCTTAAATCAAACAGAGATTGCAAAATATTTCAATGTTTCCACAACAACAATAAGGGAATGGGAGAAGCTAGGGCTTCCGCATGGATCAGTAAGTAAACAAGGGAAGTTCTACGACAAAGAAGAGTGTCGCAGATGGCTTCTATCACAAAAAAGATAAATCTTGGGCAAGCGAAATTTAGGGAGGAAATAATATGAAAAAAATATATCACTTAAGACGTATAGCGGCACTGTTGATTGTGTTCGGACTAGGTCTATTGGTAGGTGGAAATATTGGACCATTAATCCAAAACATTTATATAGCGGTTTTTATCATTTGGCTTTTAATTTATGATTTAGCGCTGGAAGATCGCGAGGTGAAGTAAATGAATGTCTTCGACGTAATAGGAATAGTCGCAATTCCAGTAGCTATCTTATGTTTTCATAATTGGGTAATTAGTGAGCGATTAAGTGAAGCTGAAAACCGAATAAATAGTTTAACCATTCAACAAATGAACTCACGACCAACATTACAAGATAGTAGGACAGGAGCTGTTTTACCAACTCGACAACAAGCTATACCACCACGTATGAAAACTAAGACTAAATCGGTTTTGAATGAGCATGAAACTGAAATGGTTAAAGAAGTAGTGCTAGAAAAAATCGATGTATTGAAGAATAATTTGCAATTTATGCAATCTAATCAACGTAAACACAATAGCGTTTATACATTAAATCAGCTTGAAAGACAATTGAATTTGTATGAAAGAATTTACAAAAAGGTGTCTGATGATGAGGAATGAAAAGATGGAACAATAAATAAAGACCCACTTCGACGGCCATCAAAGTAGGTCAATTACAAATATCAAATTCAAGGAGAGTGTACCACATGAATAAAGAAATTGAAAGAATGATTATTGAACTTGAAAAAGAATGTAAGGCAGAGAATGTTGAACTTCTTCTATGTGCTACAAATTTTGAAACAGGCCAAGGAAGTACTGCGTTTTGTGGTTCAGTTATCGGGTTAGCTATACTCTTGCAAAAACTTGTAGGTGATCTAAAAGAGCAATTAAGTATAAGCGAATCTTGTGATTGTCCAGAATGCGTAGCAGAAAGAGCCGAAGATGCTGCAAATGAAAAATCTATGGATGAATTACTAACTGCATTTTTACGAGGTGAACTGCAATGATTGAAGTAAGAGGTTTAAGTGATGATGTTTACGAATTAATGTTAGCGAATGCTCAAAATAGAATTGTTCAATCAATTCGAACTGCAGCATCAAATGGTAATACAAGTTGCGTGGTGAATAGTAAAGGTCTTACATCAACGTTTTTATCTCAATTAGAAACAGAAGGATTTGATCACGTTGAACTTGAAGAAAACAAAACCAAAATATTTTGGGAGTGGTAAACATGGGAGTAATTGATGTTGCAAATAAAAAGCTTCTGTATTTAGAAAATTTGATTGGCCAGATCAAAGAAGCGGAAGAATATTTAGTGAGTTTAAAGAACCCTGCTTTAAATAATAAAAAAGAAGTGATGTCAGATATAGAAATTGGTATCCCTACACACTTTATGGGGTCTGGATTTTTCAGAGAAGAAGGACATAGTCGTTGGCACAAAGTTCGGCTAGAAGAAGATTTAGGGATAGTTGGAATTCAAGCAGATATCAAGGAACTAGTTGAAAATGCTGTAAATGACAGGATAACAGAGATGAAAGACGAACTAAGAAAATCGATTAGTAAATTGGAGGTAGATTGTCACGAATGAATTTGATTCATTAGGGGCTAGACAAGAGCCGCCAGAAGAAAAAGAAGCATTAGAGCCAACATGGGAATATGACGAAGAAGAGGAGAATGACAATGAGTAACGATTTAACACAAATGACACAACGATCTTTAGATGAACAAGTCATCGGAAATTTAAATAGATTGCAAGAGCAGGGATTAGAAATGCCGCCAGGCTATAGTCCACAGAATGCTTTGAAAAGTGCTTTCTTTGAACTAACCAACAATTCAGGAGGGAACCTTCTTCAGTTGGCAGCTAACAACCCAGAAACAAAAACATCTATTTCTAACGCGTTACTAGATATGGTCATCCAAGGATTATCACCAGCAAAAAAACAATGTTATTTCATCAAATATGGAAATAAAGTACAGCTTATGCGTTCATATTTCGGAACCATGGCTGTATTAGATCGAGTAACAGGAGGGGCAGATATCACGCCTGTTGTAGTAAGAGAAGGCGATGTATTTGAAATTGCTATGGACGGCCCCGACTTAGTTGTTGCTAAACATGAAACATCCTTCGAAAACCTAGACAACGACATCAAGGCTGCTTATGTGGTCATTAAACTATCAAATGGTAAAGAAGTAACAACCGTCATGACAAAGAAACAAATTGATAAATCATGGAGTAAAGCAAAAACAAAAAATGTTCAAAACGATTTCCCAGAAGAAATGGCAAAAAGAACAGTCATCAATCGAGCTGCTAAATATTTAATTAACACTAGTAACGATAATGATTTATTTGTGCAAGCTGCTAAAGACACGCTCGAAAATGAATTCGAACGAAAAGATGTGACACCAGAGCGAGAAGAACAAACAGCGGTACTCGAAGAAAAAATATTTACCAACAATAAAAAAGTTATTGAGCAAGAAAACGATATTGAACAAGCCAAACCAGTTGAAAAAGATGATTTAACGAAAGTGGCGGACCAAATTTTAGAAGAACCAGTTCAGGAAACTTTAGATGTGATGGCTGGTTATGAAACCAATCAGAAAGAGAGTGAAGCTGATGTCTCAACGATTGAAGAAGACGATTATCCTTTCTGATGAAAATTATTATTCACAAGAAGCGGACCTAGCTTATATGTCTGTCTCTCAATATAAAAAATTTCTTGAATGTGAAACTGCAGCTCTTGCCAAGTTAAAAGGTGAATGGACACCAGAGAGTGATCCAAAAGCCTTGCTAGTTGGTAATTATGTTCATTCTTACTTTGAATCACCAAAAATTCATGAAGCATTTAAAGAAGAAAATAAAAGCAAGATGTTTTCTTCAAGAAAACCGTTTGGTCTACTGAAAGATTTCCAAATTGCGGAGCAGATGATTGAAAGATTAAAACAAGAAGAAGCCTTTTTAAATATTTATCAAGGCGAAAAAGAAGTGATCGTCACAGGTGAAATTGGCGGTGCAATGTGGAAAGGGAAAATCGATTGTTTAAATTTAGAAGAAAAGTATTTTGTAGACATCAAAACAACCAAAGATATGCATGAGAAGAAATGGGATGAACGTTTAAACAGAAAAGCAAACTTCATTGAACGCTTCGGTTACGTGTTACAAATGGCTGTTTATTGCGAACTGCTTCGGCAACAATATGACAAAAATTTTCTTCCTCTCATCGCAGCTGTCTCTAAGCAAACACCTAGTGAAGCAAAACTAATCACTCTTAGCGAAGAAAAAATGATTTACGAATTAGAAGAATTAAAAGAAAACATCGAGCATGTTGTGCGAGTGAAAAACGGCGAAGAAGAACCAGTTAGTTGTGGGATTTGTGAATATTGTAGAGGACACAACAAAATTACCAATTTTACCAGTATGGACGATTTATAGGAGGTGCATAACGAATGAATACTGGATATATAAAATTGTATCGGAAAGTGACCAATTCATTCGTTTGGACCAACGCTAATATGTTTAAACTTTGGTCTTTATGTTTAATGAAGGCGAGCCATAAAGAAAGTAGATTTATTTTTAATGGTCAAGAGATAGCTGTGTCCAGCGGTCAATTCGTCACAGGGCGCGCCGTTATTGAGAAAGAGTTCAATGAAGGTGTTCCACGTGACCAACAGATTGTCGGGCGTACGTTATGGAGATGGTTAAAAAAATTTGAAAACGAGCAAATGTTGTCCATCTCGTCAACTCCGAAATACAGCGTTATAACAATAAATAATTGGGATGACTATCAAGTCAATGACCAACAAGTGTCCAACAACCGTCCAACAAGTGTCCAACAGTTGTCCACATACAAGAATGAAAAGAATGATAAGAATGAAAAGAATATTAATAACAACAATAAAGGGTCGTCCATTCGTTCAATTTGGGAAAACAACGGATTTGGATTGATGTCGTCTAAAACTATGACTGATTTTGATTATTGGATTTCTGATTTTGAAAAAATCGGAGCTAGTCAAAAAGATGCTGAACAATTAATTGTTAAAGCTATTGAAATTGCTATTGATGCAAACGCAAGAAACTATAACTATATCAATGCCATATTGAAAGATTGGGAACAAAGAGGGTTCAAATCTGTTGATGAACGAGAAGCGGCAAGGAAGCAAAAGAATACAACCAAGCAACAGAAATCAAATACAGGTCATTCGGATTACGATGATCTTGGATTTTAGGAAGTGAAAGAATGCAGTCAGCATCAGATGGATTTTCAAAAATGATTAAAACGTTGCTTTATATCACACCTGATCCATGTCCAGAGTGCGGAGGAAATCTTTATGCTTGGCGTGCAAAAAACAAGGATGGGTCCGATAGATGTCCGCCAACTTGCATGGAATGTGGCTATAAAGCACGCAAAAAAGCAGAAGACCTTGAAACAGAAAAAATGTTTAACGATAGTTTGAAAGCTAGAGCGATTAATTACCTGAAATATAGCTCGCTTTATACCGACAAAAATTTAATTAATTGTCGTTTTAAAACTTACAAAACAGTAGACACAGAAACCAAGCTTGCTTTTGAAATTGCCAATCGAGCCACAACTGAAATTCTTTTGAATAAACCAATTCATATGATTCTTTCAGGCAAAAGCGGTGTTGGTAAAAGTCATTTAGCTATGTCAACGGCTTGGGAAGTGTTGGAGAAATCAAACTATGATAAACGCTGTCTGTTCATTAGCTATGCGGAACTCTTAGAACAACTAAAATTTGCGATGAAAGATGAACAAGCCAGAAAGACAATAACAGGAACCTTAATGGCAGAGATAAAAAGCGCTGATTTAGTAGTTCTGGACGATTTAGGAGCCGAGTTGGGAGTTAAACAAATTGATGATAGGAATAAAAGTACTAACTTCAATAACGACACCTTGAATCGCATTGTAGAAGCTCGGCAGAATAAAGCAACTATTTTTACTACGAACTTAACAGGTAAAGAAATGAGCCAAGCTTATGGGGAGAGAATTCTTTCTCGCATCATGAGTAATTCACAAGGTTTTGTGATGAAAATTGAGGGTACATCAGACAAACGAGTAGCAGGTATCTAAAATATTATTTTTAGCGAATATATTCAGCGTAGAGCAGTTTTACAATCAAGTGAATATAAATAGATGCAAAGAAAGAAAAACGGCTTAAAACGCATTTTAAAGCCTTGAAAATAAATCAATAGAAAGGGGAATCATTCAATGCCGTATGTAGTGAAAATTTCAGCTTATCTTGGCAAAGATGGTCGACCAGTAGCCAACTTAAAAGATGCAGTGCTATTTGAGCATAAAGAGACAGCAGCTATTGCAACAATCGTATCTGGCGGAACTATTTCAGAAGTAAAGGAAGCCATCATAATGCCAGAAAAACCGAATAGATATACAGCAAAATCTACCAAAGTAGATTTTAAAAAGGAACCAATTGAAAAAGCAACAAAAGATAACCAAGCTTGGATGAAAGGGGCTAAATGAGAATGAAGTGTGTTAGATGTCAAGATCAGCGTGTGATTTGGGGAAAAGACAGATTTAATTATGCAACACCTATTCCATGCCCAGAATGCAACAAAGATGGAAAAGCAGTTCGAGCGGAAACTGCGACCAAAGAAAGGGAGTTAAAACAATGCAATCACCAACAGCCCTGAATAAACGAGGAAATAAAGTCACGATTGATGGTTACACATTTGATAGTCAGAAGGAAGCTAACTTTTATACAAAGTTTGTCAAAAATTGTGGATTACCTTTTGAAGTTCATCCACGTTTTAAACTAACCGAACTTACACCAACTGCAGATGGTATAGGCAAAATTTCGGCGATAGCTTATTCACCTGATTTCATCATAAAAAACTTAGATGGGAGTTGGAAACATGTCATTGATATTAAAAATTCTTTTGGCGTGTATGGCATTGACCAATCCGTTAAGCTTCGTTTTCGTCTATTTGCCCTTAGATATGGTCATCCAGTTGAAGCGATTGTTGTTCGTGCTAGAGATTTTAAAGTGATCACACAAGGCGTAACTAAGCCTTTAAACGAAAAAAGACCATTCATAACCGATAATTTCGATTACGAATGGAAAGATGCAACTAATTATTAAACGAAAGTAGGAAAATAAAATGACAAAACAAGTAAATTTTAGACCAGAAGTAAAGAAAGTGACATCTAAATCAAACGGAAATATCGAAGTGCTATTAGTGGTTAGCAACGCTTCATTAAAAGGGAAATATGAAAGTTTAAACGAATTTTTAGGCAAAACAGTATCAACGACCATTGAGCCAGAAACAGTAGAATACAAGTTACCAGTTAACAAGCAGACGAATAAACCAAATGTCGAATATATTGTAAATAACGACGGAACAGTTGAAGTTCTAAAAGAAGAACAAACTTCTTTAGAAATGGGCGATGATGTGCAAGAAGTCGAAGAAGTTGCTGTGCAAGTATCGAAAGAAACCATTGACGAATTCATCAAGAAGGCAACAACCATCGAATGGCCAGAATCAGTAACAATCAACGTTCGTGGCGTGTTGCATCGAATCGATGAAGGTGAAGCGCTAGAAGAAATTGCAGCTGATCATGATGTTTCAGTTGAAAATCTAATCAACCAAGTAGAAATCGCACGCCAACATTTTGCACCGTTTGCAGATTCTTGGAGCAAAAACAAAGAGAACATCATTTTCCCTGAAAAGACAGTTGAAGATGATGAAGAAGAAAACGGAAGGGGTTAAAGGATATGTGCTATTACGATATAAACTATGGTGAATACGATCACTTTAAAGAATTGTTGATAAATAAACGTATTGTGGAATGGAATGAAGACAGTCTAATTTTGGAAGATGGAACAGAAATTACTATAGAGTGTTCTGAACAAGACTGCTGTGCGGGAGCTTATGGCAAATTTAAAAATGTAAAATTGGATGCTATGATAACGGATGTTTCTTTGCCGCAAATTACCAATATTCCAGATGACGATACGATTGTTAACCAAGCAAAAGTTACAATTTTTCACAACCAAAATCCAATTGCTATTGCTGATTTTTATGCTGATGCTGGCAATGGTGGCTATTACTATAGTGTTGCCTCTTTTGTTATTAAAGATGTTCACTATAAAGTTGTTGAAGCATAACGAAAGTGAGTGTTCATTTTGCTGGAGATTTATTATACGCCAACATCAGCAATAATTGCGGATGCATTGGCTAAAACATATGAAGTCGTTTCTTTAGAAACAGCTAGAAATATTGCCAAGAAATTTAAGGCTAGTTTAAAGCAGAAAACGGACCTTTATGTGATTGAGGGAATTTTGATTGATGCTGGTTATAAAAAAGAGCCAGTGAATTTGTAAGAAAGCGGGTGAATAAGATGGTTCCAAAGTTTAGAGCGTGGGATAAGCGAGAAAACACAATGAGAGATGTAGCTGTCTTACATTTTACTAAAGGTGGTAAGGTCAACAGTATCGAATATTGGAAGACACCTTCCGAATTGAAATCATACCATGTACGAAATTTAGTCCTCATGCAATCTACAGGGTTGAAAGACAAGAACGGCGTTGAAATTTTTGAGGGTGATGTAGTTAAGGTCACAGTGAATAATTATGGAACTGGTGAACGATTTGAACAAATAGATAAAGTTGTTTATGAAGACTGCAGATTTTGTTTTAATGACGACTTTTATTACTCAGAAACTATCAAATATTCTGGATATGAAAATAAAGAAGTCATCGGAAATGTCTACGAAAATCCAGAATTATTGGAGGGAAATTAAATGCATGAACTAATAAAAGAAATTGAACGTCAATTAGAAATGGATCGCATTGAAGAAGGTAATATGTCAGCTGAAGATGTTTTATACATCGTCAAAGGTTTTAAAAGACCATATCTAAACGAAAATCAGCAGGTTGTACTAGATTGGTTGAAAGAGGATTATTCTAAAAACAGTTATATGTCGCCTTTTGGGACAATTTACGACACAATTCGCTATCGTGAAATTAAAATCAGAACGTTATCAAAAAAAGAACAAGCGGAAGTCTTACAAGCGTTTAGCCAGTGGGCCCTTGAACAGGAGGAAGAGTGATGTTCAAATGTGTGGCTGTAGTAAATGATTCGACAGGTGAATTTGCATATATACTAAGCGACTATATTTCGAGATTCCCATCAAAGGTTCCTGTATATGCAACAAATATTGAACAGTTAAAACAATATGGAGAATTTGGCGAGAACGAATTATATAAAGTGGAAACGTGCGATGGTTTTTACCATATCGTAAGCTCAGAAAAATATTCGTTTATTTTCGATGAACAGGAGGAAGGATAATGGGAGAAATTGCAGAAATGATGTTGGAAGGTGTCTTATGTACAAGTTGTGGTGTATTCCTTGATGTATATGGGAATGGCTATCCTGAATATTGCGAGGATTGCCAAGAACAAATAATCGAGGAGGACCATCGATGAATAAACAAGAATGTCAAATATGTGACAAAAATCATTTTTTAGAAGACAGCTGTGGCGGTAAATGGAGTCTAAAAGACGACACGCTAATAATCAAACAAAGTTTTCAAGAATACGCAGGTGGTCCCTTTGTCGAAGAAATTGTTACGCAGAAAATAAATTATTGTCCGATGTGTGGTCGGAGATTGAAAGGTGATGGTGGTGAATGAATACAAGTAATTATACAGGCGTCGCAGAGAACCTAATTCAAAGCTTTGGAAATTTAGCAGAATCTGTCAGAAAAGGATTTGGAATTTTTAGTGAACAAGAGAACCGAAGAATTCACTATTTATGCAGTAGGGGTTTTTCTCTTGAAGATGCGAAGATTGTTACTAAATTGGAAAGCGGATATGCCGTTTCGTACAAAGAGTTAAAACAATTTGCGAATTTATTATAATTAGAAAAGTAATAAAAAAAGCCGGATTCCTCCGACCGTTGGTAATATTCTCGACACGAATATTATACCATAAAAGGGGGAATCAAAGGATGGTACTTTTTGACGTAAAGAAATATGAAACACCAGATGCAAAAGATGTAGATATGGAACAAACGAAACATAACGTCAGTGTGTTCTTATCTGCCTATCTTGCTGCTAGATGTCGTGTTGGCCAGCCGAGGGAACCAAAAGTAACAGCTTCATTCTCTTTGGTTCCACCATCAACGGCCAAAAACACTTTTGAAGCCGAGCAAATGTTAATCCAGAAAGAAGAAGCTCAAGAAGAATTTGATTACCTTCACAAGCTTTTTGTTAGAGGTTATTCTGCGATCCAACATCCGCACAAGCCAGATGTAACCGAGCGAAGAAAAAGAATCTTCTATGATCGATACATCAACGGCAATCCAATCTATCTAGCAGCGCAACGAAACTGTATCAGTGAGGAATCAGTGAAACAAGAATCTAACATGATCATTGTTCAATTTGCTTCAGCACTAGAACTGGTTGCTTTTAAGTAGCCATTTATTACACTTTTTATACCTCTTTTATACACTTTATCTACACTTCATATACCTTCTAAACGAGTTATTATGATAGTGTCAAAAAAATAAGAAATGCGACACACTTACACAAATACATTAACGGAACGATTGCCTACTTATTTTTTTGATTTGAGATTACAAGGAAGTAAAAAAAATCTACTTTCTTCGTTTAGTCACTTGTGATCTCATTTAGATTCTCTCGCAAACCACCAATTATAAAACTAAAGAAGTGAGGTGAATTTCCTCTCTCTTTTTTCTACAGGTTTGCGAGAGTTAATGGAGCATAGCTTAATCGGCAGAGCAGCGGTCTCCAAAACCGTTGGTATAGGTTCGAGTCCTATTGTTCCAGTAAGTGGCATAAGCTGCTTAAATAAAATAGATCGTCAATAAATGTTCGGACAAACATATTGGCGCTACTACCTTTCACGAGGGCTGCATTTCTATGCAGTCCTTTTTACATAATTTTATAAGGAGGTTGTTACATCTATGAGTAAAAAAGAACAGATTAAAAAGCAACAAGCACAGTTCTTAGAAATCATGAAGAAGGTTCGTGAAGAGAAAGATATAGATGCGCTTGCAGAACTGTTTATTGAAATCATTTCGGTATATGGGCTGAAAATGGATGAGACATCAGCATTACTTTATTACGTCCAGAAAGAAACGCTTGAAGCTGATCACAATGCACAGTTCTTAAACGAACGATTGAAACTCGATGTTAAGTCGCTAGGTATCGAAGGAGTGTTACAAGTTCAACGTGCTTTGGTTAACACTTATATAGATGGATTGAAGAAAGGGAAGTGAATGGATATGACGGATAGAATTTTCACGTTAGAAGTCAAGGATGAGTATTCAGAAACTAAAACAAACGTTGATGAAACATTCAATGATGATGTAAATTTTGTTGTTTTATCTAATGGCACGATGATCGTTAAGAATCCAAAAGTCACAAAGTATATTGAGAAATTGATTGAACAAGCAACACGAAGAACAATACTTAACGATGGTTATTTCACTTCTTATTGTAGAAATAAGCCGTGGGAAAGAGATACAGATTGCCTTAAATATGATGCGGAAATTCAAAAGAAGATGAAAGAACACGCTCAAAAAGAAAGTTCAGATGTACCATTACCGAAAGAAACAACGGCTGATTTACTTGAAATCAAACTAAAAGATACTGATTCAGTTCCAGAAGTTTACTACAAAGGCGAACGTATAGACGAGATGCCAAAAGGATTAGTAGATGTATATTTTTATTGGAGAACAAAAACAGCGGATAGTTTAGGCGATGCCCAAGTTAGAGTTAAATATTGCGATAACTTAGAAGAAATAACTTGTATACACAATAAATTAACTAATGATTGATGTCACATCAAAACAAGCGCGAGCGAAGTTCTATGGTTCGTCAGAGTGGAGAAGATTAAGGCAGCAGTGTTTAGAGCGTGACCACTATGAATGCCAGTGGTGTAAACAAGAAGGTAAGCTGACAACTCAATATGATTCTATTCTTGAAGTGGATCACATTAAAGAGTTGGAACATTATCCTCAGCATGTCTTGGATATAGACAACCTACGCACGTTGTGCAAAGACTGTCACAATAAAAGACACGGAAGATTTAACTATAGAGAATCGAAAAGAAAAAAGAAATGGGATGATGAATGGTGGTAAGCATGGAAGAAGTAAGAGCATCTGCGTTTTGTATGATTAACAACCATCAACACAACGAAATAAATGAAAAGCTAGGTGTGAGATATATAGCACGAGCTGAGGTGTTCTTCCCACCTTGTAAGTGGAAAGAACAGAGAAACGAAGTTGTGGAAAATGATTTGCAAAAATCAACAAAAAGTGGGGGATAGCATACCCCCCATCGAAATATTTTGCCCTAAAGTGGGGGCTGCGGGAACCGGTGGATGGGGTCAACTGTCCAAATATAAGAGATAATTTTTTTACTAGGGGGGTGTAGGACATTAGGATAGCAGATTTGAAAAAACAATTATTAAAACAAATTGATGAAAATGATCAGATTGAACTTGAAAAAGTTGAAAGATATATTGATTTAGTAAAGCTTTATCGGAAAATGAATAGTTCAATAACTAAATTCGGAGCAATAGTTGAGGTGGAAAATGGTACGCAAAAATTTGTAAAACCTAATCCTGCAATCGCTGAAAAAGTGAAAATATCTCGTGCATTAATAACGCTTGGTAAAGATTTAAATTTGGATCCACTGGATCAAACGATTACCGCTCCAGATGATGATTATGATGAGAGTGATTTAACATGATACATCAAAAACACGTTGATTTTTATATTAATCAATTCAAAACTGGTCAGATTAAATTCAATCAGGAGCGGAAGGATTTAATTGAATATTTAGAGCGTGATGTACTCAGTCGTGACGATGTTTATTTTGATGATGAGATGATCGATAAATGTATCGCCTATGGAGAAAAATGGTTTTTTCCAATGCAGCCATTCCAAAAATTTTTAATTGCGTTTGTCTTTTTCTTTTTCAAGAAAAATGACCGTCGGGTGTATAGAAAGTTTCTTTGGATGTTTGGACGTGGGGGTGGCAAGAATGGTTTGCTATCTGTGGTTCTAAACTTTTTACAAACCGAGGTACATGGAATAATGGATTACAACATATCGATTGTTGCAAACTCAGAGGAGCAAGCTAAGACGTCATTTGAAGAAATTTACAATACAATCAAACGAAATAAAACGTTGCAGAAAGCTTTTGAATATGGAAAATCAGTTATCACAAGCAAGAAAACTGGCAGCAAACTTAAGTATCGAACGAGCAACGGAGAAACAAAAGATGGTTTGCGAGATGGCGCAGTAGCATTCGATGAAATTCATCGGTACGAATCGAATAAAGATGTAAAGGTCCATATTAGTGGTTTGGGCAAAAAACCAAATTCAAGGGAGTTTTATTCTGGAACTGACGGATATGTTCGAGAAGGGTTCTTGGATAGTATGAAAGAAAAAGCGAAAAGAGTGTTGAATGGTTCAGTCCGTTTCAATGCTCTTTTTCCATTCATTTGTAAACTTGATTCAGAAGATCAAGTGAATGATCCTGAAAACTGGGAACTTGCGAACCCGATGTTTCATAAACCGTTATCTAATTATGCTGAAGAACTGTATGAAACGATCATGGAAGAATATGAGGACTTAGAAGACGATCCAAGTAACAGGGAAGAATTCATGACTAAACGTATGAATTTACCTGTCACAGACTTAGAAAGATCGGTGGCTAGTCGTGAAGAAATTCTAGCGACCAACAGACCATTCCCAACTAACCTAATTGGAAAACAAGCCATTGGCGGTTTAGACTATGCCAGTCTGCGTGATTTCGCCGCCTGTGGACTTTTGTTTCGTGATGGGGATGATTATGTATTCAAGACCCATTCGTTCGTTAGAAAGCAATTTGTGGACATTTACTATGGATATTCTCGTAAGACTTCTGAAACCACAAAAGAAAAATTTGCGCCGATACGTGAATGGGAAGAAAAAGGATTACTAACGGTCATAGATGGCCCCACAATTGATCCTAAAACAGTCGTTGGTTGGTTTGTTGAACAACGGGAAAAATATGGCATAACAAAAGTAGTAGCTGATAATTTTCGTATGGATCTTTTGCGGCCTTTGTTTTTGAAAGAAGGCTTCGAAATCGAAGTAATCAGGAATCCAACAGCTGCTGATAATTTGCTAGCACCTAGAATTGAAGATGCTTTTGCTAACAATCACATTATTTTTGGCGATAATCCGCTCATGCGTTGGTATACAAACAATGTACTTGTTAAGACCAATGGCGATGGTAATAAATCATATAAGAAGAAAGAAGAGGTAAGGCGTAAGACAGACGGATTCAAGGCTTTTGAATATTGTTTATGGCGTGTTGATGAAATCGTAAATTACAACTATGAAGATGCCTTTGACATATTGGATGAAATTGAGTTTTAGAAAAGAGCTAGGTGCTAGCCTAGCTCTAGTAAATTACTTTTTAGTCCATTTATTACCGGGCTTTTGAGTTGGGGGTAATCTATCACCAGAATCGATTTTAACTTCTCTTGGTTTTGATACTTCGCCACCTCTAGGACCGACTTCTTTATAAGTGCCTGGTCTTTGGTTGTCTGTGCCAGGCGGTATTAATTTGTCTGCCATAGTGAGTATCCTCCTTGCTTTATTTCAGTTTATTACAACTGATAACTTTATTATATCACCTATGGTAATGCTTACAAATTAAATCTTAGAAAGGAAGTAATTATTATGTATAAACCGCAATATCTAAACATTGTTAGAACAACAAAATCAGCTTATGGCAACAATATTGCTTATTTCAAAAAGACATTTGTTGCTCATAACGGCTATAAGTGGGATGTACCAACGAAAAAAGAAAAAAAATCGGGTCGTCATTTTTTAGGAAAAATAAAATAACGTGTAACTACAACAGAAAGGGGGTGAATGAGTGAGTTTATTCGATGTCTTCAAACTATCAGTAAAAAATGAAGAACCGTCCGACTGGCTTCCAGATTTTGTTGCAGGGGATGAATTAGCTACACGGTCATATTTAAAAATAATGGCTAAAAATACCGTTATAGATTTTGTTTCAAGGACTATGTCCACATTAGAAATAAAATTCAAAAGTACAGGAATGGAAGATTGGGACTATATATTAAACGTTCGGCCTAACTCGGATATGTCTGCTACCACATTTTGGCAAACCTTCTTCTTTCGCTTGTTAGATGAAAATGAAGTGTTGGTTATTTTAAAAGATGACCAACTTTTAATAGCTGATGACTATACAAGAGAACAAAAAACAATCACAGATGATTGCTTTAGCAACGTTTACGTTAAAGACCAAGTGTTTACAGAAAAATTTTACATGTCAGATGTTATTTATTTAAAGTACAACAGTAAAGAGCTTGATTCATTTACTAAGGGTTTATTTAATGACTATTCGGAATTGTTCGGACGAATACTAGAAATCTCCATGCGAAATAATCAGATTCGTGGTTCTGTTTCAATTGAAGCCACTGGATCAATGAATGAAGAAAAAGGAAAAGATGGCAAAACACGTTCGGAAAGATTACAAGAGTATGTAAATAAAATTTATCACGCTTTTAGCACTAAAGCAGTTGCTATAGTCCCAAAAGTTAAAGGATTTGATTATGAAGAATATACGAACAAACAAGGTTCTTCTAATCAGTCTCTTGAGGAATTAAATAAAATGAAATCATCGTTAATTGATGATGTAGCCAACGCCATAGGAGTACCTACGGCGCTTATTTATGGTGAAAAATCAGAACTTGATTCCAATATCAAAGCTTTTAGAAAACTATGTATTATTCCTTTAATGAAAAAGCTGCAAGATGAATTAACTGCAAAAGTTCTTACACGCCAAGAGTATAAAAATGGCGAACGAATTAAAGTAACTAAAGTTTTACCTGTAAGTATTCTAGAAAATGCAACTCAAATTGACAAAATCGTCTCTAGTGGAACATTCCTAAGAGATGAAGTGAGGGAAGAAACGGATTATGATTCGTTGCCAGATGGAGAAGGTAAGAAGCTAATTATGACTAAAAATTATGCACTCGTGAAAGGGGGTGAGGAAGAGAATGACAAAGACTAGAAACGTGCCGTTTCGGTTTTCTAACGAGTTAGTTGAAGGTAAAAGAGTTTTAACTCTTTCGGGAAATATCAGAAAAAAATATTGGTCCGATGATGATGTTATTGATGCGAAAAGCATCAGGGAAACTTTAGATGGAGTGACAGACGATATTACCATTAAATTAAATAGCCCAGGCGGAGATGTGTTTGAAGGTGTTGAAATTTACAATTATTTAAAAGATCACCCCTCAAAAGTAACGGTAGAAGTTACTGGTGTAGCAGCTTCAGCAGCAACATTCATTTTGTCGGCAGCTGATGAAGCGATTATGAATGTAGGGACTTCAGTTATGATTCATGAAGCTTCGACTTTTACATGGGGAAATAAACAAGATATTCAAAAGACTTTGAATGCTTTGGAAACTATCGATGATTCCATTCTTTCAATTTATTCACAAAAAACAGGTCAAACAATAGATCAATTAGAAACTTGGATGAAGGAAGAAAAATGGTTCACAGCTGAAGAAGCTGTAGAATATGGTTTTGCAACAGAAGTTAAGAAAAACACCGAAAAAAATTCAACTGATTCAAAGGAAAATATAGCTGAAATGGTGAAAAATGCTGTTGCGGAAGCTATGTCTTTAAACCAACAAGCTGTGACGAATGAAGCAAAACAAGAATCAAAACCAAAACAAAAATCTTTAATAAATAGATTAACTAAAGGAGCATGATTATGACATTAACATTAAAAAACAAAACAGATGAAGCGAAGAAACAATTTAATGCAGTATCAACAAATGAAGAGGCGACATCAGAACAGGTAAATGCTGCTTTAGAAGCATATGTTACTGCTGTTGCAGAAGATGCAGGAAAGCAAGTACGAGCTGAATATGAAGAGCTGAAAAATGTAACAGATAACCGTGTGCTTGAAGCTCGCGGCATTCACACTTTAACTAATGAAGAAACAAAATTTTATAACGAAGTTGAAAAAGCGGGTGGATTTGATGAAGATTTAGTCTGGCCAGAAACAATTTTAGAACGTGTTTTTGAAGGTTTACAAGAAGAACGTCCATTGTTAAAAATTATTAATTTTACACCTTCAGTAGGTAAAACTAAAATTACTCGTTCTCGTCGTAAAGGTGTAGCGGTATGGGGGCCACTTCATAAAGATATTGAAGGGAAATTAGATGCACAATTTGGTGCAACAGAATTTAATCAATTGGCTTTAACAGCGTTTTTCTTAATTTCAAATGACACTTTAGAATTAGGTCCACGCTGGGTTGACCGATACGTTCGTTTATGTTTATCTGAAGCAATCGCAGAAGCATGGGAAAAAGCAATTATCAATGGGTCTGGTCATAATCAACCTATTGGACTAACAAAAGATATGAATGCGGCAATTGATCCGACAAATGGATATGCTGATAAAGAATCAGCAGGGATCTTAACTTTTAAAGATTCACAGACAATGGTTAAAGAATTCGCAATGTTATTGAAGAAAGCTTCTAAATATACCGATAAAGTCGGCGATGGTGACGAGGGAGAGGAAAAAACAAGAAAAGTTAAAGGGAATGTATACTTAATTGTTAATCCATTGAACTATTACGATATTGTTGCTCGTGTCACTACGCAAAATGCAAATGGCGTATTCGTTTCAAACTTACCATTTATTTCTGAAGACCATATCATTGAATCTTTAGAAGTAAAAGAGAATAAATTGATTGCTTTTGTTGGTGGAGAATATGATGCTACGCAATCACGTGCAGAAAAAGTCTATGTTTATAAAGAAACATTTGCAATGAAACGTGCAACATTATACGCTGCCGACTTATTGGGCAATGGTGAGCCAGCTGATAACGATGCAGCGCAAATTTATGATATTAAAATTGACGATGGAGAACCAGCAACAAAGTAAACACCCCTGTTGTTAATAAGATAAACCCAACAACAGATGGGGCAACTATCGATTTGAAATAGCACGGGGGGATTAGATGGAATCATATTTAAAGGAGTTCAAAGAAAGAAATCAAATCTTTCATTCGTCAGACGATGACTCTATAAAAGAACAATTAAATGATTCCTTTGAAGATATTCGAACGCTTATAGGAGATTTTGATCCAAAAGTATATCGAAAAGGAAAAGAACTTGTTTTTGAAAGAACTCGTTATGTAAGAAACGAAGCCTTAGAATACTTTTATCCCAACTTTCAGCAAAGCATTATGGATGCTTCCATCGATATTTCAGGAGGTGAAGGATTTGGCAATACACCCTAATTATAAACGTCCCAAAATAGGAGCTGGCGAATTAAAAACGCCAGTTTCTTTTTTTCAGTTTATTCCGGGAGAAGGGCCTGAACCTGGCGAAATAGTAAAGAAAGAACTTCATTCATGTAAAGCGCAAATCTACAATCCGTCAATGAAAGACATAGAGATATTAAACGCCAAAGGAACTAAAGAAGGGCTGACAATTAAAATCCGTGATCCACACCAAGACTATATCCCAACAAATAAACATAAAGTTATTGTTGATGATTATAGGGTTTTGCCAACTGGAAAAGAATGGGAAATCGTAGACGTTTCACCAGATTTTGAAGATAACCGTTTTATCAAGATTGTTTTAGGGATAACGTCATGAGCGAAGTCACAGGAACTGAAGAGATTATCAAAAATATAGAATCAAAATTGGGGAAAGCAAGAACTAGTCGAATGGTAAACAAAGCTTTAAAAGTCACGGGAGATGAAATAGTTAAAGTGACTAAAAATGCTGTTGCTTATTACAAAGATTCTGGGGCCACCTATGATGAAGTTGTAAAGTCAAACGTAAAAGGTGCTTCCTATGGTATTAAAGAAATTGATGTAGGTTGGCGAGGAGATAAGAGCCGTTGGCGGTTAGTCCACCTGAATGAGTTTGGTTATACAAAAAGCGGCAGGTACATTCGCCCTCGAGGTATGGGAGCGGTGCAGAGGGCTGCTGACCAATCAAAAGCAATTGCAAGGAATAAAACACGTGAGGTATTGGAGGAATTAGCCAAGTGAAAGATATGATGATGTTCGTTTATAACGCATTGATTGAAAATGAAACAATTAAAGAGCTTGTGACACCTCAACGAATTAAGTTCTATGAAGTGCCAGAAACTTTAGATACTACCAAGCCCTTCATTATCATTGACAACTTTCTTGGTCCACAAACTAACGCTTATTTTGCCAACAACAAAGCTTTGTCAATTCGCTTCAATTATCAAATAAATGTTGAAAGCATGGACAGAATGGTAACCAAGCAAATTTCTAAAGCAGTTGAAGAAACGATGAAACAAATTGGATTTGGTCGCCTAGATGGTGGCTTAGATCAGTACTTTAACGAAACAAAACGTTTTGTAGATGCAAGACGTTACAGAAAAAATACACAAATTCACGACACCGACTATTAAGTTGGTGTCTATTTTTTAGGAGGAAAAAATTTATGCAAACATACGGATTTAGCAGAATCACTATTCAACAATTGGACAATGAATTAAAGCCAGTCGCTGGTAAGAAACATGTCATTGATGGCAAGCCAAAAGAAGGGGCCGCAGCAAGCTTTGAAATTACAGGACTAACCAAAGAACCGTCAAAAGTTTTCGGATCAAATATTGCATACTACGTGGCACGTAAAGGTCACGGAGATATTGCAGCAAATTTAGGTATCTTAGATGTACCATCAGCCATTGAACATGAAATGTTAGGGCATAAAAAAGCTAGCGAGGAAAGCAAAGTTTATCATATTGGCGAGGATACAGAGCCACCTTACTACGCAGTATTAATCGAATCAGAAGATTTGTATGGCGAAAAACTTGGCTTCGGTATGTATGCAGGCACATTCTCATTAGATGGTGTCAAAGGCGAAACATTAAATGATGACGACTTTACACCAGAGCCTGGCGAATATGTTTATTCTGCTGTTTCTCGTCAAATTAACGGTAAAAAAGTTACTGTCGGTTTTGCAGATAATTCAGAAGCTCTAGCAGAATTGACAACAGAATTATTTGGTGAAGAAACACCAGCGCCGGAAAAGTAGCAAGCCCCACAGTGGGAGCTGTTACTCCCACCACAGATGGGGCCAATATTGAATTAAGTTAGGAGGACAAGAAATGTCGTTTATTCCACCAGAAAAATTTAGACTTTATAAAAAAGGTGAAACTAATCCTGTTGCAGAAGGTGTTTCACCTTTATCTATTACAGGAATTGCCGCAAATACGGATGTTTTAGCAGGTGACTTTACTGTCACAGGCGTTGCCACCGTTGACGGTGTAGAAAAAGAATCTGATCATGTCGATGTACCAGCGTTTAAAACACTACCTATTGCAGTTACTGGAATTACCTTGGATAAGACTGAATTGGCTTTAAAAGTTGGTGAAACAGCAACGTTAACACCTACAATCATGCCAGAAAACGCAACAAACAAAGCGTATAGATTCAGTTCTGAAGATGCAGCGATTGGAACGGTAACGCCAGTGCAAGGAAAAGTAACAGGCGTTTCGGAAGGTATTACAAAACTTGTTGGCACAACTGAAGACGGTAATTTTACAGCAGAATGTACTTTGACTGTATCAGCAGCAGAATAAAAATTTATTGATTAAGGACGGCTTTAGTTAGTCGTCCTTTTTTTGGAGGTTAAAAAATGGAACGTAAAATTGAACTAACTTTACGCATTGATGGCGAAGAAAAAACTTTTACACAGGACTTTGTGCCGTTTTCTAAGCGTACAGACTATATAAAAAAAGAAAATTCACTTAGAGAAGAAAAAACAAGCGAAGGATTAGAACCAACGGCTGACGAGTATTTAGAAATGCAAATTCAATTCGTCGCCGATTTATTCGATGAAAAGGAACTTACTAAAGAAGCAATTCTTAACGGTATGGATTCTTTAGACATTGATAAAATATGGGAAATTATCAGCTATCGAGTTCTTGGTCTATCTAAGACAGATGTGGAAGAGTCAAAAAAGGAAAAGGCGGAGGAAATCTAAGTTGGTCTGAATTTTATGACCTGCAGGTTGGTTTTGTCCGTGATTCAGTTACAGAACTTGGGTGGACGATTCGGGATTTCATGAATACTGATTGCTTGGATATTGATGAAATCTTATTGAAAGCACCAAAGAAAAAGAAAACTAAAAAGAAAAAACAAGAGGTGCGACCACTAAGTGAATTAGTCAAGCGTAGTGGCGCATAAAGGGAAGGAGGTAACTAAATGAGTGGTGGAACGCCGTTAGGAAATATGGTCATTAAGTTGGGCTTGGATAGTTCTGATTTCGGTCGTGGTGCAGCAAATGCTAAAAAAGAAGTTCGTTATTTAGCCAAAGAAATGCAAGCTAATGCAAAAATCGCTGATATGGCGGGCAATCAAATGGGCAAGCTTGGCACTCGTTTTGATGGTTTAACTAAAATCATTGGAGCACAAGAGAAACAAGTTGCTGCGCTGAAAAAAGCTTATGACGAATCTTTTGTAGATGGAAAAGCGACAGAATCCACCAAAAGGCTAGCAACTCAATTGCAAGATGCCAATGGAAAACTAGCAAATTATCGATCTCAATTAATTCAAACAGCTGGTCAGATGGCAGAAATGCAAGTCAAAACCACTGGTGCCACTGGCGCCATTTATAATGCCAGCGAAAAAATGATTTCTAGTGGGCAAAAAATGGAAAAAGTGGGCGGAGCTTTAACAAAAGGTATAACTTTGCCAATTCTTGCTGGGGCTGCAGCAGTAACAACGGCCGCTGTGAAATGGGAATCTGATTTTGCAGGTGTGAAAAAGACCAATGATGAAGTTGTGGATTCGACAGGTAAGGTTGTTTACTCATACAAAGATTTAGAAAATGGTCTTCGTGGACTAGCCAAAGAATTACCTTCAAGTCACACGGAAATTGCAAACGTTGCAGAAGCAGCAGGGCAGTTAGGGATTAAAACTAAAAATGTAGTTGGCTTCACCAAGACAATGATTGACTTAGGCGAGTCAACGAACATGAGCGCAGAAGAAGCAGCAACTGCTTTAGCTCGATTGGCCAACATTACAGGAATGCCACAAACGGAATTTGACAAGTTAGGTTCTGTGATTGTTGATTTAGGGAATAACTTTGCGACAACCGAGTCAGAAATAACCGCAATGGGATTACGTCTTGCTGGTGCTGGTCACCAAGTGGGAATGAGTGAAGCTCAAATCATGGGATTTGCGGCTGCATTGAGTTCGGTTGGTATTGAAGCAGAAGCAGGCGGTTCTGCATTTTCTAAAGTGATGGTTGAAATGCAATTGGCTGTAGAAAATGGAGCCAATGCATTTGCAGGGTTAGAGAGTTTAAGCCAACAAACTGGTGTATCTATGGAACAGGTTTCTAGCGCTGTTAGAAATGGCGGTAAAGAGTTAAAAAACACTGCTGGTGCAATGGGGTTAACTAGCAAAGAATTAAAAACAATGCATAAAGAAGCCACCGATGCATCAGGAAAATTAAATGATTTTGCAGAAGTAGCTGGAATGTCTGCAGAACAATTTTCTAAAGCTTTCAAAGAGGATGCTTCAGGTGCTATTATCAAATTTATTGAAGGGCTAGGAAAAACGAAGGAACACGGACAATCTGCAATTGCTGTTTTAGATGATATGGGGATTACCGAAGTTCGTCTTCGTGACAGTTTGCTACGTGCAGCTGGTGCCAGTGATGTATTTAAAAGTGCTGTAGATCGTGGAACTAAAGCATGGGGAGAAAACACCGCTTTAACAGAAGAAGCTAACAAGCGATACGAAACTACCGAATCTCAATTAAAGATGCTTAAAAATGAAGCAGTGGACGTAGGAATCACGTTTGGTGGTCCTTTAGTAAAAGCATTAAGAGATGCGTTGCAAGCGACTAAACCAATGATCAAAACCGTAACGAATTTAGCGGAATCTTTCTCAAATGCTGATCCTAAAACACAGCAAACAATTGTTAAAATGATTGCATTAACTGCTGCAATGGGGCCTGCTATTAAGTTAACAGGTACTTTAACGAAGGGTGTAGGATTTTTAGGCAAGGGCTTTGTTGAGACAATGGCCGCTATGTCTAAAAAAAGAGCGATTGAAGATGTTACAAAAGCTTTTGCTGAGGGTAGTTCTGTTTCTGTTGGATTCGGAAAAGGCATTGCTTCTTCTGGTTCGGCATTAGGAGGATTGACTGCTAAAATCGGAGGAACCACAACACAAATTGGTTCATTGACTAAAGGGTTTAGTTTATTGAATCCTTGGGTGTTAGGTGCAACTGCAGCGATTGGAGCAGGTGTAGCAGTGTGGAAACTCTGGGGAGAAGAAGCTTGGAATAGTTCCCAACGTGTTAAGCAATGGGGAACTGATGTCGGACGAGAAGTTGACAAAACCTTAAACGGGGTGCAAGACAAAACCAAAGCCGCAAATGGTCAGTTTGGCTTATTAAAAGATGGATTTAATCAATCAGATGCTTCTAAAATGGCAGAAAATTTTGAAGCAGCGGGTCAGTCTCTTGAAAAGTCTTTAAATAAAAAAGTAGATGGATTGAATCAATTATTAAAGCAGTTACCAGGAACCGCTACAGACTCAATGAAAGAAATCATTGAGAATGAGAAAAAACTAAATCAGTCTGCTGTGGAAGAAATCCAATCGAATAATAAGCAAATTCAAGAGATTAGACAAAGGGCTGCAAACGAAAATCGTCAATTGAGTGTTTCTGAAGCTCAAATGATTAGTGATTTATCAAAGAATACTGCGGAAGCTTATGTTAATACTCTGGATGTTTCGGCGGAACAAAAAAGAACTATTTTGAAATCAATGACTGGTGATGTAGCGAATGCTACGAAAGAAGAAGCAGAAATATGGTTAAAATCATTAGGAGAGCAAAGGAATGCATCACAGACTCATGCCGCTAAAATGAAAGAAGAGCAAAAAAAATGGTTGAAAGATTGGGGATATAACCTTGATGGTGAATTTGCTCAGAAGTATCTTGAAGAATGGGATAAAATAAACGAGACTACGACTGAAGGTTTTGATAACCAAATGGCGGCCATTGTTGAGAAATTCCCTGAACTAAAAGATAAAATTCATTTGGCTTCTGGACAAGTGATAAAAGAGAGCGGAAATGCTTCACAATACCTTATTGAAGATAACGAGAAGTTATTGGAGAATGTTACCAAAACAACAAATAAAGTTGCTGAAAATGCTAAGAAGAACGCTGAACAACTTAAATATGTTGGTGATGAAGCAAGTGAATATGGGAAAATGTGGAATAATCTTGTTCTTGATCCAAAAACAGGCGAAGTCAAAACCAATGCGCAAGAAGCAGTTAACGAAGCTGCAAATTCTGAAAAAGGATGGAACCAACTCCTATATGCTTCCAAACATGCCGACCTAAAAAGTAATGCTAAATTAATGATTGCCGAAGCAGCAATTGCTAACGGAAAATGGGACAGCATGACGTTTAAGGAACAACAAGCGCTTTTAGATACAAATGCCAAGAAGACTGTAACTCAGGCATTACAAGCCAACGGAAAATGGGACAAACTTAATTTTGAAGAGAAGAAGGCAATTCTGTATTCTAATACCCCTGAAAAAATGGCTGAAAATATGCTTAATCTTGGACTTTGGGAAGATTACAAGTTACACGACAAAGAAATTAAAGCTGATAACAAAGAGTTTTTAGAAGTGCTTAGTGATTCACAAGAAAAAATTGTCAATTGGTCTAATATACCAGATGATGTTAAAGAATTTTATGCAGATAATCAAGATTTACTGACAAAAATTTATGGATCAGAACGAGCCTTTAATGCTTGGAAAAATTTACCAGATGAAAGCAAATTGCTTTTAGCGAATAACACGGATGTGCTACAAAAGATTCTTTCTTCGGAAACATACCTAACAAATTGGAATAACCTTCCAACAGATCAGAAAAAAATGCTTGCCAATAATGATGATTTATTAACAAAGGTAATGAAGTCAGAAGAAAGTATGAATGCGTGGAAGTCATTACCTGATCCAGTAAAAAAAATGCTTGGTAATAATGAAGATTTAAAAGCAAAAATAGCTGATGGAACATTAAGCGTGCAAACTTATGACCAAATAAAGCCACAATTAAAAAAATTACTCGGAGATGCTTCCAATGTATCGAATCAATCACAGGTAGGTATTCAAAACTTAAATGCATTTAACGCGAACAATCCAGCACAGAAAATACTACGTGGAGATTCTTCAAATGCGCAAGCTGCAGCTCGACAAGGTGGTAATGCATTGAACACCTACAATGCCAACAATCCAGGAACGAAAAACCTGAGAGGAAATGCAGGTGGAGTTGTCGGTGCGGCTTCAAGTGGTAATAGTAGCTTAAATATTTTCGCAGCAAACAATCCAGTTGAAAAACTATTAAGGGCTAATGATCAAGCGAGTGGACCAGCATCTCAAGCGAAAAATGCAGTAAGTGACTTTAATTCTGGCCCTTCGGTAATTACCAAAACTTTAAACGTAGTAGCTAATTTAGGCGCTGGAGTAGCAAAAATTTTAGGACTAGAAACAGGAACCAATAATCATATTGGTGGTCCAGCAATCGTCAACGACCAAAAAGGACGTACTTATAAAGAATTGGTGATTCCTAAAGGTGGCGTGCCTTTCATTCCAGAAGGTAGAAATGTATTCTTACCAGATTTACCAAAAGGATCAAAAGTAATCAAAGCTTCAGAAACAAAGAAACTAATTCCTCATTATG
Source organism: Enterococcus sp. GC34 (assembly GCF_040886645.1). Taxonomy (NCBI): domain Bacteria; kingdom Bacillati; phylum Bacillota; class Bacilli; order Lactobacillales; family Enterococcaceae; genus Enterococcus; species Enterococcus sp. GC34. The sequence goes on from NZ_JBFOEF010000011.1 coordinate 60,332, forward strand.
AAAACGGCGTGGGAGTTCCGAGAAACTCTTCAGTTGTTAAAAATCTAATTGCTGTTCAAGATTCACATGAATCAAATGATTTTAGCGAACTTGCTTCTCTAATGCGTGAAATGGTTTCTTACTTGAAAGACGGAAATATTAAAAACATGGAAGTAACACAATATATCACAGGTTCTGACACGAAAACACCGAGAGAAACAGCGATTGAAACAAAACGCCAACTACGTGACTTGGCTAGGGGGTTTAAATAGTGAAACTAGAATTAGTTTATACGAATCAAAATGGGGAGCAACTCGTTTTTAATGAGGAAGCTCCTTATTTTTTGCAAAATGTGGAAGGTTTAGAAGCACCAGAAAATGTCGTGCTAGCAGAAGAAGTATTTGGAGAAGATGGCGCAAAAGTTGTTGGAATCCGCTTAAGCACTCGGAAACCTTTGCTTGAAGGCACTTTAATTGGAAAAACAGAAGAAGAAATTTATCAGTTGCGCCGAGATATGATTCAAAAAATCGATCTAAAACAAACAGGGAAACTAACTCTTAAAGTCTATGACAAGGAGTATGAAACCGACGTATTACCAATCCAAGCGCCTAGTTTCAAATTATACGAGGATAATCCTTATAAGGTTGATGAATGGAACTTATTCTCTTTACAGTTTGAAGCATTCGATTCTTATTTCCGAGATGTATCGTTTTATAACTCACTGGTTCCTTTGGCAACATTAAAGCCAACGCTTATTTTTCCAATGGTTTTTGTTCAAGGCGAGAAGCATACATTTGGGCGCTTTGAATCAGGAAATATCGAAAAGATTGTAAACAATGGCGATGTACAGGTTGGAGCAGTTTTTCATATGAAATGTGTAACAACCGTAACTGATCCGCAGATTTACGATGTGACAAAACAAACCTTCTTTGGATTTAAAGGAACCTTTGAACCTGGAACAAGATTCGAACTTTCAACGGTACGTGGAAATTTGTATGCGAAAAAAATTGTTAATGGTGTAGAAACTAATGCTGTTCCAGAACGTATGGAGGGCAGTAGTTTCTTTCGATTATCTAAAGGAGATAACTATTTACAACTAAAAGCGGCCAACAATTCTCAAAATGGAATTACATGTGAAATGCAATTTACACCATTGGTTAGCGGGGTGTAGCTATGGATTTTATGCCATTGCCTTTTGTAGAGGTATTTCGAAGAAAGTCTGGATTTGATTATGAGTCAACAGCAGTTCTGGACATATGGAAATCAATGAGTGTTAAAGAAAACTTCAAGTCAGCCAATACTTTTGAGACGGTTGTTCTTTTAAAGTACATGCCAAAAGAATTAATGGACGAAGACACAGTGCTATTAATTAATAATTGCTTTTACTATATTGATTCTATTATTTGCGATGATTTGAGCAGTGGATTAATTACAATTTCTGGGAAGTCTCTTTTTGCAAAATCTGGTAAGAGAATTGTTTATCGAATTTACAATCAAACAAAAAGACCAGAGCTGATTTGCTACGATCACTTACGTAACGAAGTGGTCTCTCCGTCAGATGCAAAAAGAAAAATAAGTTATTTATCTGTCGAACAACCGCCAGCAATCACTAGTTCAAACATTAGTTATCAAAATAGTTATGGGAATGTTGAAGAAGAGATAGAGGGACTGTGTGAAAGTTACAATTTTGGTTTTGACGAAATTCCTATCTCGAATGGGCGTATTGGTTCAACATCAAACGGCCAAGTTGGAACAAATATTCGTTTTAGAAAAAGTGAAGATGTTTCCGGTGTAGTTCAATTTAGTGCAGAGTTTGAAAATGTTACTAATGAATCATTAGAAAAGAACAACTATGATGAAGCGACTACAGCCCTTATTTATGGAGAAGGCGAAGGAAAAGCTCGTAAGCATACTCAAGTAAATAACAATTTGAGTGGCCTCGAACGAAAAGAAATATACGTCGATGCTCGTGACTTACAACAGACTGTTGATGATGTAAAAATGCCAGATGCACAATATATTGCCACATTGCAATCAAGAGGAAAAGAAAAATTAACTGAACAACCAAGAGTTTTGGCATTGAATGGGACTATCAATTTGAATGATAGTCTTTTTGTTTATGGTCGAGATTATAAATTGGGGGATCGAGTAAAACGTATTTCTTCTTTTGGCTATTCAGATACAGTGGTTCTAAATTCTGTAACGCAAACCTGGGATGAGAAGGGGTACCATATTGACGGTGAATTCGGTAACCAAAGTAAAACAATTATTGATGTAATCAAGAGAAAAGGAAAGTAGGTGGTTATTTTTGGCGGAATTAAGTTTATTTTATGATGCCGTTTTGCAAGATGATGGCACATATGATCGTGCTTATACATCGGCAGACTGGGCAAAATACTTTGAAAATATCTTTCGCAATGGCGTCATGATGTCAGTCGGTGAAGCATTAAGAGTGACTGCAGCTGATTCTGTTGGAATGAGAATTGTTGTAAAAGCAGGTTCAGCAAGCTTAAAAGGTTATCAATATATAAATACGTCTGCTTTTGCAGTACCAATTGACGTTGCTTCTTCAACACAAGATCGAACAGATTCAATTGTTGTTCGTCATGACATGAACGCTAGACAAGCTTATGTAGCCGTAAAAAAAGGCAACGTGACAGTCGAACGCACGCCAGATGTATTTGAAATTCAGCTGGCCACTGTCAGAGTACCAAGGAACAGTTCGGCGATTACTGCAGATTTAATCACAGATAAGAGATCAGATGCAAAAGTTTGTGGTTATTCAACACCTTTTGCCAATGTTTCTGTATCAGGATTAGAAGCACAATATGAAGCAATGCTAAAAAAAATTGTAGAAACCAACAAGACAAGTTATGAAAAAATCCTAAATGATTTTAAAAACTACGTTGCAAAAGCACAAACCGATATGGATTCTAATATTGAAGAGATAATCCATACAGGAAATGGAAAAGTAAATGCTTTTGATGTTTTGATTCATGAATGGTTTGCGGCTTTAAAAAATGAGCTAGATGCTAATCAAGCATCAAATCTACAGAATCAAATCAATGAAATGAAGGCTACTGAAGAACTGCCGACTATAGTGCATGATTTACGCGGCTATCCTAGTGTACAAGTTTTGTATTGGGAATACGGTATTGGCCTATCAGGGCTAGCTAATGAGCCAACAGGTCTAGGTGGTAGCAATGTGAAAAAGATTCCTCACAGTGTAGAATATCTTGATTTATTCAGCTTTAAAGTTAAAGTACCAATGAACTTTAAACTGGTAAATCCAACAGTAACCAAAATAGATAATAGAACTATTCGTTTTATTGAAGCATACAAAGTTATAGAAATTAGGTATTAAGGAGGAAAAGAATGTATACATTTAAAAAAGGTGATGCAGACTATCAAGTCATGCTGAACGAAAACTTTAGCGAAATAACGGATGCTTTAGAAAATGGCGCACTGGTTTCTAAGAAAACCGTTATTAAGGCACAGGACTGGGATGAAATTTTAGACAAAGGAATTTACACCGTCTTCGGTGCTTCTGGCGCAAATAGACCTTATTCGGGTGCAGCTTATGGTGCTTTAGTTGTTTATGCTGATAATACATTTGTAAGTCAAACGTATATGTATAAAGGTGAAACATACACCCGTAGCAGACAAGGGAGCCCTGCCACGTGGACACCATGGAATAAACTTCTTTCAGATAATGAACAACCATTTGAAGTCTATTTTGGAAGAGCAGAGGATAGTAGCGATGTCAATACAGGTTTCCAGTATCCTATCGGCAGTATCGTTGCTACTGATAAATATCATAAACCAGAAGATTTACCATTTTCGATTAGTGCTGATAAAAAGAAATTAACTTTTACTAAAACAACAACGATTCATGTTAGTGGTTCAGCGAAGTTTCATGGAAACTCTTCTGGAACAGATTATGCTTATTTTAAAATATTTTGGGGCGCTTCTAATGATCACATGATTCAATACGGTACTCCGACAAACACAGCAATCAATGTGTCAACAACGATTGGGGGAGAAAAAACTCTAACAATCAAAGCTGGGGATTCACTAAGATTTGAATTAGAGAGTCGACCAAACAAAAGTTTATTTAGAACACAGATTGCTTCATTATCTATCAAAGAAGTGAAAAGTATCTAATATGTTTCAAGTAGACATAAGTGGGAGGTGAGTTAGTGGAAAAATATTTTAACCACCTATCAATTGCAGCAAGTATTGTAGGTGGTATTTGCGTTAGCTTTCTTGGGGGAATGGATCAGTTGCTAGATGTTTTGTTATTTTTGATGATTGTTGATTTTGTAACAGGTTGGCTTAAAGCAATCGCTACTAAATCACTATCAAGCAAAATAGGTATGTTGGGAATCGCCAAAAAAGTAATGATTTTATTTGTAGTGGCAGTTTCTGTGAAAGTTGAAAGTATTGTAGGGAATAATATTCCTATTAGAGAAATGGTGATTATTTTTTATATCGCAAATGAGGGCATTTCATTTTGCGAGAATGTATTGGAGTTCATTCCTTTGCCAGAAAAATTAAAGGATTATTTTATTCAGTTGAGAAATAAAGATAAGAATTGAAGCGGCTTGTGTCGTTTCTTTTTTTGTTTAAAAAATAGGAAAGAGGTTTTTAAATGAAAAAAACTGTTAAATTATTAGTTGCTGTCGGAATGTCGTTAAGTTTTATGTTGCCGATTGGTGTGAATGCATACCAAATGGAGCAAGACCCTATTAATTTTGGTGGGTACTTTCCAGGGTATGCTACCAATGAATTAATTGTCTTACATGAGTCAGGTAATGGGAACAATGTTGGTCCAAACAGTCTAGATAACGAAACGGCCTATATGAAGCGGAACTGGACGAGCGCCTATGTTTCATATTTTGTCGGTTCTGGTGGTCGAGTGAAACAATTAGCGCCAGCTGGCCAAATCCAGTGGGGTGCAGGTGCAACAGCGAATGCAAAAGCATATGCACAAATCGAACTCGCTCGAACGAATAATAAAGAAACATTCAAAAAGGACTATGCCGCATATGTAAATTTGATTCGTGATTTAGCTACACAGATTGGTGCAACATTTGACTTAGACGACGGCACAGGATACGGAATCGTAACACATGATTGGATTACTAAAAATTGGTGGGGCGATCATACTGATCCATACGGATATTTAGCACAGTGGGGAATTAGCAAAGCGCAACTTGCACAAGATTTACAAACAGGGTTGCCAGAGGACGGTAGTGAAGTTATTGTGAATCCTGGTAAGCCCAATAAACCTAAATACAAAGTTGGGCAGCACGTTCGCTTCACAACAATCTACAAAAATCCAGATGCACCAATCAACGAGCATATAAACGCTAGCACACTTTGGACGCAGGTTGGAACCATTACGCAAAAACTAAATGGCCGTAAAAATCTATATCGGATTGAAAATAGTGGTAAATTGTTAGGTTATGCCAATGATGGCGATGTTGCGGAATTGTGGGAAAGTAGCAAGCCGATACCTGCAAAAACATTCACTATCGGCGTGAATGAAGGGATTGTTCTTCGAAACGGTGCGCCGAGCTTGTCAGCGCCTGTTTACGGCGTGTGGCCAAAGGGTTCTCAATTTAAATATGATTCCGTTCGGGTAGCAGATGGCTATGTTTTCTTAGGTGGCTCTGATGTGAACGGAACACGCATTTATATTCCTGTTGGCCCAAATGATGACAACCCATCGAATACCTGGGGAACTGGATATTAAGAGTAACTTTCTTTGAGTCGCCTTAGTTAAGGCGACTCTTCTCTTTAAAAAAAAGTATTGAAGTAATCTTTCCGACATGATATGCTTTTATCTAGCGATGATTAGGAGTGGATGGTGTTGAGTAAGTTTAAATATGACGAGTTAAGCGTGAGCAATGGGAAAATTATATTAACAATAATATCAGGTGTTTCCTTAGCAGTTAATTCATTTACTGCAGTAAGCATTAGCGGTCTACTTATTTCATCAGCTACATATTATATTTCGAACGCTTTAGCTTTTTATTCGGTGGATCCAAAAAGTGAAGCAGGATTAAAGAGAAGAGCAAACATATTAAATACTTATGCATGGCTGGGCACAGCTCTTTTTATTTGTTTTTTAATAAGCAACAGCTTAAAATGGGATATAGTAGAAAGTATATTGACATTTTTCTCTAGGGTTGTAGTTTTTTGTAGTTCACCTATAGCGGGTTACTTTGCTTTAAAAGATGATGAAGATCATAAAGCACCTTCTATAAAAGAAATGAAAAGGCACACTGCTCAAAAGATTGAGCAAGATAATAAGAAAAAAAAGTTTGCAAAACGTGATCGGAATGTTAAAATGAATAGAGAGACAAAAGAATTTGTTTTAGAAAAAGAAGATAAGAAGATAAGAAGAAATAGAAGGGAGTAGATTTTGATGGAATTCTATGTAGTTTTAGTTTTATCGATTTTAATCTATCTATTTGTTCTTACCAGAAAAACACATTTAATGTTCAAACAAGAGCGAATTAAATTAAATTATTTTTTCTCTTTATTAGTAATGTTTTTTATCTTTAAAGTACACATAAAGATTGCATGGGAAGGTAAAGATGATAAAAGGTTTATACTATTTGTATGTAAACAATTTTTACTAAGATATGACTTAGCATTAGTTATGTTAGTAGAGGTAGTTAAACATCAACTTGAATTCGCTATTTCAGAAAATAAAGTTAAACAAAAAACAAAAACAGATCGATGGTTTAAGTCTAGAACATTTAGGGAAAAATATATTGATATTTTAGAAGATGAGTGTTTTGCTTAGACTATAATTAGTGTGTTACTTAGAATGTATTTGAAACACTCCACTTTAATGGATGAGTGTTTTTTAGGACCACTAGCTTAGTTGATTATATATCCATTGGGTCACAGGTTTGAATTCCGTATGGACCATACAGAAAGCCTACTTCTCATTCTTGAGAGGTAGGCTTATTTTTTGTGCAATTATTTAGGTTCACGAATGATATAAATCATGTCGCCGTCAACAAATTCTTTTTCGTTATGCTCAAAGTCTTCGCCGTCGTATTGCTCAAGATATTCAACGTCTTTTTCAGTTACGTTCAAGCCGCAATGTTCAGCAACTTCTTTTTCATTTTCGTAAGTAGTCCCATAGACGTTCATTCCTGAATCAATCATTTCGATAATTTTTTCTTTTGTCATTTTAATATCCCCTTTATTTTCAATTTGTTGTTCTTGTAGTGCTAATGTAGTTAATCTCACACCAATTTCAATACTAGATTTTCCAATCTCGGAAAAATTATTTTTTAACTTTGATAAGCGAGATTGTGCAACTCCTGTTTCTTTGTTTATGAAGTATTGAGAGCGGTTTTCTAACAGCCACTCAATTTTATCAGTATCAACAATCATGAAAAAACCTCCTTATCGTTTCATTACATACCAAATTAGCGCGATGAAACCAATCCAACCTATAAGAGCCTTCCAGTCGAACTTAATTCGTTCCATTTCAATAGTAGTTGTTTTACCTTTTCGCCATACTTTTTTATCGCCTATTTTCATAATAATCACGAATGTGCTATAATTATCATAGAAGCAAGGGAGAGTTAATCTCCCCAGCTAAACTTGATTGAGAATTTGAAGAACAGTAAGTTGATTTCTAAGGTCATTTCTGTTTTTCGAGTTCTCTTTTTTCTATGTCGTCCGCACATCTTTTGCTCCTTCCTTCAGTATTTGTAAGCCATTAACTAACTTACATACTTATTATATCTCTATAGAGATATAAAGTCAACAGGTTTTCCAAAGAAATTTAAACTTTTTTATTTTTGAAAATAAGAACAAATGTAAAAGCTCTACTTATCAATCACGGGAAGTAGGGCTTTTTTTGTTTCTTCGGTATAATTTATATATCTATTCGCTTGCCTTTTTTAATTTTTTGATGTAGATTTTATCTTGTTGTTATAGTCTATTTTGCTAATTTGAATTAAAATGATATTACGCAAACCCTTGTGAGTTCTAGTCTGTCTAAATATGGTGTTGCAGAAAAATTACACCGTGAAACTAAATAATTTAGTTAGATAGAGCCTAGAATCCTTGTTGTGTAAGGGTCTAGGCTTTTTATCTATTGATTCATTACATGTTCATTTGTAGATGGAATGTAGAGGGAGGATTACCCAAGTTTGGCTGAAGGGGACGGTCTCGAAAACCGTTAGGCGAGTAACATCGTGCAAGGGTTCGAATCCCTTATCCTCCGTACCGAGAAGCAGTTGAGTTATTCGTTGCAAATAAAACGACAGAGACGTACACTTAAAGTAGAAAAATACTTAAGAAGAGGTGTCTATTATGTCAAACTATGAAGAAAAAGAAGCGCAAGCATTAGCAAAAATTGCCGACGTTTTGAACAAATTGGATGCAAGTTTAGAAGAGTTGGGCTCGCTAGATGAGGATACAAAAAAACATAGTATGAAGAAATGGATTGTTGAAAAAAAAGCCATTCATGAGATTAAAAAAATTGCACACGAAGCTGGTAAGTATGACAAGTATGATGAAAAAGAATTAGAAAAAGAAATGGATCTGTTGGAAAAGTTTATGTAAAAAAGCGCTAGCTTTTGTTCAACAGTTATTTAATTTTGAGTCTAGAATTAATCGTTTTGATTTTTTCTAGGCTTATTTTTTATGAAGTAAGCAAATCGTATCGGGAGAGGTATTGAATTAAGAAATAAAGCATGTATTGATTCAGAAAAAAAGTTGTAGTAAAATGTTCGTCACAACTACTTTTCTTATGATTTCATAGAAGGAAAAGTTGGAATAATGAATTGAGAAGAGTCGATTTTTAGGAGATGATTTTAGGTGACTTTTTATCAATTATTGCAGTTAGATCCATTTATTTTAAAACAAAAAATTCATCAAGCGGACACTAAAAAACAGCGGAGATATTTTTGGCGCGCCTTGTTAATAAGGGATATCTTATTAGTTTCGTTTGCGATTTTATGGGTGTCGACGATTACTTTTTTCTTTGGAAAAGCTGTAGCGCCTTTTTCAATTGTATTATTTTGTTTGCTGTTGAGTATCCGTTTCGTCTCATATGGCTACAGGGAAAAACAGGCCTTGCTTAGTTTAGGAATCGTGTTAACAATTCTAGGTGTTAGTCCATTAATTTCACTGATTTCTGTATCATTTTTACAATTGGGCCTTCATTTTATCTGCTTGCTGGCATTGTTTTTCTTAACTGGTAAAAACCCTAAAATGGGTAATCCTGGCTTGTATACGTTCTCCTACTTATATTTAGTTGGCACGGTTCACTATCAATCGTTTCAGCAATTAGAACAAACTTTCTTTGTATTAGTGTTTGCTTATCTACTTTTAGCTTTTGTTTATCATGTGAAACATAAAAAATTGGATCAAGAGATTACTTTTATACAGATGGTTACAGAAAATGGTTTTTTTAATCAAAGAAATATTTGGTTTGGTTATTACGCTTTAGGCATTAGCTTATTACTTTTTATAGGAACGCACCTTCAGATTGACCGCTTTATGTGGGCAACATTTGCTAGTTCGTCATTATTTTCTGGGTATAATACGTTTAAATTGTCTGAACGAGCAAAAGAACGAATAATAGGGGTCGTTATTGGTTCTCTAGTATCGGCTATCTTGTTATTTTATATACCAACGAACCTACTTGGTATTTTAGGAGGACTTTGTTTAGGCTTATGCACATCTTATAAAAGTAAAACGATTTTCAATTGTGTTGGTGCTATCATGGCAGCTTCTATGATATTTGGGCTAGAAACAAGTCTTTACTTAAGAATTTTGTTAAATATGTTGGGGCTAGCTTACGGTTTGCTTTATCATTTTGTCTTTGTAAAAACTATGTCCTATTGCAATCGCAAGCAGTGGCTGAAATTTTCTGAATGAGTAGATTGTATATGTAGAGAGAAAGGACTATTGTCCCACTCTCAAAAAGATGAAATACCAAATTATTTTGACAAATTAACAACAATACAATCATCTACCACTCGGATAGAATCTTTGCTAGGCCAGACATTCATTTCCGCTTGTAAAGCTTTGTGTTTTTCAAAATCTTCTGGTGTAGGATCATTAAAATTTAATCCAAATGTTTTCATATAGAGTAAAGTATTTAAACTAGTATGCACCGAGTTAGGCATGAATTCAAATAATGAGACACCGTTTGTTTCACCTTTTATATTTGAAACATTCCGAGGAGAACGATTTCCATACATTAAAAGTTTATAGGATTCAGGATTCTCAATTTCCATTGAATAAATATTATTTGTAATCATTTCCGCAGTACGTAAATCTTCTTCCGCTGTTAGATACTCAGAATATTCTAGGTTGGTTGTTTCCCGAACTTGAATAAAAGTAAAGAGAATTACTATGCCAATTAATAAATGTTTAAGCACAAAGTTGTATCCCCAGTAAATCATAATAAAGATGAGTAATAACACTAAAACAGCAGGGAAGTTAGGTACTTCCCCTCTAATTGCCGGACGTTTTCCACCTAAAATTGTAAACATGAGTGGAGTGATTACAATGCCTAACAAGGTAATAAAGATGAAGAAAACATTTTTGCGTTTTAGATAGGACATATTAATTAATACAATGACCAGTAAAAGAACACATATCAAAAACAGCGGTGTAAAAAAAGTGTCTCCGACTGGAGGGAAGAATAGTTCTTTGGCGTAATCTTTAATATCGTTGATAGAATCTATCAAGGGGCGTTTACCCCAAAGAATCATATTATCTAGATAGGAGCTTTCAACGTTTAAAACTTTTTTCGCTAACATCGTCATTAGTTGAGATAGAACGAGAGATGAAATAGCTAGTAGAATGAAATGACCAATTTTGAAGGCATAGTCTTTAAAAGAAATTTTAAGATCATTCAACTGAGCAAAATACAATGTCATTAAAATCTTGAATAAAATTAAGGTACACGCAAATACAAAGAATGATTGGTACATAGTAAGTGTAAACGTCAGCAACAAAAAGCCGAATAATTTAAAAATTTTATTGGGAATATGGTAAATAGCAATGAGAGAAAGTATAACCAAACAGATACCTAATGAAAATTCAAAATTTTGTAGGACGAAGTAAAATTGTTCGCTAAATAATTGACTGGTTGGAAAAATACTTGGGATAATATATAAATACTTTTTGTTATAAATCTGCTTAATTGAAAGATCAACATAATAGCACAACAAGATAGTGGCGATAGCAAAGAAAATAATAGCTAACAAATTTAAAAAATAAACATTTACATAGTTGTATGTTAAAAGCTTTAAAGCTACTAATCCTGGTCTACCAATGGAAACCCAATGTTTTAAGTAGCCTCTGTAGTTAGTCATTAAGTGCATAGTATCAATAGCGTAAGTATTGTTAAATAGTTTAATACCATAAGTAGCAAAGACAATTAAAAAGCTGTAGATGGCTAAACCTTTGTTTTCTTTAATAAAATGTTTCATTTTTCTCTCCTGTCTTTTTTTCTTGTTTACCAACTTGTTTTGTAAAAAAATATTGAGGAATCGCATGTGTACGAATTATTTAATTTATCTTCATTAGTAAAAGTAACCGTTTCCGTTTATTGTTAAAAAATATAACGATATAGTTTTTTTATCTGCTCTTGTGCATAGCTTTGTAATCAGTTATATGGTGATGTGAAATGTGTCTATAACTAATTAATTATAGAACAAGTGTATCTTAAATGCTAGATAATCTAGGAATAGTCAGATAAAAATTTAAGGTGCCAAATTTGTGAAGTTGATAGTAGTTAAATGTAAATCATTTGTGGGACTCAATCTAACAGAGGAAAAATTTTTTATAAAACAATAAAAAGAGAGCTGATCAATAATGCTCGGTTCAGAGATATTGATCAGGCTCAAATGAGGACTATCTAAATATGATTGAAACTTACTATAATACTAGACACTCTTGGTAATCAATATTTTCAGTAACTTTAAAAGTAGTTCTGCGAAGTTCCTCAATTCATTCCGCTTATTGATTACTTTACTTCTTTGTAACGGAAGAAGAAGCGTAAGACGCTATTTTGGCTAGTTGTCGTTAGTTTATCTGTTGGTAAGACTGTTAGTAAGAAGAAAAACAGACTAATCACAAGAGTGAAAAATAAGAAGACGGGACTGCCACCTGTTATCACAGTATCTGTTTGAACGTCATATTTAAAAGTTGACATAACAGAGAAAACTTGTGTATAGCTACAGGCAATAGAAAGTAGATATAAAACAAGCACGCCCCAACCTGTCATCCCAGCATCACGATACCGACGTACACACATTGCCCACGTTGGTAATAATAAAGCTAACCATAAAACAAGTGCAAAAAGCATTAACGGTAATAAGTTTCCAAAATCATAGGTTTCAAAATATTCAGCTGCTAAAATTGCTGACACGGCTTTGCCGACAATGGCAATATAAAAAATAAGTGCTAAAATGCTTAATACCAATGTCATCCACCAATAACCAGCACGTGTTGTCCGACCTTTAAAATCAACATATCCACGAAAATAATCTTTAAAAGCTTGTCCAAATGTTACTTTGCCTTTTTCCTCAATTTTAACCATAAAAACACCCCTTTGTATTTAATAAAATGATTATAACGGAAAGTAATAAAATAGGAAAATGCGAATTCGCATATTTTGTGGTTTTTTTGATAAATCATATAAAGAGCAGGTTTTATCAAAAAACGGTAAAATAAGAGAAGATATTTTATAATGGAGGAATCATGAATGAAAATCAGTATTAGACATCGCTACATAGCAAAAATTCCAGCATTAGAAGTGACAACAGAAGAGCAAAAAAACGAAGCATTGCCTTTAATTGTTTACTATCATGGTTGGCAATCGGCAAAAGAATTATCTTTAACACAAGCAAGAAAATTAGCACACGAGGGGTTTCGGGTCATTTTACCAGATGCCATGAACCATGGAGAAAGAAAAACCGGACCTATTTCCACGATTCCTTCGATTACATTTTGGAGTAGCATTCAATATAATTTGATTGAATTTCCAGTAATTATCCATCATTTTCATAAATTAGGGTTGATTAAAGAAAATTGGATTGGCGTAGGTGGTGTGTCCATGGGCGGTATTACTACCAGCGCTCTTATGACCCAACATCCTGAGATTCAAGCTGCTGCTTGCTTAATGGGAACACCCTATCCGGCGCGCTATATTCAGCGAGTGATTCAACGGGCGAAAGAATTTGCTATTTTTGTGCCTAAAGACTTGCCACTATTGCTAAGTTGGGTGCATCAATACGATTTATCACAAACGCCAGAAAGACTGCAAGAACGACCGATGCTGTTTTGGCATGGAACGGAAGATGAAAAAATCCCCTATGAAGACATGGCTGATTTTGAACAATTAGTGTCTGGGAAAACGTATGCGAGAAATACGCAATTTATAACGGAAATCGGTGAGCGGCATTTAGTGAAAGGAGAAACAATGGATTTGGTTGTTGACTTTTTTAAAGAAGCGTCAAAAACGTTAGAAAAATAACGGGATTTTTCAAAGAGAAAAGGGGAATCAGCTTGTTTTTTAAGAACACTTTCTATAAACTTAACAGAAAAGGGGTTGAAGGTGTACATGGAGAAAAACAAGTTGAGAAAAGTGGGCTTAACTGCCCTGGAATGGCTAAAACAACATCCAGAAATTAAACAACATAAAGAATCAAGTCTCTATGAACAGTTGTTTGCTAGTCAGCAATGGCAACAAGCACAAACAATCGGAATGATTCGGTCGTTACCGCTAGAATTATCAACACAGCCAATTTTCGAACGGGCCATGCAAGAGGGCAAGCAAGTGGCGGTGCCGCGAACATTTAAAGGAGGTAAAATGCACTTTTATCAAGTCTTTCCAGAGACAGTTTATGACACCAGTGCATTTGGCGTGGAGGAACCTCCGTTAACAGCAGCAGAAATAACAGCTACAGCGATTGATTTATTGATTGTGCCAGGGATTGTTTTCAATCGTGCTGGCTATCGAATAGGCTTCGGCGGTGGTTTTTATGATCGTTATTTGGAACATTTTTCGGGCCATTCATGTAGTTTAGTTTTTAGTGAACAACTCCATGAACAATGGCAACCAGAAGCGTTTGATCAGCCAATCGAACAATTATTTATACAATAGGAGGAATGGAATGAATTATCAAACAGAAATGAAATTGAAACGGCTAAAAAATCAGCCGTTCATTACGTATGCCCTTTTAGGTATTTCAATCATTGTTTTCCTTGGATTGGAATTAACTGGAGGATCAGAAAATATTTTAAACTTAGTTAATTGGGGGGCAATGGTTCGTCCACTGGTAGCTCAAAATCATGAATACTGGCGGTTTATCACGCCAATGTTTCTTCACATTGGGTTTATGCATATTATTTTAAATATGGTTACTCTTTATTATATCGGCGCACAGGTTGAGGCAATTTATGGGCATTGGCGCTATTTGGGAATTTATTTATTGAGTGGGATTGCTGGAAATATCGCCAGTTTTGCCTTTGGGACACCCAACAGTATCTCAGCGGGTGCTAGTACAGCACTTTTTGGTTTGTTTGGCGCATTTGTTATTTTAGGACGCCATTTTAGAGACAATCCAGCGATTATGTATATGGTGCAACGCTATTCAATGTTTATTGTGATTAATTTGTTATTTAACTTGTTTAGTAGCTCTGTAGATATGATGGGTCATGTTGGCGGTCTAATTGGTGGACTATTAGTCGCGACGGCTTTTGCTGTTCCAAATCGTGAAGAAGCATTTAATAAGCACGAGCGAATTATGGCCACGTTAATTTTTATTTTTCTTGTCGTAATTTGTCTGTTATTGGGTTTTAAAAAATACGGTTTACCTGTATAATAAGGAAGTGTTTTCGTATGGAAACGTTATATGATGTACAACAACTTTTTAAACAGTTTGGGATGTATATTTATGTCGGTGCACGGATTTATGATATTGAGTTAATGATGATTGAATTAAAAAAATTGTATGAAGGTCAATTGGTAGACCGAGATACGTATTTACAGGCCCGGCATATTTTGCAAAGAGAGCATCGAATAGAAGAATCTAGAGGGAAGCAGAAAGGAATCGACTAAATGGATAAGAAGATTATTGGGATTGATTTAGGTGGAACGACCATCAAATTTGCTATTTTAACAACCGATGGCGTTGTTCAACAAAAATGGAGTATTGAAACGAATATTTTAGAAGATGGCAAGCACATTGTGCCATCAATTATTGAAAGTATTCGTCACCGTATAGATCTTTATAATATGAAAAAAGAAGATTTTGTGGGAATTGGTATGGGAACACCAGGGAGTGTCGACATTGAAAAAGGAACTGTTGTAGGTGCCTATAATTTAAACTGGACGACTGTACAGCCTGTCAAAGAACAAATCGAATCTGCTTTAGGAATTCCGTTTGCCTTAGATAATGATGCCAATGTTGCCGCTTTAGGTGAGCGTTGGAAGGGCGCGGGGGAAAACAATCCCGACGTGATTTTTATTACTTTAGGAACAGGTGTCGGCGGAGGCATTGTTGCAGCGGGAGAATTGCTCCACGGTGTTGCTGGCTGCGCTGGTGAAGTTGGGCATGTGACGGTTGATCCTAACGGCTTTGACTGTACCTGTGGGAAACGTGGCTGTTTAGAAACTGTTTCTAGTGCCACTGGTGTCGTTCGTGTTGCACGTCATTTATCAGAAGAGTTTGCAGGTGACTCTGAACTGAAACAAGCGATTGATGATGGACAAGATGTTTCGAGTAAAGATGTTTTTGAATTTGCTGAAAAAGGCGATCATTTTGCTTTAATGGTTGTGGATCGTGTTTGTTTCTATTTAGGCTTAGCCACAGGAAACTTAGGTAACACGTTAAATCCAGATAGCGTGGTTATCGGTGGAGGTGTTTCTGCAGCAGGAGAATTTTTACGTAGTCGTGTCGAAAAATATTTCCAAGAATTTACCTTCCCGCAAGTTCGAAATAGTACAAAAATCAAATTAGCAGAGCTAGGTAATGAGGCCGGCGTCATTGGTGCCGCTTCACTAGCATTACAATTTTCAAAAGAGAAATAGAGAGGGCTTTTTAGAATGAGTATTTTATGGGTAATCAATGGCATTTTGCTAGTTATTGTACTAGCGATGGTATTCAATGAATTATATTTGAAAATTATGGTGAAACGTTCAGCAAAAATGCTGACGGAAGAAGAATTTAAAGAAACAATGCGTAAAGCACAAGTGATTGACGTTCGTGAGAAAGATACATTTGATGCTGGGCATATTTTAGGGGCGCGCAGCATGCCATACAGCATGTTAAAAACAACAATTGGTTCTCTTCGTAAGGATCAACCTGTTTATCTTTATGATCAGAAGAAAGCTTTAAGTATCCGAGCAGCTAATTTATTACGCAAAAATGGCTATACTGATATTTATATTTTAAAAGGCGGCTATGATGGCTGGACTGGGAAAGTGAAAAAGAGAAATAGTTAATAACAAAAAGAGTTGGTCTTCATTGAGACCAACTCTTTTTGTATAGGAAAACTTAATAGAGATGTTGCTTTTTGTCAGTCCTCACTTTTTGAGCTACAATAAAAAGAAGAGGTGAAGGCAGATGATTCAAATCAAGCGAGCATATGAAGCACCGACAGAGCAAGATGGCTACCGTGTTTTAGTTGACCGTGTTTGGCCACGAGGAAAATCCAAGGAATCTGAAAAGTTAGATGAATGGCTCAAAGAAGTGGCCCCAAGTACAGAGCTACGGAAATGGTTTAATCATGAAGCAAATAAATATCCTGAGTTTAAACAAAAATACCAAGAAGAATTGAAACATGAGCCAACTGCCACAGCGTTTAAGCAGTTACAGACAATTGTAAAAAATCAGCCAGTAGTCACGCTGGTCTATGGGGCGAAAGATACAGTGCATAATCAAGCGGTTGTCTTAAAAGAATTATTAGAAAAATAGAGTAGGTGATTGGATGAAAATTGCAATTGTAGGTGCTGGACCCAGAGGCTTATCAGCTGCAGAACGAGTCATTGAATGGGCTCGTAAAACGGAAATAAATGTTCAGCTCACGTTGTTTGATCCATACGGTCCAGGTGGGAAAATTTGGCGAGCAGAGCAACCTAATTATTTATTAATGAACACCGTGATTAGTCAAGTCACTTTATTTACAGATGAATCTTTTAGTGGCGAAGGACCAATTGTCAAGGGACCCACTCTCTATGAATGGACCCAAACAGAAGCTGCGCAGTACATTCAACAGCAACAACCCTATAATTATCTTGAGTTGTTGAAAGAATGTCATCGCCTTGGACCGAATGATCACTGCTCGAGGGCTTTTTATGGCATGTACCAAAAATGGTTTTATACGTATTTAGCCACGCGGTGTAACGAACAAACATCGCTGACGTTTTTTAAAGAGCCAGTAACTACTGTACGGGCAGGAGAGGATAACTATTATGTGTACACCCAATCCATTGAGTTTACGGCAGACAAAGTAATTTTAGCCATGGGTCACCAAGAAAATGAATTAACGACTGTTGAACAAGAGCTTGCGGACTACGCCAAGGAGCATCGTTTGTTTTATTCTTCCCCTAAAAATGCGGCGGATGCTTTATTGGCACTTGCCAATATACCCGCAAAACAACCCGTTGTGTTAAAAGGCTTAGGTTTGGCATTTTTTGACTATTTATCTGCCTTGACGATTGGCCGCGGGGGTGTTTTTTCTCGTCAAAATGGCCGCTTACGTTATGAACCTTCTGGAAGAGAGCCCATTATTATTGCTGGTTCTGGTCGCGGTTTTCCTTCTCATCCTCGAGGGAATAATCAAAAAGGCTACGGGGAAACCTATCAGCCTGTTTTTTTAACCGAAACGTATTTAGCTGAATGTCGTAAAAAAGGACAGGTTACAGGCGCAGAGTTTTTTGGGTATTTAAAAAAAGAAGTGGAATATGTGTATTACACTTGCTTAATCGAAGAAAAATATTCGTATCTTTCTAAAGAGGCCTTTCAACAGCTGTTTATTCAAACCAAGGGAGCGCCGGAAAGCTTAGCCCACTTTGAAAAACAAGATTGGTTTGATTGGCAAGCGTTAGAACATCCTGAAACAAAGAAAACCACTCATGAACGTTTTCGTTCGTTTTTACTAGAGTATTTAAAATGGGATATTCAAGAAGCAGAGAAAGGCAATCTTAGCGGTCCTTTGACCACTGCTTTAGACAGTTTAAAAGATTTAAGAGATCAGATTCGCTTTGTTTTGGATGAAGGGTTATTAACGAATGACGAGAGTCAAAAGTGGTTGTGGCATTGGTTTACCCCGTTGAATACATTTTTGTCAGTGGGACCTTCTGTTGAAAGAACAGAAGAGCTACAGGCGTTAGTTGAACTGGGATTAGTCACGATTCTGGGGCCAGAAATGCGTGTCGAAATGAAAGCGGGTCAATTTATTACTTATGCTAATTTGTTTCCGGAAAATCGGTATAATAGTCACTTTTTAATTGAAGCGCGCATTCCCAAAGTTAATAATGAAAAAAGCTTGAATCCTTTAACAAGGCAGTTGTTAGCCGATAAGCTAGCTACGCTCCATCAACTGGCATTAGCTGATGGTCAAATAGTCAAAACAGGTGCACTCTTGATTGTGCCTGCCACGAATCAAGTCATCACAAAAGATGGGCAGGTGGCGACAGGCCTTTTTAGTTGTGGTATTCCAACAGAAGGGATTCATTGGTTAACAGCCGCTGCAGCTCGTCCTGGTGTGGATCCTTGGAATATGCGCGATATGGATCGGATTGCTGCCACTATTTTTAATAGTTAAGAAAAATAGTCAGCTCCTTTGGTAAAAAAGAAAGCATAACAAGTGGTCATCCATCGCTTTGATGGATGACCACTTGTTATGCTTAAGAGAATCAACAGAGCCAGAAGCGCTCCTGTTGATTTCTTGGCGTTAGATTTTTTATCTCAATGTCACAGCTATTTTTTAACGTGCAATACGTTTACGCATCGCTTTTTTACGGTTTTCTTCAATCATATCTTCTTTTTCTTCAATTGGATCAATGACTGTTTTTTTAATAGTTGTAGCCACACCGGCTAAAGCAGCAACTGTGATAGCAGTACCGACTAACATACCTGATACAAATTTTTTCATCGTTCATTCCTTCTTTCAAATTGTATTTGTTTCTATTATGACGGAAAAAAGCAAAAAAATCCAATAGTTACAATGATTTTTCATAAACTCTACGACTAATTTAGAGATTTGTTAAAATTTACCAAGTCTTTTCTGTATTTTTATAGGAAAAATGAATAAGGAGAAATGGCCAAATTAAATCCTGTTTACAAAATGAAATAATTCAGAAGTAAACCTTATTTAATGGTACAATAGAAAAAGAAATTAGAGAGAAAAAGGAGCGTATTTATGTCTATTTTAGTATTAGGTGGCGCAGGCTACATCGGCTCACATGCCGTCGATCAATTAATTTCAAAAGGGTATGCCGTTGTGGTTGTTGATAATTTATTAACGGGACATCGTTCAGCAGTTCATGAACAAGCGACTTTCTATGAAGGCGATATTCGTGATAAAGCTTTTTTACGTAGTGTCTTTGAAAAGGAATCAATTGAAGGGGTGTTGCACTTTGCGGCCAATTCTTTAGTAGGAGAATCCGTGGAGAAACCGTTAATGTATTTCAATAACAATGTTCACGGCACTCAAATTGCCTTGGAAGTCATGCAAGAATTCGGGGTGAAACACATTGTTTTTTCTTCCACAGCGGCCACTTATGGCGAACCAAAAGCAATGCCTATTACAGAAGAAACCCCAACGAATCCTAAAAATCCGTATGGGGAAAGTAAATTAATGATGGAAAAAATCATGAAATGGTGCGACAACGCTTATGGAATGAAATATGTTGCTTTGCGTTATTTTAATGTTGCAGGAGCAAAAAAAGATGCCTCAATTGGTGAGGATCACACGCCAGAAACGCATATTGTGCCAATTATTTTACAAGTGGCATTAGGCCAACGAGCAGAGCTAAGTATTTTTGGGGATGATTATGATACACCAGATGGCACGTGCATTCGAGATTATGTTTATATTGAAGACTTGATTGCAGCACATATTTTGGCTTTAGAATATTTGAAAAATGGCGGCGAAAGTGACGTCTTTAACCTGGGAAGCAACAACGGCTATTCTGTTAAAGAAATGTTAGATGCTGCTCGCGAAGTGACAGGCCAAGAAATTCCTGCGACAATCGCGCCACGCCGAGCAGGGGATCCTAGTACGTTAATTGCTTCTAGTGAAAAAGCCAAACGAGTTTTAGGCTGGCAACCAGAAGTAACTGAGGTCAAGGACATTATCGCCACCGCTTGGCAATGGCACCAAGCTCATCCACATGGATATCAAGAAAAGTAATAGGAGGAATGAATCGATGACCACGAGTCAAATGATTGCCGATTTTACCACACTTGCTATTCAAGCAGGTGGTTGGATGGAATTGGATCGCTTATATCTTCAGAACCGTTTATTATCAATGATTGGTGAACAAGAATTAGGCGAAGTAGACATACGGCCTGTGGCAACACCCGCCGCTGATTTGGCGGAACAATTGTGTCAAATTGCGATTGCCAATCAACTTGTAAAAACAGAGCAACAAAAAGAACAGTTCGTGGTGCAATTGATGGATTTGTTGACACCGCCACCTTCTGTGGTTAATGCTTTTTTTGCACAACATTATGCTAAAGAGCCACAAGAGGCTACCGAGTATTTTTACCAACTTTGTCAAAAAAACGGTACGGTCATTGAACAGGAAGAACCTGTTGTTTTTTCAACAGTCTATGGTGATTTTTTAGCAAATAAGGTCCACAGTGAGGCGCCAAAAGCAACGCTCTCTGCACAAAGCTATCCCCGCTGTGAATGGTGCATGGCAACAGAAGGCTACCAGGGAAGTCAGCAATTTCCTGCGACTACGAACCATCGAGTGATTCGAATGAACTTAGATGGCGAAAGCTGGGGGTTTTCCTTTGTAAAACAGGCACAATATCAGCAACAAGGTGTGATTGCGTTTGAAAAACATCAGGCAGCGAAACGTTCAGTTAAGACTTTTCAGCAATTGTTGAAAATTGTTGAGGTCTTTCCTCATTATTTTGCTGGGATTGATGCTGTCTTTGAACAAAATGAGCATGTCTATTATCAAACGGGTTTGCAACAATTTCCATTAGCCGAAGCGAGCATTTCAGAATATGTTGAGTTAGCTAACTATCCTTTAATCAACGCAGGAATGGTGAATTGGCCAGTTGCGACTTTTCGTATAGAGGGACCTAATGCGTCAGAAGTTGCCCAAGCCGCAAATGATATTTTTGAGCAATGGCAAACGCTGAAACTGCCAACGGATGAGATACAAATCGTTGCACGACGAAAAGAACTTTTATATGTCATGGACTTAATTTTTAGTCGACCTCAAGCAAAGCCTTCGTTAACGTTAGCAGAAGTCCAAGGTTTAATGACTTGGAGCAACCAGAAAACGCAGGCGCTTGAAACGGTCGCTTCAGCGTATCAACAGCGACTAAAAGAAGCCAGTGCGTTTGCAGAAACAAGTGAAGGAAAAGCGGCTTTTTTAGCAATGGTTGCGTCACTGACTCATTAAAAGAAAAAAGATGCCGAATGACTAAAAATCACGTATAATAGATAAGAATGAAAAATAAGGGAGGGTAAAAAATGGCTTATCAAGCACTTTATCGGGTCTGGCGTTCACAACGTTTCGATGACGTAGTAGGACAAAAAGCAATTACTCAGACGCTGAAAAATGCGATAGTGCAAAAGAAAACATCTCATGCCTATTTATTTACTGGCCCTCGTGGTACAGGTAAAACCAGTGCCGCAAAAATTTTTGCTAAAGCGATTAACTGTAAACATAGTCAAGATGGTGAACCTTGTAATGTTTGTGAAACCTGTGTAGCCATTACGGAAGGTCGTTTAAATGATGTCATTGAAATTGATGCGGCGAGTAATAATGGCGTGGAAGAAATCCGTGATATTCGTGATAAAGCAAAGTATGCACCGACACAAGCCGAATACAAAGTTTATATTATTGATGAAGTTCATATGCTATCAACAGGCGCGTTCAATGCACTTTTAAAAACCTTGGAAGAACCGCCACAAAATGTTATTTTTATCTTAGCAACGACTGAACCACACAAGATTCCGTTAACGATTATCTCACGGACGCAACGCTTTGATTTTAAGCGAATTAGTACGCAAGATATCGTCGATCATATGGCCCATATCATGCAGGAAATGGCTCTTGATTATGAGGAACAAGCCCTATATGTGATTGGGCGTGCTGCGGAAGGTGGGATGCGAGATGCCTTGAGTATCTTGGATCAAACGATTTCATTTAGTGATGAAAAAGTAACACTGGAAGATGCAATGCAAGTGACAGGCAGCCTAACCTATGAAATGATGGATCATTATATTCAGTGTTGTGTCGCCGGTGATGTTGAACGAGCATTAGAAGGCTTGGAAAGTATTTTAGGCGAAGGCAAAGAAGCACGCCGTTTCTTAGAAGATTTGTTATTATATTGTCGAGATTTGCTGATGTATCAGCAAGCACCGAAGTTATTAGCAGAAAAAGCAGGAACTTTGACAGAAGCATTTAAGGAACTAGCTACACAAACGCCTGCTGAAAAAATCTACCAACTAATCCAAATTTTAAGTGACACACAAAATGAGATCCGCTTTACCAACAATGCGAATATCTATCTGGAAGTAGCCACTGTCAAATTAGCTAAAACGGTGCAACCCAATAAACACAACACGCCAGAAACAGCTAATCAAGATGGTAGTGCAGAGGGAAATCCAGAATTAACCGATTTACAAAATCAAATCGGGCAACTGAAGAAAGAACTGGCTGAATTAAAGAAACACGGTGTAGCTGCCAAAGAAGCAGATGCGCCACGTCAACAAGCACGACCACAAGCGCCAAAAAGTTCGTTCCGCGTACCCACAGAACGGGTATATCAAGTCTTAAACGAAGCGACTAGAACACATTTAATGAATGTGAAAAATGTCTGGGAAGACTTACTGCAAACATTATCTGTGACTCAACGAGCGATGCTCAAAGCTAGTGAACCTGTCGCAGCGAGTCCTAAGGGCATCGTGGTGGCATTTGACTATGAGATTGTTTGTGCTCGTGCAACAGATGATGAAGAGATGCAGTTAGCTTTCAATAATAATTTAAGCCGTTTGATGGACTATACACCAGAGATGGTCTGCATTACTAGAGAAAGCTGGCCAAAACTAAGACAAAGCTTTATTAACCAAAATCAGGGCAGTTTGAATCATTCTGAACCTGAAAATGAAATGGCTCGTCTAGCGGACGAACCGCCTGTAACAAATGAACATTCACAAGAAAATCCAGTAGTAGATGAAGCAATCGCTATGTTTGGTGAAGAGCTTGTCGAAGTACTAGATGATTAATACGAAGGAGTAGAGGAATTATGATGCGAGGAATGGGCAACATGCAAGGCATGATGAAACAAGTACAAAAAATGCAAAAAGAAATGGCCAAAGCGCAAGAAGCGCTAAATGAAAAAGAATTTATCGGTGAAGCAACCAATCAACTTGTGACAGCGACCTTTACTGGTGATCGCACAATGAAAGATTTGACCATTAAAGAAGACGTGGTTGATCCTGAAGACGTTGATATGTTACAAGATTTAGTCATTATGGCTGTCAACGATGCGTTAGTAAAAATTGAAAAAGAAACCGAAGCAACTTTAGGTAAATACACCAAAGGAATGCCAGGATTCTAAAAAATAAGACAAACGAAAGTATGAAAAACGTCATGCCCAAAAAATCGAACTTTTTGGGCATGACGTTTTTTCTGTTTTTGTGGGAAAACTCTTTGGCAATTTTAGTAGTCGCTTCCAAAAAACTATGCTATACTAAAGCCAATTAAAGAGAAACATTTGGGGTGCTATTAGCTGAGATTATACCCATGGAACCTGAAACAGTTAGGACTGGCGCAGGGAAATGTCTTGAAATTTTGACCGATTATTGCACCCAACTACGTTTATTTGTGGTTGGGTTTTTCTGTCTTTTTCAGTCGCGCCTCCTTTTGCTTCTCGCAGAAAGGAGTTTTTTTACGTGGAAAAAAATCGAATCCACAGAGTTACGTTACTGGCATTAATGATTGCGATGGACGTTGTATTATCGCCGTTAATGCGAATTGAGGGAATGGCCCCTATGTCCAGTGTCATGAACATTATTGCCGGAGTTTTATTAGGTCCTCTTTACGGAACGCTCATGGCACTTGTCTGCGGCTTAATCCGTATGACGTTCTTAGGTATTCCGCCATTAGCGTTAACAGGTGCCGTCTTTGGCGCGTTTTTTGCTGGTTTATTTTATCAATGGGGACAAAAATTAGGCTGGTCGATGCTAGGAGAAATTTTTGGTACAGGCATCATTGGCTCGTTATTGTCCTATCCTGTAATGGTTTGGTTTACTGGCAGTAAGCAGAATTTTTATTGGTTCATTTATACGCCACGATTTATTGGCGCCACACTGATTGGTTCAGTGATTGCTTGGCTTGTCTTAGTAAAACTGAAAGAAACTCGGGTATTTAAACAAACACAGGAATTATTTTTGGGAGGGTACTTTTATGAAAACAAGCGTTAAGTTTGAAACGATTTTTCCACTGACAACGGCACCATTAATTCAGTGCATTACGAATGAAATTACGTGTGAGTCTATGGCGAATGCATTACTTTATATTGATGCTAAACCCATTATGGCAGATGATCCCCGGGAATTTCCGCAGTTGTTTCAGCAAACCAGTGCCTTGGTTTTGAATTTAGGCCATTTATCACAAGAACGAGAGCAGAGCTTGTTAGCAGCTAGTGATTATGCTCGGCAAGTGAATAAACCGACCGTAGTCGATTTAGTCGGTTATGGCGCCAGTGATATTCGCAATGAAGTTGGGGAAAAGCTGGTGCACAATCAGCCAACCGTTGTGAAAGGGAATCTTTCAGAAATGCGGACTTTTTGCCAGTTGGTGAGTCATGGCCGAGGAGTGGATGGTAGCCTTTTGGATCAAAGTGAAGAAGCAGTTGAGGAACTGATTCAGGCTTTACGTCAACAAACGCAAAAGTTTCCCCAGACGGTATTTTTAGCAACAGGGATTCAAGATGTTTTGGTTAGTCAAGAGCAAGTGATTGTCTTACAAAATGGTGTTCCTGAGTTGGATTGTTTCACTGGCACGGGCGATTTAGTCGGCGCATTAGTTGCCGCTTTATTAGGTGAAGGCAACGCGCCAATGACTGCGGCAGTAGCCGCAGTGAGCTATTTTAATCTTTGCGGAGAAAAAGCCCAGACTAAGAGCCAAGGGCTGGCCGATTTTCGCCAAAATACGTTAAATCAGTTATCTCTTTTAATGAAGGAGAAGGATTGGTTTGAGGCGGTGAAAGGACGAGTGCTATGAGAGAGCAATTGAAAGTTTATTTGGTGACAGGCCGGTATGATTTTAGTGATACTGAATTTTTAAAACGAATTGAAACTGCTTGTCGCAGTGGAGTGACATTGGTCCAACTGCGTGAAAAGGAAGTGTCAACACGGCGTTTTTACGAATTAGCAGTGAAAGTTAAAGCGGTAACAGATGCGTATCAGATTCCGTTGATTATTAATGATCGTGTCGATATTTGCTTGGCGGTGGATGCGGCAGGTGTGCATATAGGGGATGATGAATTACCGGTTGCTCTTGTGCGAAAACTGGTTGGGTCCACAAAAATCGTAGGTGTTTCAGCTAAAACGGTGGCACGAGGAGTTGAAGCGGAAAACGAGGGCGCCGATTATTTAGGCGTGGGCGCAATTTTCCCCACAACGACTAAGGACAGTCCGTTAACTTCTTTGCAGACACTTTCTGAAATTGCTGCAGCAGTCACGATTCCTGTTGTGGCGATTGGTGGGATCAAAGAAGAAAATATAGAACAACTTATGGGAACGGGAGTGGCTGGTGTTTCACTGGTCAGTGAAATTATGCTGGCTGAACAGATAACCGAGAAAGTTCAAGGGTTGATGCGTGTAACGGAGCGAATGTTGGAGGCGAGAAAATGACCGAATATAATTTGACCCCACAAGTAGTCACGATTGCTGGTTCTGATTCTGGTGGGGGAGCTGGCATGCAAGCAGATTTAAAAACATTTCAAGCACGGCAGGCATTTGGCTTAAATATTGTCATTGCATTGACGGCACAAAATACGTATGGCGTGCAAGAAAGTTTGCCGATTCCTAGTTCATTTATTGATGCACAATTTCAATCACTGGCGGCTGATTTTAAAATTGGGGCAGCGAAAACGGGG
This sequence comes from Enterococcus sp. GC34, assembly GCF_040886645.1. Lineage (NCBI taxonomy): Bacteria > Bacillati > Bacillota > Bacilli > Lactobacillales > Enterococcaceae > Enterococcus > Enterococcus sp. GC34. Next base: position 86,674 of record NZ_JBFOEF010000011.1, read on the forward strand.
ATGTTAGCAGATAGTGAGCGTGTCGAAGCTGTTGTTCGCAATTTGCAGAAAGTTGATTTTGGTCCGTTGATTGTCGATCCTGTAATGGTGGCTAAAGGTGGACATCATTTGTTAGAAGCCGAGGCAGTTCAAACGATTAAAGAGCAACTGTTGCCATTAGCAACGGTCGTGACACCTAATTTACCAGAAGCAGAAGTTTTACTAGAGACGACCATCAAGACAGAACAAGAAATGCAGACCGCAGCAAAAAAATTACAGCAATTGGGCACAAAAAATATTATTATGAAAGGCGGACATAGCACAAATCAACAAGCGGCTGATTATGTGTTAATGGAAGACGGTTCGAGCTTTTGGCTAAGTGCACCACGAATTGTAACGAAAAATACTCATGGAACAGGAGATACTTTTTCAGCGTGTATCGCAGCCGAATTAGCAAAAGGTACGCCGTTAGAAGCGGCGATTGTGATTGGCAAACAGTTTATACAAGGGGCCATTAGCCAAGCAATTTCTGTTGGACATGGCCACGGACCTACTAATCATTGGGCCCAATTAACGCAAGATATTCAAGTTATTAAAGCATAAGAAGAGCCTAGGGAAAAATCATTTTAGATTTTTCCCTAGGCTCTTAAATAGCTTAAAGCTCTTTTTTGATATAGTTTATAAACGTTTTGTTCACTAATCTTCACATTTTAAATAAATTTCTTGGCCTTGTTCTTGCAAATGAGCCACGTGGGATTCTCCCCAATTACATAAGTTATCTAAGACAGCAGAGAGGCTTTGACCATAATCGCTTAAATAATATTCGACTTTTGGTGGAACTTGGTTGTAAACTTTTCGCTCGATAATGTTGTCTTCTTCGAGTTCCCGTAATTGTTGTGTCAGCATTTTTTGACTAATGCCAGTAATACCGCGTTTTAAATCGCTGGGGCGCATGGCGCCGTGCCGTAAATTACACAGAATAATTGGTTTCCATTTACCGCCAATAACATCCATCGTTGCTTCGACACCAATCGCATATGTACGAGTTTCCAAAAAACATTCCTCCTTAATAGGTTGATAATAAACAAAAGTTACTAAAAGGTACCTATGATACAAAAAAGTAGGTACTTATCAAAATTTCAATCTTAGTATATAGTAATTTTTGTTGAAATTCAAATGTTTTTTAGGAGGAAGAGAATGGAAAAGAAAATTTCACCAAATTTAACGCTCTTTGCATTAGCTATCAATGCTTTCGCAATCGGTTCAACAGAATTTATTAGTGTGGGTTTATTACCAATGATTGTTAAAAGTTTTCATATTAGTCTTTCCCAAGCAGGTTTGACTGTTTCTTTATACGCTTTAGGTGTGACGATTGGGGCGCCGTTATTAACAATTTTGACAGGAAAATGGAATCGCCGCGCATTAATGCTGGGGATTATGCTTCTTTTTATTAGTGGGAATTTAATTGCTGCGTTTGCGCCAACATTTATTATTTTATTGGTAGGGCGGATACTTTCTGCATTGGCGCATGGTATTTTCATGTCTGTTTCGACTGTCATCGCCGCAGATGTTGTGCCGCCGTCACGTCGAGCCAGTGCCATTGCTATTATGTTTACGGGCTTAACGGTTGCAACAGTGACTGGCGTACCTTTAGGGACATTTATTGGGCAACAAACAGCTTGGCATATGTCCTTTCTTTTTATAGCCAGTATTGGCTTGGTGGGACTGATTGCTAGTTATTTTTTAGTTCCCAAAAATTTACCGATACCAGGGAAGGTTGACTTAAAAGGAATCACGCGGATTTTTACGAACAAACCCCTCGTTTTCTCTTTTCTAATTACTGCTTTTGGTTATGGTGGAACGTTTGCTGCATATACGTACTTGTCACCGTTATTGGAAAATTTAGGCTTTTCAGCCAATGCGGTAGTGATTATTTTAGTTGTTTATGGCGTAATGGTTGCAATTGGCAATACAGTAGGTGGTCACTGGGCAAATAAAAAACCTTTAGATTCGTTAGTAAAAATGTTTAGCTTATTAATTCTGTCCTTAGTCTTTTTATTCATTACTGTTTTAATGGATAACAGTCTTCTAGGCTTATTAGCAAGTTTGATGTTGGGTCTATTTGCCTTTATGAATGTACCTGGTTTACAACTATATGTTGTAGAATTAGCGGAAAAGTATGTTCCAGAAGATATCACTTTGGCCTCAGCTTTTAATATTGCAGCCTTTAATATTGGGATTACCGTTGGCTCAATGACAGGTGGGGTAGTCACAGATCATTTATCAGTAACATATACACCGATTTTTGGTGGCTTTATCGTGTTGATTGCCGTCTTGTTCGTACTATATATTCGGAAGCAAGAAGCATAAAAAAACAACTATCTTTAGAAAACTAAAAAAAGCAACTGGGCACTACGGAACG
>NZ_JBFOEF010000012.1:0-62305 GCF_040886645.1 Enterococcus sp. GC34
ACCATTGAGAATGTTGCACAAAAAGGTAGTTTAGCAATAATCAAAGTAGACAAAGATTCAAGAAAACGTTTAGCAGGTGCAGAATTTAAATGGCGTGATACAGTGACAGGAAAAGAAGGAACTGTTGTAGCTGACAAAAATGGTCAAGCGTTGATAACAGATTTACCAGTCAATCGTGTATACGAAATTACGGAAATAAAAGCACCAAACGGATATATCTTAAATAACAAGACCTACCGAATTATCCTAACGACTAATTTTGCTGATAAGATTGGTTACTATACCATTGAGAATGTTGCGTTACGTGGCAATTTAAAATTAGTAAAACAAGATGGTTACTCAAAACAACGTTTAGCAGGCGCACAATTTAGATGGCGTGACACAGTGAACGGGAATACAGGCGTAGTAACCGCTAATACTAATGGCGAAGCAACTTTGTATAATTTTTCTGTTAATCGGATTTATGAAATTACAGAAATAAAAGCACCAAATGGTTATGTACTTGACAGAACAGTGCATAGAGTTCTTTTACCCGCAAATTATGCTGGAAAAACCTACACGTTCACCAAAAATAATCAAGCACAAAAAGGCGCCATCAAAATTATTAAGCAAGATGGATATACGAAACAACGTTTAGCAGGCGCACAATTTAAATTCCGAGACACAACCAATAATTATACTGCAACGTTTACAGCTGATAGGAACGGTGAAGTACTGATTCCTGGATTAGCTGGTGATCGTATCTATGAGATTACAGAAATCAAAGCGCCAAACGGCTATACCATAGATAGACGTGTTCACAAAGTTGATTTACGTGGACAAGGTGGTAAAACCTATACATTAGTCTTAAATAATCAAGCACAAAAAGGCGCCATCAAAATTATTAAGCAAGATGGATATACGAAACAACGTTTAGCAGGCGCACAATTTAAATTCCGAGACACAACCAACAATTACACAGCAACGTTTACAGCGGATAGAAACGGTGAAGTACTGATTCCTGGATTAGCCGGTGATCGTATCTATGAGATCACAGAAATTAAAGCACCAAACGGCTATACTATAGATAGACGTGTTCATAAAGTTGATTTACGTGGACAAGGTGGTAAAACCTATACACTAGTCTTGAATAATACATCACAACAGGGCGCTATCAAAATTATTAAGCAAGATACGGATACAAAACAACGTTTAGCAGGCGCAAAATTTAGATTCCGTGATACGACCAATAACTATACTGCAACATTTACAGCAAATGGAAATGGTGAAGTACTGATTCCAGGATTATCGTCAGATCGTATTTATGAAATCACCGAGATTCAAGCGCCAACTGGGTATGCGTTGGATAGTAGGGTCCATCGGATTGACTTACGAGGCCAAGGCGCAAAAACGTATACGTTAGTGTTAAACAATAAAGCAAACTATGGTGCTATCAAAATTATTAAACAAGATGTTGAAACAAAAGTACGTTTAGCAGGCGCTGTTTTTGAATGGAAAGATACAACTAACGGCTATACACAAAGAGTGACAACTGGGGGAGATGGTACAGTTACTATCAGTGGACTATCCGTAAACCGAGTGTATGAAATTAGAGAAGTTCAAGCGCCAGCTGGTTATTCACGAAATACTACGCCAACACGTGTCAGTCTGATGCAAAATCATGCGGGTCAAACAATTGCAATTGTTCGAGAAAATCGCAGAATACCAGTTTATAATCCACCGCCACCAACAGTTTGGCCCTATGTGCCGCCAATCACTAACTATAATCCACCTGTGTACTATAATCCGCCAAGATATTATTATGGGGGATGTGTCATGGTCATTGTGGTGGTGTGTTGGTAAAAAACAAATAGAGAGAAAGGAGTATCTAATGAGTCAATCCGCTTTACCGAAACTTGGGGTGATTTCAACGGGCGCCCTTTTTGTGACTGATTTAATTGGTGTTATTCTTCTTTCAATCGTCACTTCCTACATTCTATACCGTTATTTTTTGAAACGAGGACAAATTACATGATTTATTTATATCAGTTATACAAAGTAATTATGTTCATTTTCTTAACCTATTTATTTACAAGTTTATTTCTCAGTTTTCGAACAAGAAAAAAAACAGGAAGAGAAGTCGAAGTAGCAGAAGAATTTTTCTGCTACTTTCTTGTACCGTGTGTAAACGAGGAGAAAGTCATCGGAGGAACATTAAAAAAACTGGTTGCTTTACCAATTCAGAAAAAGATAATTGCGATTGATGATGGATCAACGGACCAAACCAAAGCAATGATGGATAGTATTGCTGGTCCAATCCAAGTTCTGTCTCGTCAATTTCCCAATGCACAACAAGGCAAAGGAGCCGCTTTGAACCACGCTTTCCAAATTGTATTAGCCGATGCAGAAAAAAAAGACTATTCACGAAATCAAATATTGGTGGGAGTAGTGGATGCAGATGGTTTTTTTAGTGAGAATATTGTCAATGAACTAACTGATGTTTTTGCAGATACGACAGTCTGTGCTGCACAAACAAGAATCAAAATGAAAGATGTTACAAGTTTTATGTTTATTGCACAAGATGTTGAGTTTTTTACGATTAATAATTTTATTCAAAAGGCACGTCGGGCAACAAAAACCATCGGACTTGGTGGCAACGGTCAGTTTTTTCGGTTATCCATGATTACCGAACACTTAGGCTATCAGCCTTGGGGAAATGCTTTGTTGGATGACTATGAGTTAACCATTAAATTAATGCTGAAAGAGTTATCGATTGCTTATATTGACGAGGCCTTTATGGCTCAAGAAGCACTGAGAGATGTGAAACGTTTTATTCGTCAACGAAGTCGTTGGGTTCAAGGAAATTTAGATTGTCTAGCGTATTTACCCAGGGTGATCAAATCAAAGTCATTAACGCTAAGGCAGAAGTGCGGCATCTATTATTTTTTAGCGCAACCCTTTATTAATCTCGTCGCAGGAATCCTCGTTTTTGTTTTAACTGGGCTTCAACTGCAACACTTGTATAGGTTAGGTTTTTCGTTATCTCTAGGTATTAGTTTTGCTTTGGCTGTCGGTATTTCGCTAGTTTTCGGCATTTTTTTTACAATCAACTATTATCGCGAGTTGAAAAATTTTCAATTAGAAGTACCGGCAAAATTGGGGCTAATTAGTTTACCTTTTACTATTTCCTACATGTACTTAATTTTATTCGTTAGTGTGGTAATGGCTTATTATCGGTTTATTAAAGGTAATAGCACGTGGATAAAAACGGAACGCAATTGATTTTTTATTGCACTTTCCAGAGTTGCGTGGTATTATTTTTAATAGTTTAATAGCAACATGGTGATGGTGTTCACCACGAACTATTTATTGGACGAATAAATTAATGACGCCTACCAAACGGGAGAAGTGTACCCTTTGGTAGGCTTTTTCTGTACGCTAGGATCGGCGATAAGAAAATTGTAAAGGAGCATGTAAAGTGAAAAAAGAAACAAAGCAACTACTATCAATTGGCGGGTATATGGCAAAATGGTTGCTCATTACCGCAATTATTGGTTTATTTATGGGGGCGTTATCCGCCTTTTTCTTAAAGAGTCTCACTTATGTAACAGATGTTCGTTTAGCAAATCCTTGGTTACTCTTTATCCTCCCCATTAGCGGTGTCGTTTTTACGTATTTATATACGCGTTTTGGGAAAAATGCTAGCCGAGGAAATAACTTAGTGATTGAACAAGGCAATGGCGGGGAAGAAGATATTCCCTTGCGCTTAATTCCTTTAACATTGTTTGGCACGATTACTACGCACTTATTTGGTGGTTCCGTTGGTCGTGAAGGGACGGCGGTGCAAATGGGAGGCGCAATCGCGAATGCTGTAGGAAAAGTCTTTAAACTGTCCGCTTTGGAACGACAAGTAATTATTATTAGCGGAATTAGTGCAGGGTTTAGTTCTGTTTTTGGCACACCATTAGCGGGAACGGTTTTCGGATTAGAAGTTTTGGCAATTGGAAAAGTTCGTGCAGAGGCACTTTTCCCAAGTTTTTTTGCAGGCTTATTTGCTAATTTTGTAACTGAAAGTTTTGGTGTGACACATCCGCATTATCCGATGGGCAAAATTCCGACTTGGTCGGTTGAACTATTTGTAAAATTATTTTTGGCATCGATTTGTTTTGGCTTGGCAGGTTGGGTTTTTAGTCGTTCCATTGTCTTTTTAAAAAAGACCTATGCAAATTGGTTTGCTAATGTCTACCTTCGTGCGTTTCTTGGGGCGTCCATTGTCGTTCTGTTTGTGCTCGTCTTAAACAACCAACGTTATTTAGGCTTGAGTTTACCTTTATTAGAAGATGCATTTGCAGGTAATGCGCAGCCTTTTGATTTTGTTGGGAAATTATTCTTTACGGTGTTATCCTTGGGTGCCGGATTCCAAGGAGGAGAAGTGACGCCATTGTTTGAAATTGGGGCTACGTTAGGTAGTTCTTTGGCCCCTTTGTTACATCTGTCAATTCCTTTTTTAGCAGGTTTAGGATTTATTGGTGTTTTTTCTGGCGCCACGAATACGCCGATTGCTTGTTTCATTATGGGCATTGAACTATTTGGTAGTGAAGCGGCGGTCTATTTTTTCATGGTCTGCTTAATCAGTTTTATGTGTTCAGGAAATAGCGGTATTTATGCTTCACAACAAAGTTTGTATCGCAAAGGAACAGCAGAATATCCTCTCTTTAACGCATTAAAAAATCGACGTAAATAAGATGTTTTTTTACGAAAATATGCTAAACTAGAGAAGATGAGGTGAAGACATGAAAGACTATCAATATCCATTAGATTTAGATTGGACGACAGAGGAAATGGTGATTGTCACTAATATGTGGACAGCAGTTGAGCAAGCCAACGAAACAGGCTTACCTGTTGACAAATTTTTAACAACTTATCAACAATTTAAAACGGTCGTTAAAAGTATCGGCGAAGAAAAACGCTTAGGTCGTGAATTTGAAAATGCTTCAGGATATTCGTTATATCGTACGCTTCAACAAGCTAAAAAACAGGGAAGCGGCAAATTAAAGCTGGGGGATGATTAGATGACTGAAACGCAAAAATTTGTTCAAACAATTCAAAGTTGGCTTTTTGAAGCAGCCGATGTGATTCGGATGAACTTGGAATCAGAGTTAACCGTTCAACAGAAAAATGGCCGCACCGATTTAGTGACAAATATGGATGAACAAACCCAAGAATTTTTAATGAATAAAATTCAAACAAATTTTCCCGAAGATCAAATTTTAGGGGAAGAAAAAGGCTACAATACTTTAAAAAGTTTTGCTGGTCGCGTGTGGATCATCGATCCGATTGATGGCACAATGAATTTCGTGATGGAAAGAGAAAATTTTTGTATTATGTTAGCTGTTTATGAAGACGGCATTGGTAAATTAGGTTTTATCTATGATGTGATGCGAGAAGAACTTTATTGGGGTGGCAAAGGGCTTGGCGTTTATCGGAATAATCAATTATTAAAAGCGCCTACTATGAAAGCCTTGGCAGATGGATTATGGGGCATGAATGCTTACATGCATGGAAAAAATATTCATCACGCAACGGAAATCGGACAAGCAAGCATGGGCGTGCGTATTAGCGGTTGTGCAGGTTTGGAAATTATTGCCATGTTAAAAGGCAACCATCATGGCTATTTATCTAATCTAAGTCCTTGGGATTATGCAGCAGGCTTAGTACTTTTGGAAGAATTTGGGTTTAAATACTCTGGTATTACAGGAAAACCATTAACTTTTGCTGGCCGTGAATACTTTATTGCAGCAACTCCTGAAACCTATGATGAAGTATTTACCCGATATTTAAATGAATCGGAATAATCAAAGAAGAGCGTTGCTGAAAGGTAAGGCTCTTCCTCTTTTAAAAGAGAAAAATTTGTAAAAAAATGTCCTTGTTTTCAGAAAAAGCCGAATAATTTCTAAAACTTTCATTATTTTTGCAGGCGAAAGCCTTTTTTTAATGAAAAAAGTTTGCTATAATAAGCAGTCGGCTTTTATGGACTTAAGTAACATAAGCGTATATAGATAAGGAGCAATTAAATTGAAATACAGAGATGATATTCGTAACGTGGCAATTATCGCCCACGTTGACCATGGTAAAACAACCTTAGTAGATGAACTTTTAAAACAATCTGACACTTTAGATGGACACACACAATTACAAGAACGTGCAATGGATTCCAATGCACTTGAAAGTGAACGTGGAATTACTATCTTAGCAAAAAATACAGCCGTAGATTATAACGGTACACGTATCAACATTCTAGATACACCAGGACACGCGGACTTCGGTGGTGAAGTAGAACGTATCATGAAAATGGTAGACGGTGTTGTTTTAGTTGTCGATGCGTATGAAGGAACAATGCCTCAAACACGTTTCGTATTGAAAAAAGCATTAGAACAAAAAGTAACACCAATCGTGGTTGTTAACAAAATTGACAAACCTTCTGCTCGTCCTGAACACGTAGTAGATGAAGTTTTAGAGTTATTCATCGAATTAGGTGCAGACGACGATCAATTAGATTTCCCAGTTGTTTATGCTTCTGCTTTAAACGGAACTTCAAGTGAATCAGATGATCCAGCAGATCAAGAGCCAACAATGGCCCCAATTTTTGATAAAATTATTGAACATGTGCCAGCTCCAGTTGATAATTCAGACGAACCACTTCAATTCCAAGTCTCATTACTAGACTACAACGATTACGTTGGACGTATTGGGATTGGCCGTGTGTTCCGTGGCACAATGAAAGTCGGCGACCAAGTTGCGTTGATGAAATTAGATGGCAGCGTGAAAAATTTCCGTGTAACGAAAATTTTAGGTTTCTTTGGCCTACAACGTGTGGAAATTGATGAAGCAAAAGCGGGCGATTTAATTGCCGTTTCCGGAATGGAAGACATTTTCGTTGGGGAAACAGTTGTAGATGTTCACAATCAAGAAGCATTACCAATTCTACACATTGATGAGCCAACCTTACAAATGACTTTCTTAGTTAACAATTCTCCATTTGCGGGACGTGAAGGAAAATACATCACTGCTCGTAAAATCGAAGAACGTTTAATGGCTGAGTTACAAACAGACGTATCTTTACGTGTTGATCCAATTGGCCCAGATTCTTGGACTGTATCAGGCCGTGGCGAATTGCATTTATCAATTTTAATTGAAAACATGCGTCGTGAAGGCTATGAATTACAAGTTTCTCGTCCAGAAGTTATTGAGCGTGAAATTGATGGGGTTAAATGTGAACCATTTGAACGCGTTCAAATTGACACACCTGAAGAATACATGGGTAGCGTGATTGAATCACTAAGTTTACGTAAAGGCGAAATGCAAGATATGATTAATGCCGGTAACGGACAAATGCGTTTAATCTTCTTGGCACCAGCTCGTGGCTTAATTGGTTATTCAACAGAATTCTTATCAATGACTCGTGGTTATGGTATTATGAACCACACCTTCGATCAATACTTACCAATGATTCAAGGAACGATTGGTGGCCGTCATCAAGGTGCGCTAGTTTCAATCGATACTGGTAAAGCAACGACTTACTCAATCATGAGTATTGAAGAACGTGGTACAGTTTTCGTTGAACCAACGACAGAAGTTTACGAAGGAATGATTGTTGGGGAAAACAACCGCGACAACGATTTAACTGTGAACATCACAAAAGCTAAACAAATGACGAACGTTCGTTCGGCAACGAAAGACCAAACATCAGTCATCAAAAAACCGAAAAAATTAACGTTAGAAGAATCATTAGAATTCTTGAATGAAGATGAATACTGTGAAGTAACACCAGAAAGCATCCGTTTAAGAAAACAAATTCTTAACAAAAACGAACGCGAAAAAGCAAGCAAGAAAAAGAAAAAAGCTGAATAATTTTTCGACAAATAAACATTTAAACCAACTATGCTCGTTTTACTACGAAAATAGTTGGTTTTTTTGATGGCAAAAACGAATTAATGCGTATTTTAAGATAAAGTTATTTTTTTATGTGTGGATAACTACTCGTTATCCACAACAAGCAAATGTCGTTATTTTTGAAAGCTTTTGATAGCAAGCTTTCACAATTTTTCATTCTTTTTGATGTTTCACGTTAACTGGTGTTTCACGATTGTGTCTTGTTTTAACACACCTTGTTCCTGTTAGATTAGCGTGTTAAAATGACTTGTAGAACAAAGATTGGAGCGCAATAAATGAGTGCATTACAAGAATTATTAAAAGATACATTTGGCTATGATGATTTTCGGCCAGGACAAGAAACGATTATTCGTCATGTATTGCGACAAGAAAATGTCTTAGGCATTATGCCAACAGGTGGAGGCAAATCGATTTGTTATCAGTTGCCAGCCTTACTTTTGGATAATTTAACATTGGTGATTTCACCATTAATTTCTTTAATGAAAGATCAAGTAGACGCCCTGAATTTAATGGGAATTCCAGCTACATATATCAATAGTACCATTTCCTATCAAGAAATGAATCATCGTATTCAATTAGCGGTTAACAAAGAAGTCAAGCTATTGTATGTTGCGCCAGAGCGATTAGAATCTTATGATTTTCAACAGATGCTGACACATGTACCGATTGATTTATTGGCAGTAGATGAGGCACACTGTATTTCACAATGGGGGCATGATTTTCGTCCAAGCTATTTGCGTTTAGCAGAGATTATCGATCAATTTCAACAACAACCAACTGTGATTGCACTAACAGCTACAGCAACGCCACAAGTAGCGGAGGATATTGTCAAGCAATTAAGAATTCCATCAGAAAATGAAATCAAAACAGGATTCGCTCGAGAAAATCTATCTTTTCAAGTCGTGAAAGATCAAAACAGAGACGTTTTTCTTTTGGAATATTTAAAGATGAATACTGGGCAATCAGGTATTATTTATGCAAGCACGCGGAAGGAAGTTGAACGAATTTATCATTTATTAGAAAATAAAAAAATTGCGGCTGGGATGTATCATGGGGGCATGAGTGAACAGCTACGTAGTGAAAATCAAGAAGCGTTCTTGTATGATCAAGTGCAAGTGATGGTAGCAACAAATGCCTTTGGTATGGGGATTAATAAGAGTAATGTTCGTTTTGTCATTCATGCACAAGTACCAGGAAATATTGAATCTTATTATCAAGAAGCCGGCCGAGCTGGTCGTGACGGTCTGCCTAGTGATGCTGTGTTAATGTTTGCTCCACAAGACTTGCAAATTCAACAATACTTTATTGAACAATCTGAAATGACCATTGATTATAAGCAGAAAGAGTACTTGAAATTACGGGAAATGTCACAATATGCGAATGCACAAATGTGTTTACAAAAATATATTTTACGCTATTTTGGTGAAGAAGGGACGGACTGCGGTCGCTGCTCGAATTGTCTGGATAATCGAGAATTAGTCGATATTACGGTCGATGCCCAAAAAGTCTTGTCTTGTGTAAAACGTATGGGAGAACGTTTCGGTAAGGGCTTAGTTGGTAAAGTCTTGACTGGTTCAAAAGATCAAAAAATTGATCAATGGCATTTTGATCGTTTGCCAACATACGGACTAATGAAAGGTCGCACCCAAAAAGAAGTCACACAGCTGATTGATTATTTGACAGCAGAACGTTATTTAATTCCTTCTGATGGGCAATTTCCGTTGTTATCAGTCTCGACAGAAGGTGTTCAGGTGCTTTTAGGGGAACGGAAAGTCTTCCGAAAAGAAGACCAAAAAGTTCGAAAAGTAGCAGTGGATGATGCCTTGTTTGAACGATTGCGCGAATTACGTATGGACATGGCTCAAGAGGCAGGCGTGCCGCCATATGTAGTCTTTTCCGACAGTACACTTAAAGAAATGTGTGAAAAATTACCGCAAACAACGATTCAATTATTGCAAATAAAAGGGGTCGGCCAAAATAAATTAGATAAATATGGTACCGCCTTTTTAGAAGTAATTAAAGAATATCAAGAGACAAAAAAATGATATAGTTTGTTATTTTATTTAAAATTAAAAGCAGAAAATAAGAAAAAAGTCTTTTAATGTATTTGTTGTTGTAGTGATAAAATAAGCTTGTTATATAAAGAGATTTCTTACTTAATATATCGCTTGGTTTTAGAAAATTTCTTAAAGGAAATTTTCTGAAATCATCATGTATCTAACTGAGAATTATGTTATAATTATTTAATTAAGATAGGGAGGTTCTGTACAAATGGACGAAGGAATTTCAAAGAAATTTGCCATTCAATTATTAGAAGACGATGCAGAACGCATTAAAATGCTTATTCGTAATCAAAAAAACAGTTTGTGCATTTCTCAATGTAAAGCATTTGAAGAAGTGGTGGATACACAAATGTATGGTTTTTCAAGACAAGTGACCTATGCGACCCGTTTGGGGATTTTAACTAATGATGAAGGACATCGCTTACTAAGTGATTTAGAACGCGAATTGAATCAATTATATACAGATGTTTATGAAGAAACACAAGAAAAAAACGAGATTGGCAAGGAGGGTTAAGCTTTGCCAAACAAAGTAAAGAAACGGCATTTGCTAGACTATAGTATTTTTATTCCATATTTAATTTTAAGTATCGTGGGATTGATTATGGTATATAGTTCCACATCCGCATTACAAGTAATGAAAGGTTTTTCACCTACGTCATTCGTTATTAACCAGGTTGCCTTTTGGGTAGTAGGGTTAGTTGCAATGTTTTTTATTTATAAGATGAAAACATCCGTTTTCCAGAATCGAAGTTTTATCATGTTTGCCATTGCAGTAATTACGGTTATGGTTTTAGCCGTTCGGATTCCTGGTATCGGGAAAGAAATTAATGGCGCACGTGGTTGGATTGAGATTGGTGGATTTTCGATGCAACCAGCTGAGTATTTAAAAATCATGGTTGTCTGGTATTTGTCTTATATTTTAGCACGGCGACAAAAGACAATTAATGGAGGCATGGATCAATTTAAACAAGCTGCCGGGCGCCCGTTGATGCTCGTTTTTGTATTAATTGCTCTAGTTGCAATCCAGCCTGACTTCGGGAATGCGGCTATTCTAACATTAATTACCATCGTGATGGTTTTAGCAAGTGGGATTAATTATATGTATACCTACTTGGTCGGTGGCTTGGGCATTTTAGGTAGTATCACGGCTATTCAGTTATTAATTATGTCTAAAGGAAAAATTTTCCCAGCGCGTTATCAATATATTTATAATCGTTTTGCTGTTTTTAAAAATCCATTTTTAGATGAACGGAACTTAGGCCATCAGTTAGCTAATTCTTATTATGCAATCAGTAATGGCGGCTGGTTTGGCAAAGGTCTAGGGAATAGTGTTCAGAAAAAAGGCTTTTTACCAGAAGCACATACGGACTTTATCTTTGCGATTACTTTAGAAGAGTTAGGCATTATCGGCGGTCTAGCGATTTTAGGATTGTTGATGTTTATGATTGCGCGAATTATTTTAGTCGGTGTACGCTCGAAGAAACCTTTTAATTCACTAATGTGTATTGGAATTGGTACAATGTTATTAATTCAAGTCTTTATTAATGTTGGTGGGATTACTGGGATTATTCCATTAACAGGAATTACTTTCCCGTTCTTGAGTCAAGGTGGGAATAGTTTGCTGATTATTTCGATTGCTGTGGCCTTTGTCCTGAATATCAGTGCAGATGAAACACGTCAGAAATTAGAAAATGAGTACTATTTATCTTTAGAACAGAACCAATAAATTTGAAGGAAATTGATGGTAGGAGTGACGTTATGAAAAAGGTATTAGTTGCCAATCGTGGCGAAATTGCGATTCGAATTTTTAGAGCTTGTACAGAATTAGATATCCGTACAGTAGCGATTTATGCTGCAGAAGATGAGTATTCTGTTCATCGTTTCAAAGCAGATGAAGCGTATTTAGTTGGTAAAGGGAAAAAACCAATTGAAGCCTATTTAGACATTGAAAATATTATCCAAATTGCCAAAAAATCGGGAGCAGATGCCATTCATCCTGGTTATGGCTTTTTATCTGAGAACTTACGCTTCGCCGAACGTTGTGAAGAAGAAGGAATCATTTTTGTCGGACCTAAAACACATCATTTAGATATTTTTGGCGATAAAATTAAAGCGAAAGAAGCAGCTGTAGCTGCGGGGATTGCTTCGATTCCAGGCTCAGATGGGCCAGTAGCAACGGTGGAAGAGGTCGTAGCCTTTGGTGAAACGCATGGCTTTCCTATCATGATTAAAGCTGCTTTAGGTGGCGGCGGTCGCGGGATGCGGGTTGCCCACGATGCCAAGGAAGCACGAGAAGGTTACGAAAGAGCAAAAAGTGAAGCGAAAGCAGCCTTTGGTTCTGACGAGGTTTATGTTGAAAAGTATATTTCTAATCCTAAACATATCGAAGTACAAATTTTAGGCGATCATCATGGGAATGTCTTGCATTTATTTGAACGTGATTGTTCTGTTCAACGGCGCCACCAAAAAGTGGTAGAAGTCGCACCATGTGTATCAATGAATGAAGAACAACGAGCAGCCATTTGTTCGGCTGCTGTGCAGTTAATGGCGCATGTCGGCTACGTGAATGCGGGAACGGTTGAGTTTTTAGTAGAAGGGGATCAGTTTTATTTTATTGAAGTGAATCCTCGTGTTCAGGTAGAACATACTATCACAGAAATGATTACAGATATTGATATTGTGATCTCTCAATTACAAATTGCGCAAGGGCTTGATTTGCATAAAGATATGCATTTGCCAAAACAAAACGAATTGACATTAAAAGGCGCGGCTATTCAATGTCGGATTACGACTGAAGATCCACTGAACCAGTTTATGCCAGACACAGGGAAAATCGATACGTATCGTTCACCAGGTGGTTTTGGTGTGCGTTTAGATGTAGGGAATGCTTATTCTGGCTACGCTGTGACACCCTACTTTGATTCTTTATTGGTTAAAGTCTGTACGCATGGTTTCTCTTTTGAACAGGCAATCAGTAAAATGCAACGCTGCTTAAAAGAATTTCGGATTCGTGGCGTGAAAACAAATATTCCGTTTTTACAAAATGTTGTGAGCTATCCAGCGTTTCAATCTGGCGAAGCCAAAACAACCTTTATTGATAATACACCTGAATTATTTGAATTTCCTCGTATGCGCGATCGTGGCAATAAAACGATGAAATACATTGGAGAAGTAACGGTCAATGGGTTCCCTGGTATTGAACGAACGGAGAAAAAATATTTTGAAGCCCCGCGCGTGCCGACAGATATTGAAGTTCCAGAAAAAGTGATCACAGCTAAAAATATTCTAGACGCTCAAGGAGCAACCGCCGTCATCGATTGGGTTAAGAATCAAGAAAGTGTGTTAATGACAGATACCACGTTCCGTGATGCGCACCAAAGTTTATTAGCTACTCGTGTGAGAACACAAGATTTTAAAGCAATTGCTGGTCTAACTGATGCAGCCCTGCCTGAGCTGTTTTCTAGTGAAATGTGGGGTGGCGCTACGTTCGATGTTGCCTATCGCTTCTTAACCGAAGACCCATGGCAACGTTTAAGAAAAATTCGTCAGTTGATGCCAAACACACTTTTACAAATGCTGTTCAGAGGTTCTAATGCGGTAGGCTATCAAAATTACCCTGATAATGTTATTGAAGAATTCATTAAAGAATCTGCTCGCCAAGGAGTCGATGTTTTCCGAATTTTTGATAGCTTAAATTGGATTCCTCAAATGGAAAAAAGTATTCAAGTCGTTCGGGATACCGGAAAAATTGCGGAAGCAGCAATTTGTTATACTGGGGACATCAATGATCCAGCCCGAGCAAAATATAATGTTCAATATTACCTTGATATGGCTAAAGAATTGGAAAATTTAGGTGCACAAATCATTGCGATTAAAGATATGGCTGGCTTATTGAAACCACAAGCTGCTTATCGTTTAATTAGTGAATTAAAGGCAGCCACGGATTTACCAATTCATCTCCACACCCACGATACTAGTGGTAATGGGATCATCACATATTCAGCAGCTACTAAAGCAGGCGTTGATATTGTTGACGTCGCAATGAGTGCGATGAGTGGTGCAACTAGCCAGCCAAGTATGAACAGTCTATATTATGCTTTAGTCAATGGTGAACGGACGCCAACTATTAACATTGATAATGCACAGAAAATCAATCATTATTGGGAAGATGTGCGCATGTATTATCAACCATTTGAAAATGGCTTAAATGCCCCGCAAACAGAAGTCTATATGCATGAAATGCCTGGTGGTCAATACTCTAATCTGCAGCAGCAAGCAAAAGCGGTAGGCTTAGGGCACCGTTGGGATGAAATCAAAAAAATGTATCACACAGTGAATTTGATGTTTGGCGATATTGTAAAAGTGACGCCATCTTCAAAAGTCGTGGGAGACATGGCACTCTTCATGGTTCAAAATCATCTGACAGAACAAGATGTTTATGCGCGTGGCGAAGAACTAAGTTTTCCTGAATCAGTTGTGACTTTTTTCCAAGGTGATTTAGGTCAACCAGTTGGTGGGTTCCCGAAAGAGCTCCAACGAATTATTCTAAAAGGTCGACCAGCCTTCACAGAGCGGCCAGGTGACTTAGCAGCACCTGTTGATTTTGCGAAAGTACAAGAAGAATTAGCCGAAAAAATTGGGTATCAACCTAAATTGGAAGAAGTTTTAAGTTATTTAATGTATCCACAAGTATTTTTAGAGTATCGTCAAAAATACGAAACCTTTGGAGATATAACCTTATTAGATACGCCAACATTCTTTAATGGTATTCGTCAAGGAGAGACATTGGAAGTTCAAATTGAACGAGGAAAAACGTTAATTATTCGTTTAGATGAAATTGGCGAACCTGATATTGACGGAAACCGTGTCTTGTTCTTCAATTTGAATGGGCAACGTCGTGAGGTTTTAGTTAAAGATGCCTCTATTAAGTCAGCTGTTCAAGTAAAACAAAAGGCGGAACCAACTAATAAAGAACAAATCGGCGCAACGATGTCTGGTTCTGTTCTACAAGTATTGGTCAAACGTGGCGATAAAGTAGAAAAAGGTCAGCCGTTGCTGATTACAGAAGCCATGAAAATGGAAACGACTATCGAAGCACGTTTTGCGGGCACGGTAGATCACATTTATGTTGAAGAAGGCGAAGCAATCAGCTCAGGTGATTTGTTGTTAGAAGTGAAAGAAAAATAAGATGAGAGGGGAAAAAATGAAGCGATTTTGGGCCTTTACTGCTGTTTTTTTAACAGTTCTACTCATCGGATATTTAGAGCCAGTTTTTTTCCCTGCTGAAAAACCAACCGAAACAGCTCAAAGTGGGCGCTTATCCAGCGCTCACACCGCTGTTCCTCATGAAGAATTGCCAGCTTCTGGCTACGCAGCATACATAGGGAAAGATGTGGAAACCTTTATCCGCCAGTTTGGCAATCCTAAAGAAAAAATTAAAACAGGTCGTACGTATGAATTATGGACGTTCGGTTTGACGATGAATGATTACTTAGAAGTCAACGTTCGAGAAAATAAAGTCATCGCAATTAAGGCCTTTAACAATGACAAAATGATAGAACCGTTTAAGATAGATATGAAGCTTGCTGACTTGTCTGATTTAATGACGATTTATTCTAATTTTGCATTTAATTTTCATCATGAAGCTTACGATGTCGAGCTGATGGAAGAAGATATGAACTATCGACCACTGGTTGCTTTTGATAATGGCAGTTTTGCGGTGTTATTTTTTAATCAGCGGACAGGCGGTTTAATGGCAGTTAATTATGTCAATAAAGAAACGTTGCTCACGGAAATGCCTTATCAATTAAATGAAGGTTCTCCTCTGCCAGTTGATATAACGCAATCAATGACCTTCGATCCTGTTCAAAGTAACCAAGCGATTTATGTCATGAATCTGGTTAAACAGCAAGAAAATCAAGCTGCTTTTTCAGTTTCCACACAAAGTCAAAAAGATGCCCAAACATTGTATCAAACGATGGCCAACCATACACCAACAATTTTGTCAGCAAATCGACAAGCAGAATTGTTACAAACAAGAGAGGAACATACGGCTATTCACCCCTTTCATTTGACTAAGGACGAATTTTCTTTATTAGTTAAAACGAGCAAACTTTCGTTGAGAGAACCAGCAGGTATTTTCCAAGAACCTGTTTATGATAGTACCTTTACTATTTTGTCATGGTTTTCGGACCCGCAATATGATAGCTATTTTGCTGAGTCAGAAACGACAGAATTGGGCGTTGCCTTTTCCAATGAAGGTGTGTTAGTCTTATTAGAGAAACGACCAGAAAATAGGCAAATCACGGAGAGTAGTGAAAAGTTATGATTGTGACAGAACATTTATTTGCAATTGAAGATCAAACAGAATGCTTAATTTCAGCACTTTTAGAAAGTGATGCTGTTCAAAACTATAAAGAAACAAAAAAAGCTATGTATGCTTCAACGGAAGTTGCTCAGTTACAAAAAGCATTTTTAGAATCTAAGTCAGCCTTTGAACGAGTAGAGGCTTATGGGATTCATGCACCCGATTTTCGGGAGAAACAACGAGCCCTACGTAAAGCAAAGCGGGCGCTTGATTTAAATGAAATCGTTGCAAATTATCGTTTTGCTGAGACAAACGTTCAAACGTTGCTAGATACAATTGGTTTAAAGATTGCGCAACTAATTTCTGAAGATATTAAAGTAGATGCTGGAAATCCTTTCTTTGAACGAGGAAAGAAACATTCAGGTTGTGGAGGAAGCTGCCATGCAAGCTAAAGAAGAAAAAGAATTTACGCTTCAAGAGCGTCGTTGCCTAATTGTTTGGGTATACACATTAAAACCGTTAAAACAGTTACGCCGATATGGACTGATTCACTATGTTTCACGAAAAATGAAATATGTGGTGATTTACATGAATGAAGAAAATATTGAAAGTAACATGGAAAAAATTAATCAGTTACATTTTGTTCGTAGTGTCGATAAATCGTATCGACCAGATGTCGAAATGAATTTTGCTGAAAAAATTGGTACCAAAGCGGCTTATCAAGAACAAGAAGACGATGGCTATGTAGTAGAGGAATTATCTACAGAGATTCGCTTAGCAGAGAATGTCTAATGCAAAAGAGTGAGAAATGTTATGAGAAATTTCAAACATTTTTCACTCTTTTTGTTATAATGAATTATAAAAGAATGATTGATAAAGGAGTCGAAACAATGCGTGTTATTTCTGGAGAATATGGTGGCCGACGCTTGAAAGCGTTAGATGGCGACAATACTAGGCCCACAACAGATAAAGTAAAAGAATCTATTTTTAATATGATTGGTCCATATTTCGACGGTGGAATGGCGCTGGATTTATATTCAGGAAGTGGCGGGTTAGCGATTGAAGCCGTTTCTCGTGGAATGGACAAAAGTATTTGTATTGAAAAGAATTTTGCTGCACTAAAAGTAATTAAAGAAAATATTGCGATTACAAAAGAACCAGAAAAATTTGAAGTTAGAAAAATGGATGCTAATCGTGCCTTAGAACAGTTTTATGAAGAGAAGCTACAATTTGATTTGGTCTTATTGGATCCGCCCTATGCCAAACAAGAAATTGTTTCACAATTAGAAAAGATGTTAGAACGGCAGTTATTAACAAACGAAGCCGTTATCGTTTGTGAAACAGATAAAACTGTCAAATTACCGGAAACGATTGGCACACTAGAAAAAACAAGAGAAACCGTTTACGGAATCACTCAAGTAACGATTTATCGTCAGGAGGCGTAAGATGCGTAAAATTGCTCTATTTCCCGGAAGTTTTGATCCGATGACAAATGGTCATTTAAATTTGATTGAACGCAGTGCGAAGTTATTTGACGAAGTCATTATTGGCGTTTTTATAAATACAAGTAAGCAAACATTATTTACGCCAGAAGAGAAAAAATATTTAATTGAAGAAGCAACTAAAGAAATGCCAAATGTGCGTGTTATCATGCAAGAAACCCAGTTAACTGTGGAAAGTGCAAAATCATTAGGGGCTAATTTTTTGATTCGTGGCATTAGAAACGTCAAAGACTACGAGTACGAGAAAGACATTGCTAAAATGAATCAACATCTGGCGCCAGAAATTGAAACGGTTTTTCTATTAGCAGAAGAATCCTATGCACATGTAAGCTCCAGTTTACTAAAAGAAGTTTTACGTTTTGGGGGCGATGTGTCTGACTATCTTCCTCCCAATATTTATCACGCGTTAAAACAAAAGAAGAATGACTGGAGCTAAAATAATGAATAAAAAAACAGAAAAATTTTCGTTTAAATCACTCATTCCAATGGTATTGGCATTGCTGCTAATTGGTTTGTTTATCGTCCCAATTCCTTATTATATTGAAGGACCAGGAACGACAGAAAATTTAAAAGAGTTTGTAACTGTTGATGGAAAAAAAGATACGCAGTCAGGTGCTTTTTATTTAACAACGGTGGGCATTCGTTCGGCCACTATTTTTTCTGCCATAAAAGCAAACTTTTCGGATTTTCAAGAAGTCATGTCCAAAAAAGAATTAATGGGAGATAGTAGTAATAGCGAATATAATCGAATTCAACAATACTATATGGATTCCTCAAAAAACGCCGCAATTGAGCAAGCCTTAAAATTAGCGAAGGTTCCATATGAGATGAAATTTAAAGGTGTCTATGTGTTAGCGATGGAAGACAACTCAAGTTTTAAAGGAAAAATTGAAGTTGGCGATACCGTGACAGGCGTGGATGGTAAATCTTTTAAAAGCAGTGAAGAATTAATGAATTACATTAAAGCACAAAAAGTGAATCAAAAAGTCACTGTTCAATTTATTCAAGATGGCAAAGCAAAAGAAGCGACCGGCAAATTAATTGAATTGCCAACAGATAAAAAAGCGGGGATCGGTATTGGTTTGACTGATCATACTGAAATTGATTCTTCTATCCCAGTATCTATTGAAGCGGGTGATATTGGTGGGCCATCGGCCGGGTTAATGTTTACTTTGCAGACCTATGAACAATTAAGTCATAAAGATTTACGTAAAGGTCATGAAATTGCCGGAACAGGTACGATGAACAGTCAAGGAATCGTTGGTAGAATCGGAGGCATTGACAAAAAAGTTGTAACTGCCAGTGAGAACGGCGCAGAAATTTTCTTTGCACCTGATGATGAAATAACTTCAGAAATGAAAAAAGTTGAACCGAAAATCAAATCGAATTATCAAGAAGCACAAGAAGCTGCGAAAAAAATTGGGACAAAAATGAAAATTGTCCCAGTAAAAACGGTTCAAGATGCCTTGAACTATCTAGAAAAATTAAAATAAAAGTGTGCCTGGGCCAAAAATTACTAGTGATTTTTGGTCCAGGCGCATTTTTTTGTTAAAAAATGCGTAATTATATTTTGAAGGGAGGACAAACGATGGATTGGTTGAAACAGTTACCCAAAAAGTGGCTATTGCTAGGTAGTGGTGCGTCTATAGTTATTTTGATAACTCTATTCGTGGGCATTTATTTGATGGTTAATAAGGAGCCACGTGTAGACACCACAATGTGGGAGGAGACAAGTCTGACCACTACGGCAGAGGCCACCACAGATGCCACAAAAGAAAGGGCAGAAACAATGATCTATGTTGATATTAAAGGCGCAGTGAAAGTACCAGGAATCTATCAACTAAAAAATCAGCAGCGGATTTGGGATGCTTTAGCTTTAGCTGGAGGCGTGAGTGAGGAAGCTGATACCGCCCAGGTCAATTACGCTCAAAAAGTAAAAGATCAAATGATTATTTACGTGCCCAAAAAAGGAGAACCAGTGGCACAGTCATTAGAAACACTGCAGGAATCAGCACCTGCTCAGCAAAATCAGGAGGAAAAGATCAACCTTAATACGGCAACAGAAGCAGAGCTACAAACGATTTCAGGAATCGGTGCGAAAAAAGCACAAGAGATTATTCGCTTTCGTGACGAACAAGGACCGTTTAAAACCGTCGAGGAACTGAAAAATGTTCCAGGTATTGGAGAGAAAACAGTAGAACGTTTAAAAGACATGTTGACAGTGACTGGCTAACTTTTAACAGAAAATTCCTGAGAATTCTTGACTATGGGATGCGGATAACATACTATTTGTAATAAGATTAAATGATTTGGCAAATCGAACACAGGAGTCATTAAAAATAAAGGAGGTTTATTATGGAACGAATTCCATGGGACCAATATTTTATGGGACAAAGCGTCTTATTATCATTAAGAAGTACTTGCACACGGTTAACTGTCGGAGCAACCATTGTTCGCGACAAACGAATTATTGCAGGAGGTTACAATGGTTCAGTCAGTGGCGGAACGCATTGTATTGATGAGGGATGTTATGTTGTTGATAATCATTGCGTTCGAACAATCCACGCAGAAATGAATGCAATTTTACAATGTGCGAAGTTTGGCGTCCCTACAGAAGGGGCAGAAATTTATGTGACACATTTCCCTTGCCTGCAATGTACAAAGATGATTTTACAAGCAGGGATTAAAAAGATTTATTATTTAAAGGATTACCGTAATGATGAGTACGCCCTAAATTTAATTGAACAAGTAGGTGCCACGGTTGAAAAAGTGACTTTAGTACCAAAATATTTTGCCGAATTACAATGGGGAGAAGAATTTGCCACACTTGAGGACAATCCTTCCTCAGCTGAGGAATAATTGGTTCTTCGTAGCTCTGCTGACTAGTTGTGGGCTGTGGTGTCTTTTCGCACCTAGTTTATTAGGAGCTCTTCTTCTTTCTATGACTGTTATCCGTATTGTCTGTACAAAAAGTTTTCCTGTTATATTGGGAGGTTTTTTGTGCAGTTTTTTAATAGTAGGTGGCATATTGATTTTCCAGTGGTTAAAGCCAGTCTCTTTGTTGCCTAAAGAAGTCCGCTTGTCAGGACAGCTAACGATATTGCCAGATGAAATACAAGTAGATGGCGATCAAGTAAAATTTTCTGCCAATTGGATCGTAAAAGGAAAAAGTCAGAAAGTGATGGCATTTTACCAATTAAAAAGTGTGAAAGAAAAACAGCAATGGCAACAACTAGCCACAACCATTCAAGCAACCGCTGTAGGTATTTTAGAATCGCCCCAAGGTCAAACCAACAAAAATGGCTTCAATTATCAACTATTTTTAAAGAATCAAGGAATCGAAGCTATTTTATTCATTGAGGAGATAGGACAACCGCGTTCCTTTTTTTCTTGGCGGTTTAAAGAAATCATTAGCGGCTGGCGGAAATGGGCGATGGTACATATTCAGAAAAATTTTGGTGATACTAGTGCAATGTACATGAATGCGTTGCTTTTAGGTTTTCGTAATGAAGAATTTGCTGAAATAAGTGATAAATTTTCAGCATTAGGCATTTTGCATCTTTTTAGTTTGTCAGGGATGCATGTTTCTTTTTTCATTCGTCTATTTCGCTTGCTGATGCTAAGAATCGCTCGCCGAACGCAAGAAAGTTATTTTTTGTGGCAATGCGGTTTTTCTCTGATATATGCTGGTTTAACAGGATTCTCAGTCAGTGTCATGCGGGCGCTTTTACAAACAAACCTCAATACGTTCAATCGACGGTTTAATTGGCAGGTTCCGGCCCTCGATTGTTGGAGTTTAACTCTCTTAGTGCACTTGATTGTTCAGCCAACCCTCTTTTTTTCAGTCGGCGGTCAATTTAGTTACTTACTTTCCTTTGTTCTGCTGTTTTTAGAGCAAACATTGGTTGGTTATTCTTCGCCTTTTATTAAAAATTGTTTAGGCTCTTTCCTATTGGCTGTGGCTTCCTTACCTATTTTAGTCCAATCATTTTATGAATGGCCCTTGTTAGGAAGTTTCTTAACATTTCTCTTGTTACCAATTTTTGAACGGTTCTTGTTACCGCTTTTGACGTTGAGCTTTTTTCTAGTGATTATTATGCCAGCACGTTATTTAGCAGCCTTGCTCGAACCACTATTTTTAACAATGAATGGCTTATTTGAGTGGGTGCTAGTTCACTTAAATCCGAAGCTGACCATCGGCTATTTAAATTCTTGGATACAAATTAGTTTGTTATTACTAATCGGACTTTCAATGATTTATTTAGCAGACAAGTCTAAAAAAATTTTTTTCTCAATCGGACTACTAATTGTTTTGATAAATAGTAAATACCTTTCGCCAATTGGC
Organism: Enterococcus sp. GC34; assembly: GCF_040886645.1. Classification (NCBI taxonomy): domain Bacteria; kingdom Bacillati; phylum Bacillota; class Bacilli; order Lactobacillales; family Enterococcaceae; genus Enterococcus; species Enterococcus sp. GC34. The sequence goes on from NZ_JBFOEF010000012.1 coordinate 22,150, forward strand.
ATTGTTGCAATGATCGATGTAGGCCAAGGGGATAGTTTGTTTATCCAAGCGCCTTTTCACAGAAAAAATACACTGATCGATACAGGGGGGCGGTTGTCTTTTGGCAAAGAAGCTTGGCGGCAACGGAAAAATAGTCGATCAGGAGCAGAATATTCAGTGATTCCTTTTCTCAAAAGTCAAGGAGTCAAACGTTTAGATGAAGTGATCATCACACACGCACATGAAGACCATTTTGGCGATTTATTAGCCATTGCGCAGAAGGTTCCAATTTCTGTTCTTTATTTCCCTAAAGGAGCAGCTGAAGCCAATTTTTCGTTTCGCCAAGTCTTGAAACAACTCCAAAAAAGCGGAACAGACTGTCGGCCAATTTTAGCGCCCAAGCGAATTAATGGACCCATTTCTTTTCAAATTTTATCGCCAAATAAGAGCAGTATTGGGGGCAATAATGACTCGATAGTGTTTTCCACACAATTAGGCGGACGGCATTTTTTATTTACTGGTGACTTGGAAGCCGAAGGAGAAGAACAAGTGTTGGCTCGCTATCCCCAGTTGAAAATCGACATCTTGAAAGTCGGTCATCATGGTAGTAAAACGTCGTCTACTAAAAGATTTATCAAACAGCTTAATCCGCGAGAAGCATTGATTTCAGCTGGACTGAATAATCGTTTTAAACATCCTCATCAGGAGACATTAGCGACGCTGGAGGAGCAAAAAATAAATTATTATCGGACCGATCTTCAAGGAATGATTTATTATCAATGGTTACCCTGGCAAGGGCTTTCTAAAGCCAAATTTGTTAAAGAACAAGACTAGTATTTCCAGAAGTAACATGATAGGATAAACAAGAGAAACGAGAAAAGGAGCGAGCCAATGGAGTTACAAAAAGCTTTGAAAGAAGTGCGAGAGCAAAAAATCGCTCCAGTGTATTTATTAATAGGAACAGAACTTTATTTAACTGAATTATTTAAAACAACATTGATGAAAGAATTGTTGACGGAAGAGGATGATCAATTTAACTTTTTCTCATTTGATATGGAGGAAACACCTTTAAGTGCAGCGATTGCTGAAGCGGAAACAATTCCGTTTTTTGGTGATTATCGCCTTGTCTTTGTGGAAAATCCTTACTTTTTAACTGCCGAAAGAAAAACAAACGGTGTGGAACATGATGTCAATCTTTTATTGAATTATTTGGAAAGTCCATCACCAACAACTGTTCTTGTTTTTATGGCCTCTTATGAAAAATTAGATGAACGCAAAAAAATTACCAAAGCATTGAAAAAAAATGCCACAGTAGTTGACGTCAATCCAATGGATGAAAAGGCTATTCGTCAGTACATTTCTCAAACGATTGAGAGTGAAGGGTACACTATTCGCTCCGATGCTTTTGATTTATTACTTCAATTGACAGACTTGAACTTATCAAAAATTATGGGAGAATTACAGAAGCTGTATTTATATGCCCTTGAAACGAAGACAATTACACGAGGTGCGGTTCAAGAATTAGTCCCTAAGTCTTTGGAACATAATGTTTTTGACTTAACCAACGAAGTACTTTCTGGAAACAGTGAAAAAGCTGTTCAATTGTATGAAGATTTACTTTTACAAGGAGAAGAAACCATTAAGTTAAATGCAATCTTATTGAATCAGATTCGCCTTTTTCTACAAACAAAAATTTTGGCTAAGATGGGCTATCAACAAGCGAATATCGCTGATACATTAAAGGTTCATCCTTATCGAGTCAAGTTAGCGTTACAACAAGTCCGACGATTTGAATTGTCTCGATTAGAAAGACTTTATGATGAATTAGTTGAAAATGATTACCGCATGAAAACGGGCCAAATGGATAAAGAATTACTATTCCAATTATTTATTTTAAAATTGACTGCAGAAGCAAAATAAGAAAGTACCAGAGACAATCGTCATACAATGATTGTCTCTGGTACTTTCTTATTATTTAGCTTCTAATAGTTCTTCTTTTCCGTGAACAAGCTGTGTCAACATGGCACAGAAAGGTGTTGCTACGTTGTATTTTTGTCCTTTGCGCCAAACGGCACCATTGATGTAATCAATTTCTGTGAGACGATGATTTTTAATTAAATCTTGATACATAGACGGATAGTGCAAGCCAATACCGTTTGGATCATAAGTTTGAGCAATATGTGTATAGACTTCTGCTTGATCTAAATGAATGGCTTCTTTTTCTGCGACTGCTGCAAATTCACCGATTAATGTTTTAACAAGGGATTCACTAACAGGTAGTGCACCAAATTCAGCAATATTACAATCAAGGATTGTACACAAACCATTTAGCGTACCATTGACACAGGCTTTCCGCCAAATAGAGTAGCGAACATTGCTACTATAGCTTGGATTTAAACCAGCTTTTTGGAAGACATCAACGACTTCTAAAGCAAATTCTTTACCAGAAGGATCAATATTTTCTAATTCAATTTCGCCATCACCTAAAAGTTTAACACGTCCCGGTCCTTCTAAACCAGCTGTCCACATGGTAATGCCAACCAAGATGTTTTCTTTTGGCACATATTTTTCTAGTACATCTTCATGACCTAAGCCATTTAATAAACATAGTACATACGTTTTTTCAGTAATCATTGGTTGAATCGCTTTAAACATTGCATCTAATTGTTGTGCTTTGGTTAAAGCAATAATTAAATCTACTTGTTCATTTTGATGGTCAATTTCTTCTGGTGAGAAGATTGGTAGTTTTGCGACAACTTCTTCTCCATTAAAATCAGCGATTAAACCATTTTTACGAATGGCTTCAATGTGCGCGGGCCATTGATCGATTAAAGTTACATCATTTCCGCCTTGATGCAACATAATTCCTAAACGGCTGCCCATAGCGCCGGCACCAGCAATTGCAATTTTCATGTGTATCCATCTCCTTAAAAGTTCTTTAACCGTTATTATTATACAGCAACTTTCCTAAAAATGAATAAATGGGACTTGCAAATTTGTTATTTTTTAAATGTTTCCTAAAAAGTAAGGATTGCATCAAATGGTAAAGTAAGCTAAAGTAAAGCGTGGAAAAGTTTATAAATGAAAGTAGAGGAATCGTTAATGACGAAAGAAAAATTTTGTCGAGAATCACGAGTGATTCAAACACATCGTGTATTTCCCTTTGATTTAAATCCCTTTGGTGCACTATTTGGTGGGAAATTAATGTCTTTAATTGATGACGCCGCATCCATTTCCGTTTCACGACATTGTCGGAGAGGGGCAGTTACAGCATCTTTAGATAACTTAAATTTTTTAAAACCTTTAAAAGAAAATCACTCAGTGTGTGTTGAAACGTTTGTTTCTGGCGTGCATCATAAATCGATGGAAGTATTTGTTAAAGTTGTAGGAGAAGATTTAACAACTGGAGAGCGTTATTTAGCGGCGACTTGTTTTACAACTTTTGTAGCCATTCCGTCTCATATGAATCCCGAAAGTGACTTCCAATTAGCGGCAGTCGTCCCAGAAACTGCAGAAGAAAAGTTGATTTGTTCCAATTATGAAACGAGAAGACAACAACGTTTAGCTTTGCGAGAAGAGACTAAATTATTTAGTCAACATCTCACAACAGATTTACCGTGGATTGATTCACCTTTATAAAAAAATGTCCGAGTCTTTGTGAAAACAGACTTGGACATTTTTTGATGAAAAAAGAAGCTAACATGAATGCTAACTTCTATCTCACATTATTTAGCTAATTTGCTTAAACGAATTTTATCGCGGTTAGCTTTGTTTTTATGGATTAAACCTTTAGTTGCAGCCATATCAACAGCTTTAACAGCTTCGTTGTATAAAGCATCGACGTTATCAGCTCCAGCAGCTACAGCTTCTTCAAATTTCTTGATTGCTGTACGCATTGCGTTTGTTTGAGATGAATTTTTCGCATTCGCGTTAGCACTTGTACGTACGCGTTTGATTGCAGATTCGATATTTGGCATTTGTTTCACCTCCGATGATTTAGGTTTTACACTGGTCAGCCAATGTAATTCAACAGTAATCATTATACCTAATCCATTGTTCCATTGCAATAAAAGACGACAAGTTTTTTTCCTTAACAGACAATTTCAAGAAAAAAATAAGAAAATTTGCCAGAGCCTTAAGAAAAAAGCATACATTTTTTTTAAAACATGCTATGATAAAATAGATAAATGAAAAATGGTGGTGTCTTTGTGAGTATTGCATTATTGGTAACGATTACTTTGGTAATGGGTGTAATTTTTGTTAACGGTTGGACGGATGCGCCGAACGCAATTGCAACCGCTGTCTCGACTCGGGTGTTAAAACCGAATGTCGCAATTTGGATGGCTGTTGTGATGAACTTTTTAGGTGCATTAGTCATGACCTTTTTTAATGCCCAAGTAGCTGAAACGATTAGTAACATTGTTAGTTTTGACGCAAATGGAAACGCTTCACAGGTGGCTTTGGCTGCTTCGCTTTTTTCAATTGTGGTTTGGGCAGTTGCTGCGTGGTATTTTGGTATTCCCACAAGTGAAAGCCATGCGTTAATTGCCGGCTTGACTGGTTCGGCAATGGCATTAGGTGGTTTGGGTGCAGTCAATGGCTCGGAATGGGTCAAAGTGCTTGTTGGTCTAGTTGTTTCTACCGTTATGGGCTTTGGCGGCGGTTATTTGATTGCCAAACTTGTTGTGAAAGCTTTCTCGGCTGTGCCTAGAAGAAAAGCCAACAAATTTTTTACGGTTGGGCAAGCCTTTGGTGCAGGAGCTAATGCTTTTTTACATGGTGCGCAAGATGGGCAAAAATTTATGGGCGTGTTCATGTTAGTGCTTTTTTATAATAATTTAGTCGAAAAAACAGGTGGCGGTTTTGTGATTCCGTTATGGGTTATGGTTCTGTGTTCCATTACAATGGGCATTGGAACTTCTGTGGGCGGCATGAGAATCATTAAATCAGTCGGGATGGATATGGTAAAACTCGAACGCTATCAAGGCTTCACTGCAGATTTAAGCACGGCTATTTGTTTATTTTTAGCATCGGCTTTCGGGATTCCAGTTTCAACTACTCATACAAAAACAACAGCGATTATGGGAGTAGGTGCTTCTAAGCGAATCTCAAGTGTTGACTGGCGTATCGTGAAAGAAATGCTGATAGCATGGATTTTAACTTTCCCAGGATGTGGGCTGATCGCTTATGTGATGTCAAAATTATTTATTGCAATTTTTTAAGGAGAGAAAAACATGGCACGTAAAAAACAATTTGATTATTTTGGAGAATTAAACCAGTTAGCAACAAATGCTTATGAAGCGGCAAAGGTTTTGCAAGAAATTGTAGACAATTATTCATTAGAAAACTTAGTAAAAAAATCAGAAGCGATTCATCAATTGGAAAAAGAGAATGATGAAATTGTTCGCAAAATTTTAAATGAACTCTATATTTCCTTTATTACGCCAATTGATCGAGAAGATATTGTCGATATTACGGATCACTTAGATAACATTATCGATAGCATTAATAGTTTGTCTTATTTACTTGATCATTTAGTTGTCGAAGAAATGATTGCGCCCGCGCTAGAATTAACTGCTTATATTGTTAAAGCGACAGAAGGCGTTAAATCAGCAACGAAGGAATTTGCAAAATTTAAAAATTCTAAAACGTTAGTTTCATTGATTGATGAAGTGAATACGATTGAATCTCAAGGCGATAAATTATACAGTAGCGCCATGAAAGATTTGATGACTAACGAAAAAGATTTATTAAAAGTTATCAAGTGGAAAGATGTTTATGATCAGCTTGAGCGCACGATTAATGATTGTGAATCAGCTGTTAATATTATTGTCGGAATTGTCATCAAAAATACGTAAAGAAAAGAGGGGGGAGCTGTTGGTTAAAGTAATTATTGATGCTGATGATTTTGGGATGTCAGAAGCGATTAATCATGGCATTATCAAAAGTTATGTCGATGGTTTAACGACGTCGACACTTTTGATGCCCAATTTACCAACAGCAGAACACGCCGTTGCGTTAGCAAAAAATTATCCAGGCTTATTTGTAGGTCAGCATACGAATTTTTTATTAGGGAAACCTTGTGCGGACCCATGTATGATTCCTTCACTGGTAGATGAACAAGGCAATTTTCATCGCTCTTCTTATTATCGTCAACAAAAGCAAGTAACCTTCGTATATGAAGAAGTACGACTTGAAACGATTGCACAATTGACGCGTTTTAAGGAACTAACTGGACATTATCCTGAACATTTTGATTGCCATTCGATTGGGGATGAAGTGGTTGATCAAGTATTTTTAGAATTAGCAGAAGAGTACGGACTTCATACAACCCTGAAATATAGTGGGGAAAAAGAATATCCACCGCAACAAGGTTATTTCCAGGTGACACATTTGTTAGAGTCTGGCGCGTTATCTTATATTCACGAAGGCGTATCAGTGGAGAATTTTTTAGAAGATGACTTTGGTTTATTACGGATGCCGGAATCGGCAATTGCTGAGATGCATTTTGATGTTGGGTATTTGGATCAATTTGTGTTAGACAATTCTTCTTATACCACTTTACGCTGCAAAGAATTAGCAACGATTTGTGATCTTCGTGTTCGTCAGTGGTTTGAAGAACAGGGGATTGAGCGAATAACGTTTGGCGATTTAAAAAAATAAAACCGTTGCTTTCGACAGTGAAAGCAACGGTTTTGTTTTTATGAGAATAACCAGTAGCCAATTAAAATCGCACCTAAAATTACACGATACCAACCGAAAACTGTAAAATCGTTTTTCTTCAAGTAATTCAATAAGAATTTAATCGCAATGATGGAAACAACGAAGGCAACAATAGAGCCAGTTAATAAAATAATGATTTCTTCTGACCCAAACGTATTTCCTTTGGCCAAGAATTTAAAGATTTTTAAAAAACTTGCTCCAAACATTACTGGAATTCCTAAGAAAAATGAAAACTCTGTTGCAACAAAACGTGAGGCCCCAATTAAGATTGCCCCTAAAATGGTCGCTCCTGAACGTGAAGTTCCTGGAATTAATGCCAGTACTTGGAAAGCACCAACGATTAAAGCGGCTTTATAAGTGAAGTCTTTTAGATTAGTACACTTCGGTGCAACATTTTTATTTCGTTTTTCAATGATAATAAAAGCAATCCCATAAACAATTAACATAATCGATACTGTTAAAAAGTTATAAAAATGTGCATCTAAATAATCATCAAATTTTAGACCAATAACTGCCGCTGGTAAACAAGCGACTAAGACTTTAGACCAAAGAATCCAAGTATCTTTTTTCTCTTCGCCATTTTTCTTTGGTGAGAAAGGATTCAATTTGTGGAAGTATAAAATAACAACCGCCATAATCGCTCCCAATTGGATAACGACGTTGAACATTTCCATAAAATCTTTACTTAGATCGAGTTTAATAAACTCATCCACTAAAATTAAATGTCCGGTACTACTAATTGGAAGCCACTCGGTAATTCCTTCGATAATACCAAGAATAATTGCTTTCCATAGGTTAGCAAAAAGCATGTCACCATTCCTTTCTGAAATAAATGCAAAATACATCAAGTATAAGTATACCCGCTGACAAAGTAAATGCCAATGCAAATTCTTATTTTAAAATAAATTTTAGAATTATACAAAGGTGCCACTTGTAATTCATGAAACTTTTTTCTATACTAGTGATACTTTAAAAAATGGGGGAAGAGAAATGTTTGGATTTTTGAAGAAAAAGAATGAAGTTGTCGAAAATAATACAATGTATGCCGTTGCCAATGGAACCGTTATCCCAATTAGTGAAGTGAATGATCCTGTTTTTTCACAAAAAATGATGGGAGATGGCTATGCAGTAGTTCCAGAAAATGGTGAAATTTATGCACCTATTGAAGGAGAAGTTTTAAGCGTTTTCCAAACAAAACATGCCATTGGTTTAAAAATGACAAACGGTCTTGAAATTTTATTACACATGGGTATCGATACGGTAGAGTTAAACGGGGCACCGTTCACTATTAAAGTGAAAGAAGGCGACCAAGTGACTGCAGATACGGTGGTCGCAATTGCTGATTTAGAGGCAATTAAAGCAGCTGGTAAAGGAACTGAAATGGTTGTCATCATTACCAACATGGATAAAGTAGCACAATTTTCGTTAGAGAAAACTGGCGTGGTTACAGCTGGTACACCAGTTGGCTCTGCCACAGCCAATTAATGCATTAGACGAGGTCGGGACAGAACCGTTTAGCTCCGAGAAATAAGAAGAAATTTCCGAAAATTGATCTTTGATTTTTGGAGAATTTCGGCTTATTTCCGAAGGAGTTGGTTCTGTTCCCGCCGTTTATCAGTTTTTGAGCGTGGAGCAAAAATCCAAATTGATTTTTGTTCCACGCTCGTTTTTTTTGAACATGAATAAAATTTTATTTTGGAATTAAAAAATATTTAGAAAAATAGTTGAAATTTTATTTCAAACAAGTTATAATGAAAGCGTATTAGAGAGGAGCTAAAAAGATGTATGGTATTTCAGTTTTTCTTGGTGAAGAGATTACAAACGATACAATTATTTATATCAAAAAGATGAAAGCGCTTGGATTTGATGGTATTTTCACTTCTTTACACATTCCAGAAGATGATACTTCCCTTTATCGCCAACGCTTGACTGATTTAGGGGCAATTGCTAAGGCAGAAAAAATGAAAATTATGGTAGATATTTCAGGTGAAGCGTTAAAAAGAGCGGGTTTTTCTTTCGATGAATTAGAGCCTTTAATTGAGTTGGGCGTAACTGGCCTCCGGATGGACTATGGCATTACGATAGAACAAATGGCTCATGCTTCACATAAGATTGATATAGGATTGAATGCTAGTACCATTACACTTGAAGAAGTGGCTGAGTTAAAGGCTCACCAAGCGGACTTTTCTCGCTTAGAAGCTTGGCATAATTATTATCCAAGACCTGAAACAGGCATTGGAACAACATTTTTTAATGAAAAGAACCGCTGGCTTAAAGAATTAGGCTTACAAGTTTTTACTTTTGTGCCAGGAGATGGGCAAACAAGAGGCCCAATTTTTGCTGGTTTACCAACATTAGAAAAACATCGGGGGCAAAATCCTTTCGCCGCTGCCGTTGGTTTGATGGCTGATCCTTATGTCGATGCTGTTTATATTGGTGATCCCACAATTAGTGAGCGAACCATGGCTCAATTTGGTTATTATCACCAAACCAATCAATTTCTGTTAGAAGTAGCACCTAGCAAGAGCCGCTATTTGAAACGAATACTTGGGACTCATACCAATCGTTTAGATGCTGCAAGAGATGTTTTGCGAAGTGAATTATCAAGAACGAGTGAAATGTTCAGAAAAGATGAAATTGCAACGATTGAGTCAGAGCAGACTGAAGCACGTCCAGTGGGAACCGTAACGATTGATAATGAAAGATATGGTCGCTATATGGGAGAAATTCAAGTCACACTGGTGGACTTTCTGAAAGATGAAAAAGTCAATACGATTACACGAATTATTGAAAAAGATCAAACGATATTGCCATTAATCAAGGCAGGCAATCAATTTACGCTAGTCACGGAAGGAACGATAGAGAATGAATTTAGAAAACTTAACAACTGAACGTAGAAATGAAAATACAATGGGCTTAGATGAGATGAGTGTCAAAGAAGCTTTACAAAAAATGAATCAAGAAGACCAAAAAGTTGCAATTGCAGTGGGTCAAGAATTAGCAGCTATTGAACCAGTGGTAGAAGCCATCATCAAAAGCTTCAATCAAGGAGGCCGCTTGATCTACATGGGCGCTGGTACGAGTGGTCGGTTAGGTGTCTTAGATGCAGCCGAATGCGTACCAACTTTTGGCGTCGAGCCAGAGATGGTTCAAGGCCTCATCGCTGGTGGTCAAAAAGCAATGACTGTCGCAGTAGAGGGTGCCGAAGATTCAAAAGAACTAGGTCGTCAAGATTTAGTTGATCTAAAATTATCAGCAAATGACATTGTTGTTGGGATTGCAGCCAGTGGTCGGACGCCTTATGTAATTGGCGGTTTAGAATATGCTACAACGGTGGGAGCAGCTACTGCAACTGTGGCATGTAATAAAAATGCCGAAATTAGTAAATATGCGCAAATGCCGATTGAAGTAGATGCAGGACCTGAATTTTTAACAGGTTCGACTCGCTTGAAATCTGGGACAGCTCAAAAATTAATTTTAAATATGTTATCAACTATTTCCATGATTGGTATTGGGAAAGTCTACAATAACTTAATGGTTGATGTAAAACCAACCAATGAAAAATTAGTGGAGCGTTCCAAACGGATTATTATGGAAGCAACGGGTTGTAGTTATGAAGTTGCCGAACTAAAATTTGTAGAAGCAGAAGAAAATGTGAAGTTAGCAATTGTAATGATTTTAACTGATAGTACTAAAGAAGAAGCAACACAAAAATTAATTGACGGGAATCAATTTATCAAGAATACATTAAATTAAGGAATTAGGAGGGTGTTTTAACATGGCAGAAGAAAGAATTAAACGCATTGCTGATGGGATTTATAAAGAAGTTGGTGGTCAAGAAAACGTGGACAAAGTCATTCATTGTATGACTCGTGTTCGTATGGATATCCGCGATTATGACAAAGTGGATATTGAAGGATTGAAAAAAATTGATGGCGTTATGGGCGTCGTAGAAGACGATACGTTGCAAGTAGTTGTTGGTCCAGGGACTGTTAACAAGGTTGCACAAGAAATGGTAGATCAAGCAGGTGTCAAATTGGGAGAACCATTTAATCATGGCACCACAACTGATGATTCAGCAGGCAAATCTGGAAAAGATTTAGTAGAAGAAAAAGCCGCTCAAATGAAAGCACAACAAAAAGCGAAACAAAATAACACTTCACCATTTAAAAAAGTGTTAAAATCCATTTCTAGTATCTTTGTTCCGATGATTCCTGCCTTTGTTGGGGCTGGTATTATTGGCGGGATTGCAGCTGTTATGTCTAACTTAGTTGTTGCTGGTGATATTTCAGCTTCATGGCAACAATATATTGATGTCTTAAATATCATTAAAAATGGGATTTTTGCTTATTTAGCTCTTTACACTGGGATTAACAGTGCCAGCGTTTTTGGTGCAACGCCAGCGTTGGGTGGTGTTATTGGGGCAGTCACAATGTTGACAGGAATGAATCCAGATGCACCAATCAGTAATATTTTCACTGGGGGAACATTATCTGCAGGACAAGGCGGAATTATCGGTGTTATTTTTGCCGTATGGTTATTATCATTGTTAGAAAAACAATTGCATAAAATTGTCCCAGAATCAATTGATATTATCGTAACGCCAACCATTTCACTTTTAGTGATTGGCTTAGCAACTATTTTCTTAATCATGCCTGTAGCCGGAGCTATTTCTAATGGCTTAGTTGGTATTATCAATGTTGTCTTAGAAAAAGGTGGCATGGTTGCTGGCTTTACTCTTGGTTTAACCTTCTTGCCAATGGTAATGTTTGGTTTACATCAAATTTTGACGCCAATCCACATTGAAATGATTAATCAAACAGGGATGACTTTGTTATTACCAATCTTGGCCATGGCTGGTGCGGGACAAGTCGGTGCAGCTTTAGCATTATGGATTCGTTGTAAATCAGATAAAAAATTAGTTGAGATGATTAAAGGTGCCTTGCCAGTTGGAATTTTAGGTATTGGTGAACCATTAATCTACGGAGTTACTTTACCATTAGGACGTCCATTCATTACTGCTTGTATCGGCGGTGGTATTGGTGGTGCGGTGATTGGGGCCTTCGGTAATGTTGGTGCGATTGCTATTGGACCAAGTGGGGTGGCTTTAATTCCATTAATTGCCAACAACCAATGGCTTGCATATGTATTAGGTTTATTGGCCGCTTACGCAGGTGGTTTTGTAGCAACGTTATTCTTTGGGATTCCTAAAGATATGCAAACAACTAAATAATAAATAGAAAAAAGGAGAACTTGGCTTCTCCCTTTTTCTTTGTTAAAATTTAATTGCGTAGGAAATGGTGTATCAGGAGGGGTGTTTATGCAACAAAATATTGTCTTATCTATCCAAGATCGTCTACAACAATTACCAAAATCAGAACGAAAAATCGCAGAATATATTTTAAAAAATACAGAAACAGTTATTTCAATGAATGCGCAAGATCTAGCGAAACAAGCAGGATCAAGTCCAGCGGCAATTATTCGCTTTTGTCATTCTATGGATGTGAATGGCTTCACAGAGTTGAAACTTTTATTATCTGCAAATCTTGGCCAAATGAAGCAGCAAATGTATACTGAAGTTACTAAAGGGGAATCAACAGCTGATATTAAACAAAAGTTACAGGCGCGCTTTGTTCATGTGGTTGAGCGAAGCGGTCAGACATTAGAGGATGTCGCAGTGAATGAAGCCGTTGATTTGTTGGAAAAAACAGAAGTAATTTTTGTCTATGGATTAGGTGCCTCTTCGTTGGTTGCTCAAGATATTTATCAAAAGTTTACGCGATTAGGCCGAACGGTATTTACAACATTGGACCATCATTTATTTGCTTCTATGTTAGGCTCAACAGAAAAGCCTAGTGTTTTTATTGTTATTTCTAATTCTGGAACGAATAAAGAAGCAAGTACTTTAGCTGATTTAGCGAAGCAGCAAGGGATTCCTATTATTAGTATCACACAAGATGAAAAATCAGTGATTGGTGAAAAAAGTGATATCGTCCTCCAAACCTCTAGTGGGGAAGACGTGCCATTGAGAAGTGCGGCTACTGTTTCCTTGGTGGCACAATTGTATGTAGTCGATGTTTTATTTTTTGCTTATGCAGCAAAAAACTATAAGGAAACCTTAGAAAAAATTCAAATCTCAAGAAAAAATGTAGAACGTTTAAAAGAATAAATAAAAAGAGAAGGGTATCTGTCATTTTGACAGATACCCTTCTCTTTTTTTACTATCAACGGCGCTTTTCAGCGATCTTTTTTCCCTTTTCAATATAAGAAATATCATTAATTCCTTGAATGGTAAATGTTCCTTTTTCGTAAGTTAAGGTCGTCACGCTACCATTCTCCAGCGCCATCTGCATAGGCAAACTTGCATCAATTAAGGAAAGTAAAAAGGAAATTGTTAGTCCATGGGAAACCACCATGACTTTGCCGCCACCATTTTTTTCTCGATGATGAGCGATATCTTCGAAACCAGACCAAACACGATCACGGATAACTTCATAAGGCTCCGCCCAGTCAGCCGTATCGGCTTCAATAATAGCATTTGCTAACTCGCGATAGGTAATCTTCGTGGTCATCATGTCCTCATAACTTTTAAAAGCTAAAATGCGTGGCACCACACCCCAAAGTTCACCATCATAGCCACCATCTAAAGAACCAAAACACCACTCACGAATCCGTTTATCGGTTAGGTAAGGAATCTTTTGGTGGTTTTGATGTTCTTGTAAAATAATCTGAGCGGTTTGCATGGCACGACCACTATCACTACTATAGGCTTCCTTAAAGTCTATGTCTCTAAGACCTAAGCCTAAATGATAAATGCCTTCTTCTCCTTGTTTGGTTAAGGGGGTATCTGACCAGCCTTGGGTACGGCCAATCGTATTAAACATCGTTTTTCCGTGACGAATAATATAAAGTGTCGTTGCTTCAGTCATTGCTACTCCTCCTAAGTTTCTTTAAATAGTGAATAAATCTCTAATTAAAAAATGGGTTTGTGGCTTTTTCATGTTGAATGGTTGTGGCATCACCGTGACCTGGATAAACAGGAAATTCTTCCGGTAAAGTGAATAGATAGGTCGTAATGCTGTGTAATAATTGTTGCATGTCACCAGTGTGTAAATCGGTACGACCAATACTACCTTTAAACAATGCATCCCCAACAACAACAAAATCATCAAAGACAAAGCTGACGCTACCAATTGAATGACCAGGTGTTGGGACTACGGAAAATTTCATGCCGCCAATTTCATAATCGGTTAGTTTAAATTCATGTTCGGCGGGTTGAACAATAATATTTGCTATATCATCATGTCTGCCTAATCCTGAAAGATTCAAAATAGGATTGGAAAGCCACGCTTGTTCTAATGGACTAACATAAACAGGGATTTGATAATGATGGCGCAATTCTTCTACCGCACCAATATGATCATAGTGAGTATGTGTTAATAAAATAGCGGCTGGTTTCTTCCCTAAACGGGTAATTTCTTGAATTAGTTTTGCTCCTTCTGCACCTGGATCAATAATTAATAATGCTTCTTCATTATAAACAAGATAACAGTTTTCTTGAATAACACCTGTTCTAATTTGTTCGATCTGTATCATCTCAGGACCTCCTAAAGTTCTAACGATTCTCTTCAAGTATACCGAAGAATATTAAGAATAGAAAGTTTTCTTGTTTATCCAAAGAAAAAATAAATCATTCTTAGAATGTTCGGTTTTTGCTTGTTTGAACATGGATTTTAAAAAAAAAAATCACATTTTTATAGTTATTAAGCGAAAGTTTATGTATAATCTTCATGTGATAGTAAGGAGGAGTATTAAATGTTTCATTTTGTAATAAAAGGAACAGGTTTTTCTAGTAAAAATTTGCAAGAGATTAAAGTTTATGAAGAGACACTTTTTTGTATAGATGAGGCCGGAGTAATTCAGGAAATAATTGAACCAGATGCTGAAGCGTATGAAACTGTGCTAGCAGAACAAAAAGAGGCACAACGTTTTCAAGAATTGCCCCAAGATTCTTATCTTTTACCTGGCTTTGTTGATTTACATGTCCATGCACCTCAGTGGGCACAATCTGGGACCGCCTTGGATATTCCATTGTATGAATGGCTGAATACGTACACGTTTCCTTTGGAGTCCAAATTTGCAGATTTAACATTTGCCCAACAAGTCTATGATGAACTGGTAACCCAATTGTTAGCTTATGGGACAACAACAGCCCTTTATTTTGCAACCATTCATTATGAAGCTAGCCGTCGTTTGGCAGAGATTTGTGCGGAAAAAGGGCAGCGTGGCTTAATTGGTAAAGTTGTAATGGATGATCTTAATGAGAATCCTGAATACTATCGTGATCAAACAACGCAACAAGCATTAGAAGAAACGGAACGGTTTATTCAAGAAATTCAAACATTAGCGCAGCAAACAAAACAAGGCGTGTATCCCGTTGTAACTCCGCGTTTCATTCCTAGTTGTACAGAGGAAGCACTTAAAGGATTAGGAGAATTAGCAGCGAAATATCAAGTCCATGTTCAAAGTCATTGTAGTGAGAGTGATTGGGAACATCAATTTGTTCAAGAACGTTTTGGAAAAAATGATGCCCAAGCATTGAATGATTTTGGTTTATTAACAGAAAAAGCAGTGATGGCACATGCAGGCTTTTTAGAAGAAGCAGATATGAATTTATTCCATGAAACAGGGACGGCTGTAGCGCACTGCCCAATCTCTAATGCTTATTTTGGTAATGCAGTAACACCGATTGCAAAATTAGTACATCAACATCAAGTAGAAGTTGGTTTAGGTAGTGATCTTTCAGGTGGTTTTTCACCAAGTCTTTTTGACAATTTAAAGCAAGCGGTTATTTCTTCTAGAATGTTAGAAGATGGCGTCGATGCTACAAAAAAACCAGAAGTACGAGGTGTTAAAACAGCACGGATTACCGTAAATGAAGCGTTTTATTTAGCTACTGCTGGCGGTGGCCAAGCGCTAAGTTTGCCAATTGGAAAATTAGAAAAAGGGTATGCTTGGGATGTTCAAATTATTAATACAAGCTTGTCACAAGCACGAATCCCTAAAAATCCAGGGGAATCATTGCTTGATATTTTCCAAAAAATCTTATATTTAGCACGACCAGAAAATATTCGAGAAGTCTGGGTACAAGGTGAAAAAGTACATGATAAAAATCTAATGTCAGCAACTAAAGGAGTATAAAAAATGAGTGAAAAGAAACAAAATAATCTTCATTTAACAGTGGGGCCAGAAGATTCAGTATCTTTTGGGCAGGCCACTATGTTAGGGATTCAGCATGTCTTAGCAATGGACGTGTACGTCGTACCTGTGATCATTGCTTCAATTATTGGGATTAGCACAGCACAAACGTCTTCTTTAATCCAAGCGACATTCATAGCAGCAGGACTTGCCACGATTATTCAATCTCATTTTTGTATGAGATTACCAGTTGCGCAAGGCCCTTCATTTATTCCAATCGGGGCAATTGCAGGAATTTATTTTGCCAATAACCAACAAGGAAATGGCTGGGGCGCAGTTTTAGGTGCTAGTTTAGTAGGAGCAATTGTTGTTATTATATTAGGATTTACTGGTATCTTTAATCGTTTAATCACTAAATTTGTTCCACCAATTGTGGGAGGAACAATTATTTTTGTGGTGGGGCTTTCGTTAATGCCAGTCGCTTTATCGGATAATATTTACCATGCAAAAGGGGAATTAGGACAAAATATTTTATTAGCATTTATAGCAGCGGGGACGTTGATTTTCTTTGCGCTCTTAGGTTCTGCTTTGAAAAAAGGGCGGATTTTCCGCGTTTCTTCTGTCATTTTGGCATTATTATTTGGGAGCATCGCGGCACAATTATTAGGGGTACTTGATTTATCAGCCGTTAGTGAAGCGGCTTGGTTTAGTTTGCCTCAGTTACCATTAGTTAACTTTTCTTTCCAATTTGATTGGTCAGCTATTGCCACGATGTTAGTTATTTATCTGGTTTTAATGGCGGAAACAACAGGCACTTGGTTTGCTGTGAGTCATGTTGTCGCTGAACCTTTGACCGAAGAAAAAATTAATCGCGGCGTAATTGGTGAAGGCTTAGGTTGCTTAGTTTCTTCATTCATTGGCGGCACGCCAGTAACTAGTTACTCTACAAATGCTGGGATTATTTCAATCACTGGAGTTGCTAGTCGCAAGGTTTTTGTGGCTGCAGGTGCGTGGTTTGTCTTATTTGGCTTATCTGGAAAACTTTCCACCTTGATTTCGGCCATTCCGGCACCAGTTATCGGCGGTGTTTTTGTGGTTGTTTGTGGCATCATTTCTGTAAGTGGAATGAAAGTCATGAGTGATGTAACAATTCATGAAAAAGAGATGTATGTAATTGCCGTTCCGATTATTATGACATTAGCGTTGACATTGTTACCAAAAGAGTTTTTGGAAACTCTACCACAATTTTTACAATATTTATTTAGTTCACCCGTGGCAACTGCCTCAATTGTTGCTATTTTATTGCAGGCCATTTTACCAAACGTTCAAGAAGGGTAAAAAGATTAATTTTCGTTAAAACGCCTTTGACAAGTGGCGGTAAATAGTGTAAATTAACAATGGTGTTTGTAAACACGAACGTTAAATGACCGAATGTTCGGTTTTTACGTTATTTTTGTAAATAACTAGGAGGCAGTAAGTATGAAAGTTTTTGATTATGAAGATGTCCAATTAATTCCCAATAAATGTATCGTGAATAGTCGTTCTGAATGTGATACTACAGTAACTTTAGGAAAACATTCGTTTAAAATGCCTGTCGTTCCAGCGAACATGCAAACAATTATTGATGAAACGATTGCGGAAACTCTTGCTGAAAATGGTTATTTTTATATCATGCATCGGTTTGATGAAGAGGCGCGAGTGCCATTTATTAAAAAAATGCAACAAAAGGGCTTGATCACGTCAATTAGTGTGGGCGTGAAAGAAGGGGAATACGCTTTTGTTGAAACGTTAGCCCGAGAAGGTTTAGTTCCTGACTACGTGACAATTGATATCGCCCATGGTCATTCAAATGCGGTGATTAATATGATTCAACACTTAAAAAAATTTTTACCAGAAACGTTCGTTATTGCGGGCAATGTTGGAACACCAGAAGCCGTTCGCGAATTAGAAAACGCTGGAGCCGATGCCACCAAAGTGGGGATTGGACCAGGAAAAGTTTGTATTACTAAAATTAAGACTGGCTTTGGGACAGGTGGCTGGCAGTTAGCGGCTTTACGTTGGTGTGCCAAAGCTGCTCGGAAACCAATTATTGCAGATGGTGGAATTCGGACCCATGGAGACATTGCAAAATCTGTGCGTTTTGGGGCAACTATGGTCATGATTGGTTCACTATTTGCTGGACATGAAGAATCACCAGGTGAAACAAAAGTGGAAGATGGCGTTGTTTACAAAGAATACTTTGGTAGCGCCTCTGAATTCCAAAAAGGCGAAAAGAAAAACGTTGAAGGGAAAAAAATCTGGTTACGCCATAAAGGGAAGTTGGCAGATACTTTAGTCGAAATGCAACAAGATTTACAATCTTCCATTTCATACGCGGGAGGTCGCGATTTAGAAGCGATTCGTAAAGTTGATTATGTGATTGTAAAAAATTCTATTTTTAATGGTGATACCATTTAAGATTCAACTATAGACTGAAAAGAAGACAGCACGTAGTGCAGAAATTAAAATGATTTCTGCATTACGTGCTTTTTTTACTTTACCTATCGTAGTAATCGTGTTAAGATAATTACAACGACAGACGTAGTACGATAGTTGAAGTACTTGAGGGAGGAATTTATGTGATTGGTAGTGATGCAATTCGAGGATACAACGATACCTTTATTCTCTCAATCTTACAATCCGGCGCTTCATATGGTTATGCGATTTCTAAACGCATTCGTGAAATTTCTAAAGAACAATATTCGATTAAAGAAACGACACTTTATTCTGCTTTTACACGTTTAGAGAAAAATGGCTACATTGAATCATTTCCAGGAGAAGTAACGCATGGCAAAAAGCGGACCTATTATCAAATAACCCGTGCAGGAGAGCGTTATTTAGAGGAAAAGTTACTAGAATGGGAAGTAACAAAAGACGTCGTCGAAGCATTTGTAAAGGAGATGGGAAAATGAAAATTATAGAAGAATTTATTGATAGCTTATTTTCAGGCGTTGTTGAAACATCTGAAACAAAACAATTAAAGGCGGATTTATTAGCAAATGCTGAGGATCGTTATGAAGATTTGCTCAGCCAAGGAAAATCGGAAAATGAAGCAATTGGTACAATTATTTCTGAATTTGGTACTATTGATGAATTAATGGAAGAATTGAATTTAGAAAATAAACAAGTGGATGAAACAAACGATTCAATGAACGGTTTGCCAGAAATTTCAGTGGAGGAAGGACTTGACTATTTAGCTGTCCAACGTAAAGGTGCTATTCAAATTGGTCTTGGTGTTGTTGCAATCATGGTGGGTGTTGGCTTGCTGGTTGGTATGCGTGGTGTTCTTTCTAACGGTCTCGGTTTAGTTTGTCTTTTCATAGGTGTGGCAATTGGCGTTCCATTATTTATTGTTGCTGGTAATCGGTTTGTTGCAATGGATAAACAACTGGGGCAACGATTGATTCCGACTAAGTTAAAAAAAGAAGTTGCACAAAGAGAACAAAGTTTTCAACGATCATTTATTTTTTGTATGGCAGCGGGCGTCGTTTTTTGTATTTTGGGTTTAATCCCAGTTGTTGTCTTTAGTAGTGGCCTTCATCTGATGATGCGCCGTTCCATGCATCAAATGATGGGCGGACAATATTATAATGGAACGATGGGGATTAGTTGGCTCTTCTTTTTAGTATCGGTTGGTGTCTTCTTGTTTATATTTGGTGGAGTAATTAAAGGAAGTTTTAATAAATTGTTGAATGAAACTTATTTTTATTCAGAACATGTTGGTCATCCTGATTTTGCCCCTCAACAAACAAAAACAGAGGAAGGACCTGTGGGAAATCCTGTCGGTGCAATTATTGCATCCGTTTATTGGCCCTTAGTTGTTGCACTCTATTTATTTATTAGTTTTGTTTTAGGGGATTGGCGGTTTAGTTGGTTAATCTTTATGTTCGCAGGAATCTTTTATAACACCATCCAAGCATTTTTACACAAACATTGAGACAAACCTGTTAATAGTAAAACAGAAAAGTGGGACATTCGTCAAAACGGCTGTCCCACTTTTCTTGTATTTTCGATTGACAAAAGCATTAAACTGGATTACTTTTAACTCATCCAATTGTTGAGGTGATGGCTATGTGGCAACTTAAAAAAGAACAAAGTGTTCCCATTTATCGGAGTATTATGGAAATGATTGTTCAAAAGATTCAAACAGGCGAATTATTACCAGGTGAAAAAATCCCTTCGGAACGTAAACTGGCAGAATACTTGTCTGTCAATCGTTCAACCGTTGTTCATGCATTAGATGAACTGGTGGACTTAGGCTGGATTGTGCGAAAAAGAGGGAGTGGAACGATCGTCAACGAAGGAAAATGGGGGGTAATGATGACGCCACGAACGGATTGGCATCGTTATTTAGAACAAAATGTGTTCAAACAAGTTCATCCCTTGGTGGCAGAGATTGAGTTACGTGCTAAACAAAATTTGCCGACTGACTTAGATATGTATACAGGTGAGTTACCGTTAGACTTAATTCCCAGTTTCGATTTTCCAGCATTAAATTGGAAACAATTTTTAAAAGAGGAAGCACAAGATGAATTAGGTTATTTGCCGTTAAGAAAAGAAATCCAAGCCATTACAGCAACGGAATATCAGCTTCATTTACCAAGTGAAAGTTTATTGCTTACTTCAGGTGCGCAACAAGCACTTTTTTTAGTTTTGCAAGTTTTATTGAGACAAGGAGATAGTGTTGCCGTAGAAGATCCATCTTTCTTCTATGCCTTACCAATTTTCCAAGCTGCTGGTGTGCGCTTATTTGGTGTACCCATGACAGAGGAAGGGATTGATCTTGAAGCGCTAGAACAAACAATTCGACAACATCGCATCAAAATGGTTATGGTTAATCCTTCCTTTCAAAATCCCACTGGGACAGTAATGCCTTTAAGAAAAAGAGAACAGCTTGTGAAAGTCTGTCAAACGTATCAAGTTCCTATTTTAGAAGATGATGTTTTTGGGCAGTTAAGTTTTATCCCGAAAACAGAAATTCCTCCTTTAAAAAAATTAGATCCAGATAATGTCTTGTATATCGGTTCGTTGTCAAAAATTTTAGGTTCGACCACGAAAATTGGTTGGTTAAGTGCGCCCGCCTCCGTGACGAAACAAATTGCAGAAGCCAGAAAAATGATGGATGTTTCGTTGAGTATTTTTCCGCAGATGCTCGCTAAAATGGCGATTGAAGATTCTTCTTTTTCTGAAAAAATTACGTTATTAAATAAACAAGTGGAACAACGAGCAACAGCTGTATATCAAGTATTTAAATCGTTACCAGAATGGGAAGTTTCGCCAGTAAAGGGCGGCTTTTATTTATGGGCACATTGGCGTCAAGGGGCACTTAAGCCAGAAGATTGGCAAGTGTTTTTACGAGAAGGTGTTTTGGTAGCACCAAGTGTCGCTTTTAGTGAAAAACGTGGAAGTATTCGCTTGAATTGTTCCAGAATTTCACCAGAAGAAATGCCTCTTTTTTGTGAGCGAATGGTACGGATTACACGACAGCTTTCTGAAAATAGACAAACAAAAATAGAACAGTAAGTAAGATTTTTCTTATAAAAATCATTTGCTGAGAGAAAACGCTACAACTTCCCTTTTCTAAACGAATATCCAATGCTATACTTAAAAAGTAAAAACAAAAAAACAAATGAGGTGTTTTCCATGTCTTGGGAACAAGTTTACCAACAATGGTTAAATGAAGAAAATATTCCAGAAAATTTAAAAAATGAATTAAAGGACTTAAATACAGATCCTGAAAAATGTGAAGATGCATTTTACGCACCATTAGAATTTGGGACTGCCGGGATGCGTGGAATTTTAGGCGCCGGTATTAATCGGATGAATATCTTTACAGTTCGTCAAGCGACAGAAGGGCTTGCACGTTTTATGGATACGCAAAATCCTGAAACAAAACGTCGCGGTGTAGCCATTGCCTATGATTCACGTCATATGTCTCCAGAATTTGCAATGGAAGCAGCTAAAACATTAGCTAAACATGATATTCCTTCTTTTGTGTTTGAAAGCTTACGACCAACACCAGAATTATCTTTTGCAGTCCGCTACTTTAAAGCTTTTGCGGGAATCATGATTACGGCTTCTCACAATCCAGCTGCCTATAATGGCTACAAAGTCTATGGTGAAGACGGTGGTCAAATGCCGCCAGCTGATGCAGATGCATTAACTAAATATGTTCGTAGTATCGAAAATCCTTTGAAAATTGATGTCTTATCAGATGAAGAAGTTGCCCACAGCGGTTTAATTAACATTGTTGGTGAAGAAGTCGATAATGCGTATTTGAAAGAAATTAAAACAGTTACGATTAATCAAGAATTAATTAACGAAATGGGTAAAGAATTAAAATTAGTTTACACTCCCTTACATGGAACTGGGAAAATGTTAGGAGAAAAGGCATTAAAACAAGCCGGTTTTGAAAAATTTGTTTTAGTACCTGAGCAAGCTGTTGCTGATCCTGACTTTACTACAGTTAAGTCACCAAACCCTGAAGAACATTCGGCATTCGAATATGCGATTCGTTTAGGGGAAAAAGAAGGCGCTGATTTATTGATTGCAACAGATCCAGATGCTGATCGTTTAGGTGCTGCTGTGCGGATGCCAAACGGAGACTACCAAGTATTAACAGGAAATCAATTAGGTTCAATTATGATTCATTATATTTTAGAAGCCCATCAACAAGCAGGCACGTTGCCTCAAAATGCTGCGGTTCTAAAATCAATCGTTTCTAGTGAACTTGCTACAGCGATTGCTGAGAAATATAATACGAAGATGTTTAATGTTTTAACAGGTTTCAAATTTATTGCTGAAAAAATTCAACAATACGAAGAAGACCACAGTCAAACGTTTATGTTTGGTTTTGAAGAAAGTTATGGTTACTTAGTGAAACCTTTTGTTCGTGATAAAGATGCAATTCAAGCGTTAGTTTTATTAGCAGAAGTAGCGGCTTTCTATAAAAAACAAGGAAAAACATTATACGATGGTTTACAAGATATCTTTGAAGAATTTGGTTACTTTG
Organism: Enterococcus sp. GC34; assembly: GCF_040886645.1. Classification (NCBI taxonomy): domain Bacteria; kingdom Bacillati; phylum Bacillota; class Bacilli; order Lactobacillales; family Enterococcaceae; genus Enterococcus; species Enterococcus sp. GC34. The sequence goes on from NZ_JBFOEF010000012.1 coordinate 45,101, forward strand.
AAGAAAAAACTATTTCCGTAACAATGAGCGGAATTGAAGGCAGCGGTAAAATCAAAGCTTTAATGGCAAAATGTCGTGAACAAGCGCCAACTGAGTTTGCCGGGATTCAAGTTGCTCAAACGGAAGATTTTAAAGAATTAACACGCACTTTTGCAGATGGTCAAACAGAACAATTACAAACGCCTCCTTCTGATGTGCTGAAATATCATTTAGAAGATGGCAGTTGGATTGCTATCCGACCATCAGGAACAGAACCAAAAATTAAATTCTATCTAGCGACAAAAGCAACAAGTAGTTCAGAAGCTTCTGAAAAAATTGCTGCGTTTGAAGCAGTCGTTAATGAATTAACAAAATAAAATAAACGAAATAAGCTGTACGGAAAAAAGTACGAATGTTAGTGTTTGTGTCAAAAGCTAATTGACTTTTGACACAAACACTTTATTTAACTAAGGAGGGAATGCTATGAAAATTGGCTTTATCGGTGCTGGCAGTATGGGCGGTGCCATGATTAAAGGGTTACTGAAAGCTGAGGCAGTCAAGAAGGAACATTTATATGTGAAAGGTGGCTCAAGTGGAACAGCAGAAGCACTTCAAAAAGAGTGGGGCTTTCAACTTGTCACAGATTATGCACTTTTCCAAGAATGTAAGGTTATTTTTATTGCGACAGGAGCAAAGGTCGTGTTACCTGTCCTTCAGGAATTAGCCCCTCATTTTTCCAACGAAAGTCTATTGGTTTCTGTTGCAACAGGTCATACCATACAAGAAGCACAAATGGCCCTTGGCAATAAAGAAGCCAAAGTTGTTCATGCCATTCCTAATACACCAGTTAGCGTGAATCAAGGCGTGATTGGCGTAGCCTTGGCACCAACAATTGAAGGCCAAACGAAGGACCTGGTAATGGAACTTCTTGCTACTTTAGGGTTAGTCAAAGAAATTCGTGAAGCGCAACTGGAAACTTTTGGTACTGTGGCTGGTTGCAGTCCAGCTTTTGTTGATATCTTTATGGAAGCATTGGGAGATGCAGCAGTCTTAGAAGGGTTACCAAGAGACTTATCTTATGAAATTGTCGCTCAAATGATAAAAGGAACGGCGACCTTAGCCTTAGACACGAAAAAACATCCAGGAGCATTGAAAGATGAAGTGACTTCTCCAGGAGGAAGTACGATTCGCGGTGTTGTAGCTCTAGAAAAAAATGGCTTCCGTTATGCCGTGATGGATGCAGTTCAGCAAGCCAACCACGAATAGATGAAGAAAGTTGGAAAATCGACAAGTTTGTCATTTTTCCAACTTTCTTTGTGCCATATTTTTCGTAGGAAAGAACAATCGCAGTTCTTATTTTAAAAAACTCTGTGTTATAATGAGTGCAAAGTGAGGCGACTATAATGAAACAAATGGAAGAAATCAAACAAGTAAGTCAATTATATAAAGTATTAAGTGATCCAACACGTTTAAGAATTTTGCTACTTTTAAAAGAAGGCGAGCATAACGTAACGGCGATTAGTGAACAATTGGAAATGGAACAGTCCGCCGTTTCTCATCAACTAAAATTATTAAGAGATAGCCGGGTTGTCAAGGCACGTCGCGAAGGAAAAACGATTTTTTATACATTAGATGATCATCATGTAATAGATATTTTAAATCAGACCTTTGAGCATATTGAACATCGATAAAAAGTAGGAAAAAATAGCGTAACTAGAATAGCGCTGTTGATGGAGGTAAAAATGAAGGATACCTTAAAGATCGGGTTACTAGGATTAGGGACTGTAGGCACTGGCGTTTTAACTCTCTTGAAAGAACATCAAGAGAAAATTTCACAAGTGACAGGAATGAATGTAGTCATTGAAAAAGCATTTGTCCGAAATCTTGAAACGAAACAAGCGCAAGCGGAAGAATACGGTCTGTCTTTAACAACTTCAATTGATGATATTTTAGAAGATAAAGAGATTCAAATCGTTGTGGAATTAATGGGAACCATTGAACCAGCCAAAACGTATATCATGAAAGCTTTAGAAAAGGGCAAACATATTGTGACTGCCAATAAAGATTTACTGGCGCAACATGGGAGTGAATTAGTAGCGTTAGCCCAAAAACATCATTGTGATTTATATTACGAAGCAAGTGTTGCTGGCGGGATTCCTATTTTAAGAACAATTGCTAATAGCTTAGCGGCAGACAATATTCAACAAGTTTTAGGAATTGTGAACGGTACGACGAATTATATGCTTACGCAAATGGTTTCTGCTGATAAAAGTTATGAAGAAGCTTTAGCAGAAGCGCAAGCGTTGGGATTTGCTGAAGCGGATCCGACAAATGATGTCGATGGAATCGATGCAGCCTATAAAATGGTTATTTTAAGTCAATTTGCTTTTGGGATGAATGTTTCATTACCACAAGTTGATATTCGTGGAATTCGCGGATTGTCTTTAGATGATGTCGCTATGGCTAAACAACTGGGGTATGAAATCAAATTGATTGGCTCTGCTGAACAAAATGAGAATAGTATCTCGGTGGAAGTGGCGCCTATGCTAGTCAATCAAAAGCATCCTATTGCATCTGTTCGTAATGAGTACAATGCAGTATTTATAAAAAGTGCAGGCGTGGGCGAATCAATGTATTACGGTCCAGGAGCTGGCGCTAAACCGACAGCAACCAGTGTTGTCAGTGATTTAATTACGATTGCTAAAAACATTCGCTTGACAACGACTGGCCATATGTTCAATTCGTATCAACATAAAACCCAATTGACGCGTTCCGAAAATGTATTTGGGCAGTACTATTTTTCGTTAGATGTTCCAGATACACCAGGACAATTTTTGCAGTTGACACAATTAATGACTAAAGCAGAAGTCAGCTTTGATCAATTAGTTCAACAGAGATCAGATGGACAGCGAGCAAGAATTGTTGCCATTACACACCAGATATCAAAAGCACAAATGCAACAAGTTGTGACAGCTATTCAAAATACGGAAGCCTTTCAGTTATTGAATGTAATGAAGGTTATAGGAGATGAGTAAACATGTATGAAGGTTTGTTAAAACAGTATCAAGCGTATTTGCCCGTAACAGAAAAAACACCAATGATTTCTTTAGCCGAAGGAAATACGCCACTGATTCCTTTACCTAATTTATCCAAAGAATTAGGTATTCAATTATATGGAAAATACGAAGGCTTAAATCCCACTGGCTCATTCAAAGATCGCGGGATGGTGATGGCTGTAGCAAAAGCGGTAGAAGAAGGTGCCAAAGCGATTGTTTGTGCTTCTACAGGAAATACTAGTGCCGCCGCTGCTGCGTATGCCACAAGAGCAGGTATTAAAGCGTATGTAGTGATTCCAGAAGGGAAAATCGCACTGGGAAAATTGGCGCAAGCTATTATGTATGGGGCGGACATTATTTCGATTCCAGGTAACTTTGATGAAGCATTAAAAGCGGTGCGAGAGATTGCGAAAACTGAGGCAGTTGCGCTAGTTAATTCAGTGAATCCTTATCGCTTAGAAGGGCAAAAGACAGCAGCTTTTGAAGTTTGTGAACAATTAGGTCAAGCGCCCGATGTCTTAGCGATTCCAGTTGGAAATGCCGGCAATATTTCCGCTTACTGGAAAGGCTTTAAGGAATGGCATGAAAAACAAGGAACAACTTTACCAAGAATGCATGGTTTTGAAGCAGAAGGTGCCGCAGCGATCGTGAAAGGCCAAGTGATTGAGCAACCTGAAACCGTGGCAACAGCGATCCGGATTGGAAATCCTGCTAGTTGGCAATTAGCAGAACAGGCACGTGATGAATCGGGTGGTTTCATTGATGCCGTGACAGATCAAGAAATTTTAACGGCTTACCGAAAAATTGCTGCTCAAGATGGGGTTTTCATTGAACCTGGTTCGGCTGCTTCATTAGCTGGAGTCATTCAACATGTTAAAAGCGGTAAAATCAAAGCAGGTGAAACCGTCGTGGCAGTTTTTACTGGTAACGGGCTGAAAGATCCTGATACAGCAATGGAGACAGAAGTAGCTATTTCAAAAATGAGTGACGTGGAAGAAATGCGTCTGCACTTACGAAAAGGAGTCGCAACACTATGAAAATAAGAGTACCTGCCACTAGTGCCAACTTAGGACCTGGCTTTGATTCATGTGGCATTGCATTATCCGCTTATTTAACAATCAACGTTTTAGGTGAAAGTGAATTTTGGGAAATTCAACATACTTTGGGAGAAGAGATCCCTACTAATGAAGAGAATTTATTAATTCAAACGGCATTGAAAATTGCACCAGAATTAACACCAAAAGTTATTCGGATGGTTTCTGACATTCCTCTTGCAAGAGGACTAGGCAGTAGCTCAAGTGTAATTGTAGCAGGAATTGAATTAGCTAACCGACTAGCACATTTAAATTTGTCCCCTAAAGAAAAGGTCCGTTTGGCCACAGAGATGGAAGGACATCCTGATAATGTGGCCCCAGCTATTTTAGGAGATTTCGTGGTGGCTAGCCATGTAGAAAACCAAGTCTACCATGTCAAACATCACTTTCCAATGTGTGATGTCATTGCATTTATTCCAGAGGAACCGTTATTTACCGAAAAAAGTCGTGCTGTTTTGCCCGAAAAATTGGCTTATAAAGAAGCGGTTACGGCCAGCTCAATTGCCAATGTTATGATTGCCGCAATTTTAAACGGAGATTTACCTTTAGCAGGCAAAATGATGGAACAAGATAAATGGCATGAAACGTATCGTCGTTCATTGGTTCCTCATTTAAAAGAAATTCGTCGTTTAACTCAGCAAAAAGGTGCTTATGGCTCTTTCTTAAGCGGTGCTGGTCCAACTGTGCTAATCTTGTCGCCAGAAGAACGAACCAACGAAATTGTTCAAAGCTTGGAGAAATTATCTACCAAAGCGAGCATCCAAATTTTCAATATTGATCAAGAAGGCGTTCAAGTCTTTTAAAAAAAACGAGAAAAAATCACTAGTGATTTTTTCTCGTTTTTTTTTTAATCCTCGGATGTTTCCGTGGAATAATAGCTATGGTCTTCTAAGTTCAAAGCATTAAGAATCATTGAGGCAGTTTCTTCAATTGAAAGAGAAGCGACATCAATAACGATACAACCTAATTTTTGATAAAGATCATTAGCAAAAGCCAGTTCTCGCCGAATTTTTTCAATATCTGAATAAGAAGTATTTTCAGGCAATCCATATGCGCGCATTCGTTCTTTACGAATCCCGTTTAAAACATTGGGATCATTGGTTAAGCCAACAATTTTTTTAGGGTCCATTTCGAATAATTGTTTCGGTAAATGTGCTTCAGGAATTAGTGGCAAATTAGCAACTTTTAAGTTCTTGTTGGCTAAAAAGAGACTTAGCGGTGTTTTAGAAGTTCGGGAAACGCCAAGAAGTAACACATCCGCTTCTAAAAAGCCTCGTGGGTCCTTGCCATCGTCATATTTGACAGCAAATTCCATTGCTTCAATTCGTTTAAAATAATTTTCATTCAGATGATGTAAGGCACCTGGTTCCCGCATAGGTGCGACACCTGTTAATCGTTCGATTTCCGCAACAGGTGGTGTCAAAATGTCAAAATGGAACAATTGATGCTCATTGAAAAATTGATTAGCAATCGCCACGAGATGATCATTAATGATAGTATGCAGTACCATGGCCTCTGCTTTTTTGGCATCTTCTAACGCTTGCACCAGTTTATCTTCGTCTTTAACGAATGTTCGTCTAATCAAAGTAAAATCAACAGTGGGGTACTGGGCCATTGAAGCAGCCGCCAATTTTGAAGCGGTCTCGCCAGCAGAATCTGAGATGACAAAAATCGTCACACATTTTTTTTCTTCAGAAATAGTCATAGAAGGTAAGTCCTTTCTTGCATTTTTAATAATTTTATTATACCATAAGTCCAGAATCTATTTCGTAATGATTCTGATTTAGGTTGTTGAGGGAGGAAATGGCGATGGCACCAGTAAAAACCAATATTGAACAAGCCTTAGAAACCATGAAAGCCAGTGGATTAAAATATACTAAAAAACGAGAATTACTGATGAGCTATTTGATTAAGCGAAATCGGTATGTTTCTGCACGTGAAGTGTATGAATTTATGAATGAAACCTTTAAAGGAGTCAGTTATGATACGGTTTATCGTAACTTGCATGACTTTGAGCGCTTGGAATTGCTGGAAAAAACAGAATTAAATGGCGAGCAAAAGTTTCGCTTCCGTTGTTGCCAAGAGGTGGAACATCATCATCACTTTATTTGTACGGTTTGTGGCAAAACGGAAGAAATTCACATGTGTCCGATGAATTTTTTTGAAGAACAGTTAAAAGGTTGTTCAATTGAAGGACATCGCTTTGAAATCCTTGGTCGTTGTGCCGATTGTTGCGAAAAATAGCGAATAAGACGAAAAATCAAACAAAAATTTCGTATTTTATCAGTAGAGTGGTTGACGGTTATTTATGCTTTAGCTATAATATAACAAGGACAGTATTTTAATTTGTGGGTTTTTCCCACAAATAAGAAAAACGGTTACTTTTTAAGCTCGGAGGGAGGGAATAACATGTCAAAAACAGTCGTTCGTAAAAACGAATCTCTTGATGATGCTCTTCGTCGCTTCAAACGTTCCGTTTCAAAAGCGGGTACTTTACAAGAATCACGTAAACGTGAATTCTACGAAAAACCAAGTGTAAAGCGTAAGAAAAAATCTGAAGCAGCTAGAAAACGTAAAAAATTCTAGTTTTGAATGAATTGGAGTTGGTGGTATGTCATTGCTAACCACATTGAATGACGACATTAAAACAGCGATGAAAGCTAAAGACAAAGAAACTTTAGCCGTACTTCGTATGTTAAAGACTGCCATTCAAAATGATCAGATTAAAGCGGGCCGTGAATTGAACGGAGAAGAAGAACTCACTGTATTGTCTCGTGAGATGAAACAGAGAAAAGATTCTTTATCAGAGTTTGAAAAGGCGGGACGCGACGATCTTGTTGAAAAAGTAAAAGTTGAAATAGCAATTGTTGAAAAATATATGCCTCAACAACTAACAGAGGAAGAAATTCGTCAACTAGTTCAAGAGGTAATGACGCAAACTGGCGCCACTTCACCAAAAGATTTTGGTAAAGTGATGGGCGCTATGATGCCGAAAGTCAAAGGCAAAGCCGATGGCAACCAAGTTAACGCAATTGTGAAAGAATTATTACAAGAAAACTAAGAGCGTTATCGAAACTAGGACAGGATACTGTCCTAGTTTTTTTATGTAAAGAGAAAACCGGTAGCTTTTTACGGTTTTCTCTTTTTTGACTTTCAAAGTCAAATCAGGTACGACTTCTTTTTAAACAGATAAGAATGTGGTATCATTGTAAAGGACTATATAATAAAGGAGATGGACGTTTTTTGACAGATAATCAGTCAAAATCTTTGGAATTAATACTTACTGATTCTGATGATGCACACATGCTTTTAGGAACACATGATAAACATATCAAATTTTTAGAAGAGAATACCCACGTAACGATTAATAGTCGTGGCGAAGTTATTCAGTTAATTGGCGAATCATCAGAGGTAGAGTTAGTCGCTTCCGTGTTAAGAGCGCTACAAACATTAATTCAACGAGGCATCAAAGTGCATACGCCAGATGTCGTTTCTGCTTTAAAAATGGCCAAAGCTGGAAATTTAGAGGCGTTTATTGCCATGTATGAAGAAGAAATTATGAAGGACCATCATGGTCGGGCAATCAGAATTAAGAATGTTGGTCAAAAAAAATATATCGATGCAGTTAAAACTCATGACGTCATTTTCGGGGTGGGACCTGCGGGGACAGGAAAAACCTTTTTAGCCGTGGTGATGGCGGTAGCAGCTTTGAAAAAAGGCGAAGTACAAAAAATTATTTTAACTCGTCCAGCGGTGGAAGCTGGCGAAAGCTTGGGCTTTTTACCAGGTGACTTAAAAGAAAAAGTCGATCCTTATTTACGTCCAGTTTACGATGCCTTATATCAAATTTTTGGTATGGATCATACAAATCGTTTAATGGAACGCGGCGTTATTGAAATTGCCCCGCTTGCTTATATGCGTGGTCGTACATTAGATGATGCTTTTGTCATTCTAGATGAAGCACAAAATACCACGGTTGCCCAAATGAAAATGTTTTTAACTCGTTTAGGGTTTAGTTCAAAAATGATTGTTAATGGAGATACTAGTCAAATTGACTTGCCACGTGGTGTAACAAGTGGTTTAGTTAACGCCGAGCGTACGTTAAAAGACATTGAAAAAATTGCCTTTGTAAATTTTGAAGCCAGTGACGTTGTGCGTCATCCGGTTGTAGCACAAATTATTCAAGCCTATGAAAAGGAACAACAAAAGCATTCCTAAGCAGTTAGGGAAGGAGTGAAAGTACCTTTTGAAAAAAGTACTTACAAAGTTAGGGGATCGTTTAGGTAAGGCCTATTTACCTATTTTATTAGCCGTTTTTTCTCTTCTTTTATTTATGATTATGTTTGGCAGTGTCCATCAGAAAAGAGTAGAAATTAAAGAAGGTCAACTGGCCGAGAAAACCATTCGTGCAAATAAAAATATCGAGAATACCTACGAAACAGAACAAAGAAAAAAATTGGCAGCAGAAGCTGTCACCCCCGAATATATTTATCAAGAAGATACGGCATCTGTCCAACATAATCGTATTGATAAGTTATTTAAATTGATTGATTCTGCGAATGAAAAAGTAGACAAAGAGTACAGCAATAAGCAAGCGAAGGCCAAAAAGGAAGAAACGATTCCTGCGCCGACCGTGGAAGAACGAGTAGCTAGCTTAAAGTCATTGTTTGAATCTTTACCGCAAGATGAAGTTACGTTTTATCAAAGTTTTCCTAATGTTTTTTATCAAACAATCTTTACATTAACCTCTGAGCAATTGGATAAGGTTCGTTCAGAAAGTTTGATGTTGGTGGATGACGCAATGCAAAATCACGTTCGAGAATCTGATTTGGATAAAATTCGCCAAGAAGCTAACGGTAAAATTCAATACTTAGATATTACGAGTACCATGCAACAAGTCATTCGTTACATTGTTAACCAAGGGATTGTGGTAAACGATATTGCCAATGAAAAACGAACAGAAGAGCTGCGTCAAAAAGCGATGAATGCTGTTCAACCCGCAATGATTTATCAAGGCGAAATTATTGTTCGTGAAGGTACTCAAATTGATGCAAAAGCGGTCGAAAAACTTGAGTTACTAGGAATGACTAGTCAAAATACCTCTATTTTTCCGATGGTGGCATTAGCATTAGCTATTTTACTTCAAGTTGAAGTGTTAATTTTCTTTACAAAACAAGTGACTGAGCCTTCGCGACAACGCTCGTTTATTATCTTTTACACGGGTGCTATGCTAATCAGTGTTATTTTAATGAAATTCTTCCAGATTTTCCAAACAGAGCAGTTGATGTATATTCCCTTGTTCTATCCGGCAGCCTTTGCGCCGCTGATTCTAAATCATTTTGTAAATCGTCGTTCAGGGATAATCGCTGCCATTTTCCAAGTCGTTTTTGCGTTATTTATCTTTTATAATTCTATTGGCACAAACTCGTTGACGGTTATTCTGATTATGTACTTATTCTCAGGATTTCTAGCAACAGTTGTTAAACGGAAACGGATGAGTGAGCAAGTTTTCCCAGCTTTAATGTGGGTAGTGGTCTTTCCTGTTTTCATGGCGGTTGTCTTAATGATTTATCAAGGAATGAGTTTAACAGATGGTAAAACGTGGACAGCTTTAATTTGTGCAGGTGCAGGAACGGTACTTTCATTTTTAGCAACAATGGGCTTGCATCCATATATCGAATTATTAGTGACTGATGATAGTATGATTGTCTTGAATGAATTAAGTAATCCGAACCATCCGTTGTTAAAACAACTGTTAGAAGAAGCGCCAGGTACCTATCATCATAGCATGATGGTGGCTAGTTTGAGCGCTAACGCTGTTGCTGAGATTGGTGGACGGTCGCTATTAACACGAGTTGCTTGTTATTACCATGACATTGGCAAAATTAAACACGCCAATTTCTTTGTGGAAAACTTACCTGCTGGCGCAGAAAATCCACATAACTTTTTATTGCCAGAAGATAGTAAACAAATTATTTTTGGCCACGTAATTGATGGCGCCAAAATTTTAGAAGAGTACAATATGCCGCAAATGGTGATTGACATTTGTCGTCAACATCATGGCACAACATTGATGAAATTTTTCTATGTGAAAGCAAAAGAACGCAATCCTGAAATTAAAGAATCAGACTTCCGTTATCCTGGGCCACGTCCACAAACACGAGAAGCAGGGATTGTGAGTATTGCTGATACTTGTGAGGCTGCTGTGCGGGCGATGGATCATCCGACCAACGAAAAAATTCAAGCCTTTGTGCATAATGTGATTCAAGATAGAATTTCAGATGGCCAATTAGATGAATGCGGGTTAACGATGAAAGAGATTCGCATCATTGAAAAATCATTAATTAATGGATTATGCAGTACCTTCCATTCACGGATTAAGTATCCAAAAATGAAAGCTGAAGCAGAAGAAATGAAAGATGAACAAGAAAAGAGAGATGACTAATGGATATTACTTTCATTGATGAAACCGAGAAAGTACCAACAGAAGAAATCAAAGAAATCGAAAATTTGCTGCAATTTGCAGCGGGTTTTCTAGAAATTGCCGAAGATACGGAGATGTCGGTGACTTTTACAGATAACGCAGGTATCCAAGTGATTAATCGTGACTATCGGGGCAAAGATATGCCTACAGATGTCATCAGTTTTGCTTTAGAGGATGAAGGGGAAGACGAATTGCCAATTATTTTTGATGATGAAGAGTTGGCAGAGCTACCACGTAATCTAGGTGATTTAATTATTTCAACAGAGCGAGCAGCAGAACAAGCAGTTGAATATGGGCACACATTGGAGCGAGAAATGGGCTTTTTGGCAGTACATGGCTTTTTACATTTGAATGGGTACGATCATATGGAACCTGAAGATGAAAAAGAAATGTTTGGTTTACAGAAAGAGATTTTAGATGCGTATGGCCTTAAAAGATGAGCAAACAGGAAAAAATAAACATTTTATTAATTCATTAGAATTTGCCTGGCAAGGAATCAAAACAGTTTTTCGAGAAGAACGTAATATGCGCAAACATGTGGCGTTTGGCGTCACGGCCATTGTGTTTGGTTTCTTGTTTTCCTTAACACTTGCTGAATGGCTGTGGTTGTTATTGGCCGTTTTTCTTGTCTGGTTGGCAGAAATTATCAACACAATTTTTGAAAATGTCGTAGATATGTTTACGGATTTTCACTTTCATCCAATCGGAAAAAAAGTCAAAGACATGGCCGCAGGAGCTGTTTTATTAACAGCCGGTTTCGCAGTGCTAGTAGGACTAATTCTATTTGTACCAAAAATTTTACAAATCATTCAAATGTGGAAATAAGAGGAGAAATACAATGACAACTGAACATAAATCTGGTTTCGTAGCCATTGTCGGCAGACCAAATGTTGGAAAATCAACATTGTTAAATCGAATTGTCGGCCAAAAAATTGCAATTATGAGTGACAAAGCACAAACAACTCGTAATAAGATTCAAGGAATTTATACAATTCCTGAAGCACAAATTGTTTTTATCGATACTCCAGGGATTCACAAACCTAAACACCGCTTAGGCGATTTCATGGTGGAAAGTGCCTACAATGCGATGCGTGAAGTAGATGCTACTTTATTTATGGTAAGTGCTGATCAAAAACGCGGGAAAGGTGACGACTTTATTATTGAACGATTGAAAAATAATAATAGTCCAGTCTACTTGATTATTAATAAAATTGACAAAGTCCATCCAGATGATTTATTGAGTATTATTGAAGACTATTCGAAACAAATGGACTTTAAAGAAATTATTCCCATTTCTGCCACTGAAGGAAATAATTTTGAGCATTTGATGGATGTTCTCGTTGAGCAAATGCCAGAAGGACCACAGTATTTCCCTGATGACCAAATTACGGATCATCCAGAATATTTTATCGTTTCCGAATTAATTCGTGAAAAAGTGTTACTTTTAACAAGAGATGAGATTCCTCATTCTGTCGCTGTCGTTGTGGACTCAATGAAACGGGATGAAAACGATAAAGTCCATGTCCAAGCAACCATTATTGTGGAACGGGACAGTCAAAAAGGTATCATTATTGGCAAAGGCGGAAAAATGCTGAAACAAATTGGTACCAAGGCGCGTCAAGATATTGAATATTTATTAGATGACAAAGTGTATTTGGAGCTTTGGGTAAAAGTCCAAAAAGACTGGCGTGACAAAAAAATCTATTTACAAGATTTTGGTTATCGCAAAGAAGAATATTAAGAAAGTAGTGTTTGGGAAGCGAGTGTATAAACGAACTTTCCAAACACTACACTAATTTACATAAGAAATGGAAGTGAATTGAATGGCATTAGGGGAGACCAAAGGCATTATTTTATTTACGAAGGATTTTAAAGAGAAGGATAAACTCGTCAAAATTTTTACAGAATCCTATGGGAAATTGATGTTTTTTGTGAAAGGCGCGCATCGAAAAAATAATCCTCTTTTGCCAGCGATTCTGCCATTTACAGAAGCCGTCTACATCGGAAATTTTAGAGAAGAAGGCTTATCTTTTCTCAATAGCAGCAAAGAAGTTCAACCTTTTCGAAACATTCAACAAGACATATTTATTAACGCATATGGAACATATATTTTAAACTTAGTCGATGCAGCAATTGAAGATCAGCACTATGACCCTAATTTATTTCAATTTACCCACATGGCATTATCCGCTTTAAATGAGCAAAAAGACTCGGAAATCATTACAAATATTTTTGAAATTCAATTGTTAGAACGCTTTGGTGTACGACCAGAATGGCATCATTGTGTGGCTTGTGGCGAAACACAAGGGAAATTTGATTATTCCTCAAAATATAGCGGTGTGCTTTGTGAAAAACATTGGCATTTAGATGAACAGCGCTACCATGCAGATCCTAGAGCAATTCATTTTATTCGCTTATTTTCGCAAGTCTCCTATGAAAAAGTCCAAAACATTCAAGTAAAAGAAGAAACTAAGAAAAGTATTCGAGAAACGATTGATATGTTATACGATGAATATGTCGGGTTGCATTTAAAAAGCAAAAAATTTATTGATCAAATGAAAACGTGGGAAAATACGTTAAAAATTCCACCACGAAAGAAGGAAGAAAAAGAAACATAAACAAGCAGTCGTTTTTCTAAAAAAAATTTGACAACTTCCCTCAGACACCGTATTATGATAGAGAAGTTAAATACGTACGAAGAAAAAGAGAAGTAAAAAGAACCCTCTGTTAAGCGAATCTGGGAGAGTGGGAGCCAGAAACACGGAACTTTTGAAAGGCACTTTGGAGTACGACAAACGAAGCTGCCGATGAACACATCGGAAGTAGGGTGGAACCGCGATAATTATTCGTCCCTATGTCTATTAATAGGCATGGGGACTTTTTGCTGTGAATCACTACGATTGGCGCAAATGCGACAGAGTAGATGATGAACAGTACAAGGTGACCAAAGGGAACGTTGTAACCGAATAAAAAAAGCAAACAGTTAACACCAAAAGAAAAATAGTAACGTTTATTCAAAAAAGCTCAATTGGCGCAAAAGTGTCAGAGCAGATGTGGAACAGTACAAGGTGACCAAAGGGAACGTTGTCTCCTCTATGTTAAAACAAACTGCTTAGCCAAAAACATGGAGTAGATGATGAACAGCACAAGGTGACCAAAGGGAACGTTGTCTCCTCTGTGTTAAAACAAACTGTTTAGCCAAAAACATGGAGCAGATGTGGAACGTTGTAACCGAATAAAAATTATCCCATTCTACAAAATTGTTTCTCTGTAGCCCTTTTTAAATTTACATTCCCGAAGCAAAGCCAATCCCTATGTCTATAAAAAATATTCCAAGGAGGAAAATAATGAAAAACAAGTTAACCGTACAAGAAATGATTTTAACCTTGCAAAAATTTTGGTCATCTAATGGCTGTATGTTAATGCAAGCCTATGATACAGAAAAGGGAGCCGGTACCATGAGTCCTTACACGTTTTTACGTGCCATTGGACCTGAACCATGGAATGCTGCCTACGTAGAACCTTCTCGTCGTCCAGCTGATGGACGCTATGGTGAAAATCCGAACCGTCTATACCAACATCATCAATTCCAAGTTGTAATGAAGCCTTCTCCTGAAAATATCCAAGAACTTTATCTAGAAAGTTTGAAATTATTAGGAATTGATCCATTAGAACATGACATTCGTTTTGTAGAAGATAACTGGGAAAATCCTTCAATGGGCTGTGCTGGTTTAGGTTGGGAAGTTTGGTTAGATGGCATGGAAATTACCCAATTTACGTATTTCCAACAAGTCGGGGGCTTACAATGTCATCCTGTCACTTCTGAAATTACTTATGGGTTAGAACGCTTGGCATCATATATCCAAGAAGTCGAAAGTGTCTATGATCTAGAATGGACACAAGGCGTTAAATATGGTGAAATTTTTGTCCAACCTGAATATGAACATTCAAAATATTCCTTTGAAATTAGTAACCAAGAAATGCTTTTAGAAAACTTTGACAAATTTGAAAAAGAAGCTAAACGCTGTATTGAAGAAAGCTTAGTTCACCCAGCCTATGATTATATTTTAAAATGTAGCCATACATTCAATTTATTAGATGCTCGCGGCGCTGTCTCTGTAACGGAACGTGCAGGATATTTAGCCCGCATTCGGAATATGGCTCGTTCCGTAGCGAAAATTTTTGTGGCTGAACGTGAAAAATTAGGGTTCCCATTATTAAATAAAGATCAACACGTATCCAAGGAGGCAGAATAACATGGCAAAAGATTTATTATTAGAAATTGGCTTAGAAGAAATGCCCGCACATGTTGTCACACCAAGCCGTATCCAACTTGAAGAAAAAGTAATCAAATTTTTAGATGAACATCATTTAGACTATGAAACAGTGCAATCCTTTGCCACACCTCGTCGTTTAGCCGTGAAAGTAACTGCGATTCCTGAAAAACAAGCAGATGTTGAAGAAGAAGTAAAAGGTCCAGCGAAAAAAATTGCTTTAGATGCTGAAGGAAATTGGTCAAAAGCTGCACAAGGTTTTGTACGCGGCCAAGGAGTCACAACTGAGGACATTGTTTTCAAAGAATTAAATGGTGTCGAATATGTCTATGTGACGAAGTTTACCAAAGGCCAAAGTGCCAAAGAAGTATTAACAAAATTAAATGACGTGATTACAAGTCTAACTTTCCCGGTAACAATGCACTGGGCAAACTATGATTTCGAATATATTCGTCCAATTCACTGGATTGTGGCACTACTTGATGATGAAGTAATTCCTTTCAAAGTGTTAGACGTGACGACAGGGCAAACTTCTCGTGGCCACCGTTTCTTGGGAGACGATGTGACGTTCCAACATGCTAATGAATATGAAGCAAAATTAAAAGAACAATTTGTAGTGGTTCAACCGAATGAACGGAAACAAACGATTGTTGATCAAGCGAACGCACTCGCTGCAGAAAAAAATTGGCAGTTAGCTTTAGATGAAGAGTTATTGGAAGAAGTTACGAATTTAGTGGAATATCCAACTGCATTTGTAGGCAGTTTTGATGAAAAATATTTATCTGTTCCAGATGAAGTATTAGTGACTTCTATGAAAGAACACCAACGTTACTTTGAAGTTCGTAACGACCAAGGCTTATTAATGCCGCATTTTATCGCTGTTCGCAATGGGGATAATGTTCACCTTGAAAACGTGATTAAAGGAAATGAAAAAGTGTTAATTGCTCGTTTAGAAGATGCAGAATTTTTTTACAATGAAGATAAAAAATTAACGATTGAAGCATGTGTTGAAAAACTAAAAAATGTGACTTTCCATGAAAAGATTGGCTCAATTTATGAAAAAATGCAACGGGTTGCTTTGATTGCACAAATCATTGGTCGAAAAGTTGGCTTATCTGAGGAGGAATTGGAAGATTTAAAACGTGCCTCTGAAATTTATAAATTTGACTTAGTAACAAATATGGTTGGTGAATTCCCAGAATTACAAGGAATTATGGGAGAAAAATATGCCTTATTACAAGGCGAAAAACCAGCTGTAGCAACGG
This sequence comes from Enterococcus sp. GC34, assembly GCF_040886645.1. NCBI lineage: Bacteria > Bacillati > Bacillota > Bacilli > Lactobacillales > Enterococcaceae > Enterococcus > Enterococcus sp. GC34. The sequence continues at coordinate 61,253 of NZ_JBFOEF010000012.1, forward strand.
CTATTCGAGAACATTATCTACCAACTTCCAGTGAAGGTGAATTGCCAGAAACAGCAATCGGGGCTGTTTTAGCCTTAGCCGATAAGCTTGACAGCGTCTTTTCATTCTTCTCAGTTGGTATGATTCCAACAGGTTCTAACGATCCTTATGCACTTCGTCGTCAAACCTATGGCGTTATCCGAATTATTGAAGATAAAGGCTGGACCTTCCCATTAGTCCAATTACAAACAGAAGTTGATGAAGCAGTGAATCAAGATGTTGAGAAATATGGCGTTTTACTAAACGAAGGACAAGCAGAAGTCGTTGAATTTGTGAAAGCTCGCTTACGTCAATTATTAATGACGAAAAATGTTCGCCATGACATTATCGATGCAGTGGTGTCTGCTGAGCAAGCCGATTTATCGAAATTATTTGCTTCAGCGAATATTTTAAAAAGCCGTTTTGAAGATCAAGATTTTAAACCATCAATGGAAGCCTTAACGCGTGTTATTAATTTAGCGAAAAAAGGTCAAGAACTTTTAGGTGATACTGAAGAAGGGATTGATCCAAGTCTGTTTGAAAATAAGGCAGAAAAAGAACTGTATCAAGCAGTTAACGATTTATCTGAAGCTTTTGCGACACGCACGATTGCAGAAAACTATGAAGCACTAGTAAATCTACGTCCGTTAATTGATGCGTACTTCAATGAAACGATGGTTATGGTTGAGGATGAAAAAGTCAAACAAAACCGATTAAAACAATTAATGCAAATTGCTAAAATGGCGTTATCAATTGCTAGCTTAGATTTATTAATTGTAAAATAAAAAGCGCTGCTTTTCGACCGCTAAGGAGGAACCGACAGCATGTTTGAAACAACGTTTGAACAAATTTTAACACAATTATCAAAGCCAGCTGTTCGTGCACTAACGAATGAAAAAATCGACAGTGTGGATGAACTCTACGCACGAGGCCGAAAAGCGTTACTTTCGTTGCATGGCTTTGGTCCAAAGTCTATTCGAACTATTGAAGAGATGACTGGGAAAGAATTGAAGTAAAAAAAGGATCGCCTCTAAA
>NZ_JBFOEF010000013.1:0-62155 GCF_040886645.1 Enterococcus sp. GC34
CTTCACAGGTGTCGGCGCTTCGCGGGCCTTACTTCGTCAAGACGAAACAGTGATTAATGGCTTGGTGTCACCCACAGGCAAAGTTGGCTATGTTAATATTGCGACAGGTCCGTTAAGCTCGGGTGCGCCAGCGGCGGAAGTACCTATCGAAACCGCTATAAAATTGTTGAAAGACATGGGAGGCAGTTCTATTAAATATTTCCCAATGAAAGGCTTGGCTCACAAAGAAGAATACCAAGCAGTAGCAGCAGCTTGTGCCAAGTATGACTTTTATTTAGAGCCAACAGGGGGCATTGATTTAGAAAACTTTGAAGAAATTGTTCAAATTGCGGTGGATGCCGGCGTTAAAAAAATCATTCCTCATGTTTACAGCTCAATTATCGATCAAGAAACAGGGGACACTAGAACAGAAGACGTGAAAACGTTACTAACCATGATGAAAAACACATTGAATAAGTAAAGGGCCAATCTTTATTTGACTTTCTTCGCTAGATTTGCTACTCTCAAGTGGAGAATAAATAAAAACCAACAAATGAATGTGGGGTATTTTGGTGAGTGTCGTAGGTATCTAATTGATAAGTTGAATAACCAGTGAACCAAGCAAGGTTTATTTGGTGTGCTTAGAAAGTGATACCTGTCAGTCATCTCATTTACTAAATACCTCCTTTAAAAGAGGTTTCTTTAGTAACCTTTATCCAATGATAAAGAGGACAGCGGTAGAACGCTGTCCTCTTTTTTCTGTAGAAACTGGTTTTTATTTAAAGGCGCCAGGTATTCTTTTCGCGATAGAAAGGAAGAAAAAAACAAATGAATCATGAAACCATTCAAAAATTACAATTTACAACAATTCTTAAAGAAGTTCAAACACGTGCAATTGGCGAGTATAGTAAAGAACGGTTGGCGAAAATGGTCCCTGCAACACGTTTAGAAACAGTGCAGTCCCGCTTAACGGAAACAACTGAGGCCCGCTTAATTATTGATAGCGGACAACACGTCCCTTTCATGGGCTTGAGTCAAATTACCCGCTTGCTTCAACAAGTGAAAAAAGGCTTAATCCTTACACCAAACGAATTGATTGAGGTCGCTGACTTTTTAAGAAGTAGTCAGCGAATCCAGAAGTTTTTTGAAAAAAATCAATACCAAACACCACGCCTATTTAGTTACAGTCAGCACTTAGCTGACTTCAGAGCAATCGAAGAACAAATTTATACGAAAATCCATAACCAAAAAGTCGCCACCGATGCTTCCCGTCAACTTCGGAAAATCCGGCGTCAGATCAATGAATGCCAACAAGACATTGAAACAAGAGTCACAAAATTTTTACGCAATAAAAATAATCAACTGTACATTCAAGAAAATATGATGGTGAAAAAAGGGGAACATTACACGGTACCAATCAAAGCTAGCTATAAAAATAAGGTTTCAGGCACAATCATTGAGCAATCCAATAAAGGACAAACGGTCTTTATTGAGCCTGTAGCAATTAGTAAATTAAATGAACAATTGACACTCTTAAAAGCGGAAGAAACAGCGGAAGAATATCAAATTTTGGCAGAACTAACTGGGTTAATTAATGAGCAAGAACGACTTGTCGATCAAGCCGTCGATACAATGACCACCTTAGATATTATTTTTGCACGAGGAAAGTATAGTCGCGAAATTGGTGGGATCACGCCAAAAGTAAACAAAGAAGAACGCTTGCGCATTGTTCAAGGAAAACATCCACTTTTATTAGAACACGCAGTACCATTGACGTTTTCTTTAGGAGCAGAGTATCGAGGACTTGTCATTACAGGTGCCAATGCTGGTGGTAAAACGGTTGTCTTGAAAACAGTTGGCTTATTGACTGTCATGACACAATTTGGGTTGCAAATTCCAGCACAAGCGGGCACAGAGATTCCAGTATTAGATGAAATTTTTGTCGATATTGGTGATCAGCAAAATCTGGAAAATGCGTTAAGCACTTTTTCTGGGCACATGAAAAATATTGCGGAAATGTTGCGTAACGTTAAGCGACACACACTTGTTTTATTAGATGAAATTGGCAGTGGCACCGAGCCAAACGAAGGAGCTGGCTTAGCGATTGCGATCATGGAAACGATGTATCAAAAGGGTGCCTTGGTAGTTGCGACGACCCATTATGGTGAAATTAAACGTTTTGCCCAAGAACATGATGATTTTGTGCCCGCCGCAATGGCCTTCGATCGTGAAACATTAACGCCCAAATATCAATTGAAAATTGGTGAAGTTGGCGATAGTCAGGCGCTTTGGATTGCACGTAAAATGAAGATGGAGCCACAGCTCATTGAAAAGGCGGCTCATTATATTCAGCGGAAAGAATACCCTACTAATCGAAGTCTATTTAAACCCCTGAAAGCAAAAGAAACGACCTTTGCCACGTTTGTAGAAGAAACACACCGTTATCAAAAAGGTGATCGTGTCCTATTGACAGAAACACAACAAATTGGGTTGGTTTTTACAGATGAGGGTGAACAAGAAATCCAAGTATTTGTGAATGATAAAATTGAAAATGTACCACGAAGACGGTTGAAATTACAAGCGAAAGCACAAGATCTATATCCGCAAGACTATGATTTAGAAAGTTTATTTACAGATTTCCATGAACGAAAGAAACTCAAAGATATTGAACGCGGCTCAAAAAAAGCGCAGAAACAATCACGCAAAGAGGCCGAAAAAAGAGCAGCAAGACGCGACAAATAAGGAACTTAACAGAAGCAATACAACAACTTAACACTTTGTTTACTTGTTATTTATCAGAAATCAACTAAGACTTGTTATAGTCAATGTATGGGTAGATATGAAGGAGGAAACAAGGAAATGAAGAAAAGAGCTTTGCTAGGGGTTACCTTATTAACATTCACAACATTAGCGGGTTGTACAAATTTATCTGAACAGAAAAGCGGCGAAAAACAAACAGAGGTTGCTGAAGCGAAGGCAACTGAATCCGAAAAAGCACCAGTAAAAAATGTTATTTTTATGATTGGAGATGGTATGGGGAATCCGTATACAACGGGCTATCGATATTTCAAAGCCAATCACTCAGACAAGCCTATTCCCCAAACAGCTTTTGATACCTATTTGGTCGGACAGCAAGCCACTTATCCAGAAGATGAAGAAGAGAATGTCACCGATTCAGCATCCGCAGCGACAGCGATGGCTGCCGGAGTAAAAACCTATAATAATGCTATTGCGCTCGATAATGACAAGTCCAAAACAGAAACAGTGCTGGAACGTGCGAAAAAAGTGGGGAAATCAACGGGGCTTGTAGCAACATCTGAAATAACACATGCAACCCCTGCTGCATATGGCGCACATAATGTTTCACGCAAAAATATGGCAGAAATCGCCGATGACTATTTTGATGATCAAATCGACGGACAACACAAAGTCGATGTGTTACTTGGCGGCGGCTCCGAATTATTTGCGCGGAAAGATCGTGATTTAGTCAAAGAATTTTCCCAAGCGGGTTATGGTCATGTCACAGATAAAAAGTCGTTAAATGAGAACCAAGACGACAAAATTTTAGGCTTGTTTGCATCAGGCGGGCTACCTAAAATGATTGACCGAACGGAAGAAGTTCCTTCATTAGCTGATATGACAGAAGCGGCTCTTCAACGGTTAGATAAAAATGAAAAAGGCTTCTTTTTAATGGTTGAAGGTAGCCAAATTGATTGGGCCGGGCATAGCAATGATATTGTTGGCGCGATGAGCGAAATGCAAGACTTCGAAGCGGCGTTTGAAAAGGCCATCGATTTTGCCAAAAAAGATGGTGAAACATTGGTGGTTACAACTGCAGATCATTCTACTGGTGGTTTGTCTTTAGGTAAAGGCGATCAATACAACTGGTTGACGGAGCCTTTACATGCGGCAAAACGCACGCCTGATTTCATGGCAGAAGAAATTATTAAAAATGGTAATGTGGAAAAAACAGTGACTGAGTATATTGATTTTCAATTAAGTGAGGCTGAATTGAAAGCAGTGAAAACAGCGGCGGAGTCAAAAGATGTTGAAAAAATCGCTCAGGCATTAAGAAAGATTTTTGATGAACGTTCGAATACTGGTTGGACTACTGGCGGACACACAGGAGAAGATGTAAATGTCTATGCTTATGGCCCACAAGCAGAAGCTTTTTCAGGACAAATTGATAATACAGACCAAGCGAAGATTATTTTTGGCTTAGTAGATGGCACTGGGCAAAAAGCTGAGATTAAAGATAAAGGTATTGGCAAATAACAAAATAAAGAAAAAGCAGAACGTATAGAAGTTCTGCTTTTTCTTCATTAAAGGCATAAAAATTTTATCTCTGTTATAATGAAGGTAACCAGATAAAAGTGAGGTCAAATAATGAAAAAAATGCATGTTGAAAGTGAATTTGCACCGTTGCGTTCAGTTGTTTTAGCACAATCGCAATTTTGTTTACCAGATAAATTTGATGAAGCGGATACGACTTTTTTAACAGAGGAAAATGCCCGTTTAACACAGAATAATGAAGGGCGTGATTTAGCAGACTTTGCACCAGAACAACAAGTTCGTTGGGAAAAAGAAAAAGAAGTCATGCAAGGAGTATTAGAATCTTATGGCGTAGAAGTATTTCGTCCGCGTTTATTGACAACCTATGAAAAAGAACATGGCAAGGAATTGGGTGTAGGATATAGTAACTTCTTTTCACGAGACCCTTTTTTTACAATTGGCAATCTCTTAATAGAAGGAAACTTAAGATTCCAACACCGTCGACAAGAAATTTTACCAATTCGTCCGATTATTCAGCAGTGGACACAAGAAGCAGAAGGTTATTATTTTGCTGCGCCACAACCTGACATTTCTGAAGGGGCTTTAAGTGAAGCAGGTCCCTTTATTGAAGGCGGCGATGTTTTAGTTTTAGGAAAAACAATTTTTGTGGGCTACTCCGGTTTGGCAAGTAACCTAGCGGGGATTCAGTGGTTGACCAATATGATTGGTCATTTTGGTTATGAGGTGGTGCCAGTTCAGTTACATCCACATATTCTCCACTTAGATTGTGCGTTAAGCTTGTTGAGAGATGGCTTGATGATTGTTTGTGAAGAAGCCTTTTTGGATGGTCTTCCTGCGCAATTAGCAAACTGGGAAAAAATTCATGTTACTTTGCAAGAAGCAGCGTATTTAGTGACAAATGGTCTACCACTTAACGAAGAAACGTATATAACGGACCAATCGTTTACAACCTTAATTCCTCAAATAGAGGCAAAAGGTATCAAAGTTGAGGCAATTGATTACCATGTTTCTAGAATGTTAGGTGGTTCTTTCCGTTGTACAACGCAAGCTTTGATTAGAGAATAGTCAGCGAGTGATTGTCAATTTTTGTAAGAAAAAATGTACGTTTTGTCTATGAAAACGATATAATTTTAGTTTTCACTATTTTTTTTAAAAATATTGAGGGAATTTTGATTTAATAAATGCGAGAAAACGTCAAAATGTTAGTGTTTGTTACTAATGTTTTGACGTTTTTTCGCTGTTTTTTTATAAAATCACCACTTTATATATGGGAAAAAACAATATCTTTTTTGAAAATTACGTTTTCAAAGACGCGAAAAGTCGTTGGAACCTTGCTGTTATAGTAAATTCATTTTTTTTGCATGAGGTGTTTAAAATTTGAAATCACAAGCAGGCTTTTTTTCGATATACTTAATTTACGTTCTACCGAGATAGAAAAGTTTTTAACTTTTTTATTCATTAATCAACCAAGATATAAAGGAGAGAGTAAAATGAAGAAAAAAACATTGGTAACTTTATTTGCAGGAACGGCAATTTTAGGGGCAAGCATCGCTCCTGCAGCAGCACATGCAACAACGACTGGTACAACACCAGCAAACGTAGAAATGACGAGTGGTTCATTACCACCTGATGGGACTGGAGATGGTGACGGAGATACACAAGATCCAGATCCTGTAAATCCGAATACTAACTTTGATTTGTTATATGTTCCAACAGAATTCAAATTTGCTTCGACAGAAGTTAGTTCTGATTTATCAGCGATTTCATTAGATGCAAATGGTACACAAACAAAACGTTATGCGGTCGGGGATGTTCGTGGAACACAAGCTGGTTGGTCAGTTACTGCAGGCGTTGCTGAAATGAAAAATGGTACTGCTACTTTAGAAGGTTCAATTACCTTTGCGCAAACAGGTGCGGTAGCTAAATACGATGAAACAGCAAAAACATACTCACGTGATGTGGCTGCCTTTGCAGCAGACCCAGGAAGCCCTGAATTTGCTGGAACAACTATTCCAGTAGGTGGAGCAGCTGTATCAATTGATACAGCAGCAGTTGGTAAAGGTCAAGGTACATGGGATTCTGAATTATCAAATGTAAAATTAAACATTACAACACCTAGTTCACAAATTACAAATGGTGCGTATACAGGTAACGTAACTTGGACATTAGTGGCTGCGCCATAAACAGTTACTAACGAGAATACTGCATTACTAGAAAAGGAGCTGCGCAGTGGTGCACGGCTCCTTTTCGATACATAGGAGGAACAAATAATGAAGACAATGCGCTGGCTAATCGTCACAGTTTTTATTTGTGTGATGGCATTAAGCATCCCTTCTGCTGTACAAGCAGAAGAAGCGGATGACAACATGAATACAAAATTTACAGTTAAACCCAATATTCCAGAGAATCAAGCGAAAAATACGCAATCCTACTACGATCTCATTGTGAAACCAGGACAGAAACAAGAAGTAGAACTGTCATTAATTAATAAAACAAATGAAGAATTAACGATTGATTTAAATTTGGCAAATGCTACGACGAATGACAATGGTTTAATTGTGTACAATGATTTCGAGAAAAAAACAGATGCAAGTTTGAAAGTACCCTTGACAACATTGATCAAATTGCCTGAGGAACATGTGAAAGTTCCCGCTAAGAAAACCGTAGCAGCCAAAATGACTGTCGAAATTCCAGAAAATGGTTTTCAGGGATTAGTCTTAGGTGGTGTCTACGCTTCGCTTGCAGAAGATGAAAAGGAAGAAAAAGGAAAATCAACGGGGTTAACCAGTCGATATGGGTTTAACGTAGCGATTGCTTTACGAACGTCAGAAGATACACCAATGTATCTAGCAGAGACTCTTCAATTAGTTAAATTAGTTCCGACCATTGCTTTAGGAAATAAATCGGTCCAAGCGGTTATTCAGAATCCGACATCCGCTATTTTTCCTGAAGTACGTTTAGAAGGAAAAGTAACGAAAAAAGGCGAAACGAAAGAATATGCTAAACGGATTTTACCAAGTGTTCGTTTCGCACCGAATTCGACGATGAACTTCCATTTAGATTTTGGGAAAGAAGATGTTCGTCCAGGAACCTATATTTTTGAAGGAAAAGCGGTCTTGAAAGAAGATGAACAACAAGTGTGGCCGTTTAAGCAAGAATTTACCATCAGTAGTCAAGAAGCCAAGAAATTAAACAAAGAAGCAGTAGTGAAATTGGTCCTACCGACTTGGTGGAATCAAGCTTTTTATGGATTGTTAGCTGCAACAATTGTGAGTCTAATTCTAGCTATTTGGCGTTTTACACAACAGAAAGCGATACTAAAACAACAAGCCTATTTACAACAAGAAAAACAGGCAGCTTTGAAAAATAGACAAGGAGTGCGCGATGATGACAGCGAAAAGTAAAGGATCACTTCTGGTGACATGGGGAATACTTTTAACCGTCAGCATTGCGATTCTGACCGCTTCTTCTGAGAGCTTTGCAGAAGAAGCGGGACAAACGAATATCGGTGTGACGTTTTATGGTGGGAAGGCACCCCTAAAAACGGAAGGTGGCACTAAGTCAACAGAACAACCAGTCACTAATAAAGATAAAAAAACGTCACAACAACAAGACAAAGTGAGCAGAAAAACTACTGCTAAGACGAATCCCACAGCTGCACAGACGTCCTTACCAAGGACAGGTGAACGAAATAGCACATGGCTTTACAGCCTTGGTATTGCCTGTTTACTCGTAGCACTAATAAGTTTCTATTATTTGAATAAAAAAAGGAAAAAGGAAAAATAATGTGCTGTTTTTATAAACAGAGTCAATTGTAGAAGGAGGAATATAGATGGAGATTACGATGTGGATTTGGATTTGTGCTGGCTTGGCCGTCCTTTGTTTTGCTTTATTTTTACTGTTCTTAGTAAATAGCATGAATTTTGTTCATCAAGCAAAGCCTAAGCAGTCTTTAGTAAAACAATCAATGTTTAGTTGGCTGCTTCTGGTGATGTGTGGTGGCTGGGTAGCAATAGCTATCTTGCTGAATATCGCATTACAAACACAATTAACATAAAAACAACCCGTTGTAAGTTTTTGAGAAACTTGCAACGGGTTTTTGTTAACTTTAAAATAAAGAACGGTACAATTTATCAAAAAAGTACAGTAGACATTTGTACCCAACTTAGATAGAAAATAAAGCGCTATCATTATATGATGATTACAGGAGGAGGACACAGCTGTGAATTATAAAATAAGTTATCTCCTTGACGAGTATGCAGGGCAAAAAATTGCGCTCTCTTTGGCTCAACAAATAACCGATCTTTCGCAACGAGAATTAGTGACACAACTTTCGACAATAGGCGGAGAAGTTCAAAAGAATACCGTCAGCATTCCAAACCTTTCCGCAAATGAATGGGGAAAACAACTTTTTCAACAACGTCAAGTGATTTATAGCGAAACAGAAAGACAAGCACTCATTTTTTTACTCACTTATTCAGAAATCGAAGAACTATCGGTGTATCATTACCAAAATTTTTTAGATGTTTCGAAAGGTACTATTTTAGCGGACATCAAAAAAGTACGACACCAACTAGCAACTGAAAACATTGCTTTATCCTACGAACGAAAACGAGGGTTTTATCTAGAAGGAGATGAATTTCGGATTCGTCGTTTCGGGAAAAATTGGCTTGCCCGCCTCTTACAACAAAAGTCGGGCACCTTCGCTTTATTTTGCTGGCTCAGTCAGCATCAAATGAGCCAATACGCAAAAATGCGTGACGGCATTCAATTAGCCGTCCAGGAAGCACAGCTTCAACTGGTACCCAGCAGATTGGATGAAATTAGTTACTTTCTTGCGTTTTCTCAAAAAAGATTAGGCAAATATGAAACAGTCGTCTGGCCCGAGAACCAGTTAATTCAGTCCTTACGCGCTTATCCCGTTAGTCGTCGTATTTTAAGTGATTTAGTTGGGCCAGTGGCGAATGTAGAAACTGAGAGTCTTTTTTTTACGATTTGTTTAATGACAGCCTTACAAGGAGAATTGCGAGATACGAAGTTAGAGTTTTTATTAGATATTTCTGGTGAAATTATTCGGAAAATGGAATTATTGGCCGTCGTTCAATTTGAACAGCCTCGTGAATTGCTCATGAATGTGTATTATCATCTGGTTCCTGCTTATTTTCGGATTAACTATGGCTTTTACTTGCCGAATGTTTTAATCAAGGATATTCGACAATCATATCGGTCGCTTTATCATCTTTGTGAACAAGCGTTAGCTCCTTTAGAAAAATTAACGAAACGGTCAATCCCGTCAGAGGAAATCGGTTTTTTTACCATATTATTTGGTGGAGAAATTTTCGGCCAAAAAAATGAGCAGCGGCAAGAAAAGCTAAAAGCGCTAATTGTTTGTCCCAGTGGTATCAGTTCTTCGTTGATTTTGCAATCGGAATTGCGTCGGCTATTTCCAATGATTGAATTTAAAGAAACGAATGCGGTGAGGGAAATAGAGAATGTATCTGAAAAAAGTTATGACATCATTTTCTCAACGGTCCCTATTGAAACAGCCAAAAAGGTTTATCTTACCAAACCCATTATGAGCTCTTTGGAGAAAAATCAATTGATGCACCAAGTCCAATCAGATTGGCTATTGCCAGGTATTTCCATGCCAGATGTTAAAGATATTTTAGATGCGTTAAAACCTTACATTTCCTTAAAAAAAGGAGTCACAGAAGCGCAGTTATATCGTGTCTTGCATCGTAAAATGAACAAAATTTTAGAAAAAGAGGAGGATCTGCGTCCAATGTTATCGGAATTATTAACAACAGAAACAGTCCAAGTCCTGCCTGAAGTTGCAGACTGGCGAGCGGGAATCACAGAAGCTGCCAAGCCGTTATTAAAAAATGGCAGTATTACGGAAAAGTACATTGATGCAATGATTCAAAAAGTCGAATCGTTTGGGCCATTTATCCATATCTGTCCAGACGTAGCATTGCCTCATGCGCGACCAGAAGATGGCGTTAATCAGTTAGGCATGTCATTACTAAAAATCCAAAAAAGTGTCGATTTATTAGAAGATCCTAAGCATGAAATTCACCTTTTTATTTGTTTAGCTGCTTCAGATAACGAAACACATTTACGGGCCTTATCTAGTCTGACAAAAATTCTATCAAAAAAAGAATCATTACATCGCTTAGTGGCGGCTGAAACCGTCCCAGAAATACTATCAATTATCCAAGAAGGAGAGAAATAAGATGAAGATTTTTACAGTTTGTCAAAGTGGTTTAGGAACAAGTTTTATGGTGCAAATGAATATCCAACAAATTTTAGAGGAAGTCGGTGTTGATACAGATAATTTTCAAATTGATCACACAGATGTCGGGAGTGCCAGTGGTGATATGGCTGATTACTTCTTTGTCGAAAAAACATTGCAAGATGCTTTAGGGTCAATTCCTGATGAAAAAATCATTCCTTTAAATGCGATTATTGATTACGATGAAACGAAGGAGAAAGTCTTGAAAGTTTTAGATGACAATGGCATTGCACATCAATAAGAAGGAGGAAAAACATGGAAACTTTATTGAATTTATTTGTTTCAATTGTTAGCCAGCCAGCGATTCTGGTTTCATTAATTGCTTTGTTGGGATTAGTTTTACAGAAAAAGAAATTTTCTGATGTTGTTCAAGGAACGTTGAAAACATTCGTCGGCTTCTTAGTTTTAATTGGTGGCGCAGGGCTATTGGCGAACTCATTAACGCCCTTTGCGGAGATGTTCCAAACCGCATTAAATACACAAGGCGTGGTGCCTAGTAATGAAGCAGTTGTAGCGATTGCCTTGCAACAATATGGGACACCAACTGCTCTGATTATGTTGGTGGGCATGGTTGTTAATATTCTGTTGGCGCGTTTTACACGTTTTAAATATATCTTTTTGACAGGTCAAGCGATGATGTACGTTTCGTGTTTGACAGCCGTTATTTTAGTGGGGGCCGGTTTTAGCGTTAGTTTGCCAATGATTCTTTTAGGTGGTTTATTTGAAGGAACTTTATTAACAGTGACACCTGCTCTTTGTCAGCCCTTTATGAAACAAATTACTGGAAATGATAAAGTAGCAATGGGGCATACAGGGAATATTGGTTATGCGGCAAGTGGCTTTATTGGAAAAGTCTTTGGGAATAAAGAAAAGTCAACGGAAGATATTAAAATTCCTAAAAGTTTTGGTTTTTTAAGAGACTCAACCATCTCAATTATGATTTTGATGTCGATTGTCTATGTGATTTTGGCTTTGCTGGCTGGGACAGGCTATGTCGAGCATGAGTTAAGCAATGGCGAAAATGCGATTATCTTTTCATTAATTCAAGCAGGAACCTTTACGGCTGGTTTCGTAGTGGTTTTACAAGGTGTGCGGATGGTTTTAGGAGAAATTGTACCAGCTTTCCAAGGAATTGCTAAAAAATTAGTGCCTAATTCTAAACCAGCACTTGATGTTCCCATTATCTTTCCTTATGCGCCAAATGCTGTCTTGATTGGGTTCTTTGTGAGCTTTATTGTGGGAACTATTTCAATGTTAGCGATGGTCGGTCTGAATACCACCGTGATTATACCCGGCGTTGTTGGGCACTTTTTCTGTGGTGCCGCGGCAGGCGTTTTTGGAAATTCCACAGGGGGACGTCGAGGAGCGATTTTAGGGGCTGCGTTTAATGGCTTATTAATTAGTTGGTTACCGTTATTTATTTTACCAGTCTTGGGTGATCTACAGTTAGCATCCTCAACGTTTGCGGATACAGATTATTTAATCCCAGGTCTATTTTTAGGCAAATTAGGTGAGGCAGGTCCGAGTCTTTTAGTAGGAGGAATCATTGCTTTTGTAGTGGTTGTTCTTTTGGCTAGCGCTGTTTTGACTATGCGGGAGAAAAAAGTCGCCGAAGAAAACTAAGTGTTTTGTTCTAAAAAAAGGCAAGTGGGACAGAAGTCGTTTTGACTTCTGTCCCATTTGCCTTTTACCATTGTTCTTGGATAAACTGTGCAATTTGTTTCCGCGCTTGTCGTCCTTCGGGCAAGTATTGTTTCATTGCGAAAACGTGTTGCATGCCAGGCACCAATCGGCAAGTATCTTGTGGTCGTGGCCCTAATTGTTTTAAAAATTGGTGATAGGAAGGACAAAAAACTTCATGTGTGCCGCCCACGAAAAAAAGTGGCGGAAATTTTTGATAATCAAAGGACAAGCAATTTAAAGAAAGCGTGGCGTGATTAGCCGTGTCATCAATCTCTTGGGCAATTAATTGTAAATAGTTCATGCCAATCATTTTGTCCTTTTTTTGATAACTTTTGGCAACAGGAATGTCTAAATGTCCATCTAACCAAGGAGAAATTAAAACAGCAGCTTTGGGTAAGCGTTCAGGGAAATCGATGGCTAAATTCTGCAATACGTTTAAAACCAATGTGCCACCAGCAGAATCACCTAATAAAATAACATCTTCGGGATCATAATGCTGTAAAATTTCTTGATAAGCAGCATAGCAATGATTATAAATATCAGCAAAAGACTTATTTGGTGCTAATGGATATACAGGGATAAAATAATCTGTTGCAAAAGAGAGATCTTCAATTAGTTTATAACTAAAGTCTAATTGGCTATAGGCGAGATTCAATGTAAAGCCCCCACCATGCAGGTACAGTACAGCTTTCTTGGTAGGTGCAATAACGGAGTTTGACATGCGATACATCGTAGGAATTTGAGTCATTTCTTGAAGAGGAAAAAGATGACGTAAATGTTTTGGCAAAGTTACTTGTTCATTTAATGATCGTTGCCAATGATAAAAAGCCTTGGTGACTTTCGGATTTCGTTCAAGTCGAGCAATTTGGGAAAGACGTAAAGAATCTTCAAAAAGACAGGCTTTTAAGGATTTTTGACGAGAACGTGCGTGGAACAAATATGCGCTAGCTAACAACAAACCAATCGATTTCTTTTTCAATTAAGGCCCTCCATTCAGCAAAAAGTAAATCATTTTTTCTACAGTATAACATTTTAAAAGTAGAACAACGAAATTTGTTGAAGGGATGAAAGGACGGTTTAAACGAATGTACGTATTTATTTGTGGTTGCGTAAAGTAAATGATTGTAGTAAATTAAATGAGATTAAGAGGTCCGGTGAATGGGCGCGTTCACGGCAAGGAGAGAAGTAGGATGACAAATAAAAAGGTTACAATTAAAGATGTTGCCAATGACTCAGGTGTCTCTATTACTACCGTTTCACAAATTTTAAACGGGAATGGGGCACGGTTTAGTGGGAAAACGGTCGAAAAAGTATTGGCTGCAAAAGAGCGATTAAACTATCAGCCCGACTATTTTGCGCAACGTATGGTGATGAAAAAAAGTAAGACGATTGGCGTAATCGTACCTGATATTACCAACCCATTTTTCGCGCAATTGATTCGAGGAATTGAAAGTGTTTTATACAAAGAAAATTTTATACTGATGTTATGCAATGCGGACCAAGATGTTACAAGAGAACATGAATATTTAACAGAGTTGATTCGTCGTAGTGTCGATGGCTTTGTGATTGCAAGTTCTGAAATTTCCAATCAAACGATTAATGAAACGCTACGTGCGAAAAAGATTCCGTTTATTGTACTTGACCAAAAAAAAGCAGAAGGCTTTAGCGATGCTGTTTTGACAGACGATTATAGAGGTGGGCAACTAGCAGCAAAGCATTTACAAGAGCAACGACATGAACAGGTCGTCGTGGTAATGCCACCACATGCGCCAGTCAATATTCAGCAACGGTTAAAAGGTTTTTGTTCTGTTTATACGGAAAAGGTCCAGTTGATCGAAACAGAATTATCAAAAACCGGCGGCTACCAAGCTGTCCCCGAAATTTTAAAAACAGAGAGCACCGGAATTTTTGCTATCAATGATGAAATTGCTTTTGGTTTATATCGAGGATTAGCAGAAGCGGGCAAAAAAATTCCTGAGGATTACAGCATTATTGGTTATGACAATGTTGATATGTGCGAGTATGTTTCGCCGCCGCTAACAACAATTGCTCAACCTGTTTTTCAATTGGGGCAAACTACGGCGACTTTATTATTGGAAAGAATCCATCAGCCTGCAAAAGATTGGGAGGAGCAAACCTTGCCTGTCCAACTGATTGAACGATTTTCGACAGCACCCTTGAAATAGCTTTCAAGGTGTGCTATATTTTTGTTGTGGAATTAAAACGTTTTACTAAAACGTTTTAATTAGAATGAAAAAATAAATTTTATTGAGGTGGATGAAAATGAACGCGGTTACAATTATCGGAAGTATCAATTTAGACACAACATTAAGAGTCAAAGAAATGCCAAAACCAGGCGAAACAATTCACGCCATTGAACATTTTACAGCAGGTGGTGGTAAAGGAGCAAACCAAGCAGTTGCAGCGAAACGTTCAGGCGCAGAAACATATTTTATTGGTGCTGTGGGAAATGATGGCGCTGGAGCTATGATGACTGATTTAATGAGTCAAGATGAAATTAATTTAACTGGGGTCACCACTTTAGAGAAAACAGCTACTGGCCAAGCCTTTATTATGGTAGATAACGCTGGTGAAAATAGCATTATGATTTACGCGGGAGCCAATAACGCCTTTACGCCAAAACAAGTCCAGGAACATCAAGAAATTATTGAAAAAAGTGATTTTGTGATTGCCCAATTTGAAAGTGCGATTGATAGTACGATTGCAGCGTTTAAAATTGCTAAAAAAGCAGGCGTCAAAACGATTTTAAATCCCGCACCTGCGTTAGAACAAGTTCCTGAAGAATTACTAAACGTGACAGATATGATTGTACCAAATGAAACAGAAACCGAAATTTTGACAGGCATTAAAATCACAGATGAAGCGAGTATGCGTAAAGCTGCAGAAGCACTTCATCAATTAGGGATTGAAGCAGTAATTATTACAGTAGGTAGTAAAGGCGCCTTTTATGACGTCAATGGACGAAGTGGTATTGTGCCTGCTTTTAAAGTGAAAGCGGTTGATACAACGGCTGCTGGCGATACTTTTATTGGTGCATTAAGTAGTATATTAGAGAAAGACTTTAGCAATTTGGAAGAAGCTATTCGTTATGGAAACAAGGCGTCCTCGTTGACTGTTCAACGTTTTGGAGCCCAACCTTCGATTCCTTATCAACACGAATTGGCAGACAAATAAAAAGGAGCGAGCGACATGAAAAAAACAAAAGTTATTAATTCAGATATTTCCCGCGTTATCGCACAAATGGGTCATTTTGATAAATTAAGTATTGGTGATGCAGGCATGCCTGTGCCTCGGACTACAGAAAAAATTGATTTAGCAGTTACTAATGGTGTCCCTAGTTTTATGGAAGTTTTAAACAATGTTCTTGAGGAATTGGCAGTTCAACGAATTTATTTAGCAGAAGAAATTAAAACAGAAAATCCTGATATGTTGACAGCAATTAAAACTCGTTTACCAGAAACTCCCATCAGTTTTATTCCTCATACAGAAATGAAACAAGAATTAAACAACTGCCATGCATTTATTCGGACAGGGGAAATGACCCCTTACGCAAATATTTTATTAGAAAGTAACGTTGTCTTTTAAACGAGAGAGGGGAAATAGAGATGAATGCGACTGCATTATTAATCGGTTTAGGACCGCTTCTAGGTTGGGGGCTTTTCCCAACAATCGCTTCCAAAATTGGTGGTCGTCCAGTGAATCAAATTCTTGGTACCAGTTTAGGAACATTAATTTTTGCCGCTATTTTTTCAATGATTAATGGTTTAGCTTTTCCAACGGGCATGGATTTATTCTTTTCAATTTTATCTGGTGTCGGTTGGGCCTGTGCGCAAATCATTACATTTAAATGCTTCACGATGATTGGTTCATCACGTGCCATGCCAGTAACGACCGCGTTCCAACTTTTAGGTGCTTCTCTCTGGGGTGTCTTTTTCTTAGGAAACTGGCCAGGTGCGACAGCCAAATTGTTAGGCGCATTTGCCTTAGTGTTAATCATGATTGGTGCCAAAATGACGGTCTGGTCGGAAACGGAGTCCGCTGAGAGTGCTGGGATTATGAAAAAAGCAGTTCTTCTATTAGCCGTTGGTGAAATCGGCTATTGGGCGTACTCTGCAGCACCCCAAGCGACGGCAATTGATGGCATGCATGCCTTTTTACCACAAGCAATAGGCATGGTAATTGTCGCAGTTATTTATTCAGCAGTTGTCACTATTAAGGGTGGGGAAACATCGCCATTTATAGAAACTGTTTCTTACAAACAAATTTTTTCAGGCTTTTTCTTCGCCTTTGCAGCGTTAACTTATTTAATTTCAGCGCAGCCAGATATGAATGGCTTGGCAACGGGCTTTATTCTATCCCAAACATCAGTTGTGCTTGCAACGTTGACAGGTATTTGGTTCTTAGGTCAAAAGAAAACAGCCAAGGAAATGACCGTAACGATTATCGGCTTAGTTTTGATTTTGGCAGCAGCTACGATCACAGTGATGATTTAAAAAAGTATTCAACGACCTATTATTCAGGGCGTTGAATACTTTTTTTTATTTGTTCTAAAAATAATGCAGCAGCTGTGGAAAGAACCGTATTTTTGCGCCAAATTAAACTAATTTTGGCTGTTAAAGCAGGATATAGCGGGATAAAACGTAAATTTGTTTGCTTTGTTTCTAGAATACCATCAATGCTTAGGGCGCTACCTAGCCCAGCTTCTACCATCAGTGAAGCGTTGTAAAGTAAGTTGTAGGTCCCAACGATTCGGAACTTGTGCTTGTCGAGAAATAAATAAAGGTTCTTCTTTTAAATCGGCTGCAGTAATAACATTTTTAGTGGCTAAGGGATGGTCCTTTACAGTAATTAAGCCCCATGTATCTACAATTGGTAATGTTAAATAGCTATATTTTTGTTTAGGTGCAGGCTCAATAATTAAACCAAAATCTAATAATCCTTTGTCTAGCCGTTCTATTACATCATCTGCATTCCCACTGTATAAATGAAGGTGAATATCAGCTGAGTGCTGGCTTGTTATTTGTTGTAGTGCATTCGCTAAAAAAGACATAGCTTTTGTTTCGCCGCCACCAATCGTGATTTCGCCATTAATGAATTCATTTTGCGACAAGTTGGTGACTGTTTTATTCGCTAAGCTTAAAATATCTTGCCCTTGTTTAGCTAAATATTCTCCTTCAGGTGTTAGTTGTATTTGTCGATTTCCTCGTATAAATAATGTCACGCCTAATTCTTCCTCTAATTCTTTTAATTGCTTAGATAATGTTGGTTGTGATACATGCAGTTGTTTGGCTGCGCCACTAATCGTTTTTTCTTGGACCACTGCTAAGAAATAGTGAATCACTCGTAATTCCATTACTTTCCCTCCTATAACTAAAACGCATACTTATCTATTTATTATAAGTATTAGACAGAGGAGTTGTCACGTATTACGATAAATTTAGCAAAAGGAGGCGATTAGTAATGCTTACAAAAAATCTCCAAGAACTAGTTGCAACAGGTAGCATTGATAAAGATGAACCACTATTTCAACTTATTCATCAGATTCAAGAGGAAAATAGTCGCTATTTAATAGAATTAAATCAACAAGCCTACACACATAATGAAGTAAGGAATCTTCTTGCCACGATTATCCAAGACAAAATTGACGAAACCGTTACGATTTTATTGCCTTTTTATACAGATTTTGGACGCAATATACATTTTGGTAAAAATATTTTTATTAATCGGGCAGCTATGTTTGTTGATTTAGGGGGCATTATAATTGAAGACAATGTTTTAATTGGGCCGCGCGTTAATCTCTTAAGTGTCAATCATCCGGAACTGCCAATGAAACGGCGAGGTGTATTGCTAGCACCAATTACCATTAAAAAATTTGCGTGGTTAGGCGCGGGTGTCACTGTTTTACCAGGTATTACGATTGGTGAAAATGCTATCGTAGCAGCTAATGCGACTGTAACTAAAGATGTGCCAGCTAACGCTATTGTTGCAGGAACACCAGCTAAAATTATTCGTTGGATTCAGGAAGATAAGGAGGAAATATAATGAAATCATTATCAGAAAAAGTTATTATTATCATGGGCGCTTCCAGTGGCATCGGTGAGGCAACAGCCCGTTTACTTGCCAGAAAAGGAGCGAAGTTAGTCATTGCAGCACGTCGACAAGAACGTTTAATTGCTATAAAAAAAGAACTTCCTGAAGCAACGATTCTCGTGCAACAAGCAGATGTAACGAAAGAAGAGGAAGTTCAGCGTGTAATCAAGCTTACAATGGAAAAATATGGACGAATTGATGTTCTTTTTAACAATGCAGGAGTTATGCCAACGGCGCCTCTTATTGAAGCACCAAAAGGAGAATGGCGTCAAATGCTAGATATTAATATTATGGGTGTTTTAAATGGCATTGCGGCAGTTCTTCCAATTATGGTTGAACAAAAATCAGGGCAGATTATTGCTACTGATTCTGTGGCAGGACATGTCGTTTATCCAGATTCGGCTGTCTACTGTGGAACAAAGTTTGCTGTTCGAGCAATTATGGAAGGATTGCGACAAGAACAAAGAGAGAATAACATTAAATCAACGATTATTTCACCAGGTGCTGTACAAACAGAACTTTATCAAACAATTTCTAATCGAGTAGTAGCTGAAACGTTACATCTAGAACAGTTAAGTTGGGGCTTAAAGGCGGAAGACATTGCGCAAGCGGTGGTCTTTGCCATAGACACGCCAGATCGTATGTCAATCAGTGAAATGGTTGTTCGCCCGACCACACAAACGATTTAATTTAAAAAAGTATTCCTAGAAAGGAATACTTTTTTAAATCGTGATTGTTCGTTTTTTACAGAATTTAGAATTTGATATTTACTTATTTGTTGGTTTATTATATGATTAAACACGTTGTTTCATTAATAAATTGAATATTTTACGAACATTGTAAAATATTTAGATTTTAGGAGGACGGAACATGAAAGAAAAAATAAGTTCATATTTTGAACTTGAACAATTGAATACGAATATGAAACGAGAAATGTTAGCTGGTTTCACCACATTTATCTCAATGGCGTATATTTTGTTCGTTAATCCAACCGTACTTGGTGCTTCTGGCATGGACGAAGGCGCTGTTTTTACTGCCACCGCTTTAGCGAGTGCCTTAGGTTGTATTTTAATGGGTGTGTTGGCGAAATATCCGATTGCGACAGCACCAGCTTTAGGAATTAATGCATTCTTTGCTTATTCAGTCTCTGTTGGTATGGGGATTCCTTGGCAAACGACATTAGCAGGCGTTTTTGTGGCTTCATTGATATTTATTTTAATTACAATTTTTAAATTACGCGAGCTAATTATTGATGCAATTCCTGCAGACTTGAAATTTGCCATTTCAGGTGGGATCGGGTTGTTTATTGCTTTTCTTGGTTTAAGCCAAGGTGGCTTAATTGTGGCTAATGATGCGACACTCGTTGGCTTAGGACCTTTGAACGTTGGCTCAACGTGGGTCACCATTGTCGGCTTAGTCGTAACTGCAATTTTGTTAGTTCGTCGAGTGCCTGGTGGTATTTTTATTGGGATGGCGATTTCAACGATTGTTGGTTTAGCGACAGGCGTTATTCCAATGCCTGATAAGATTATTTCAAGCGCGCCAAGTTTAGAACCAACATTTTTAGTGGCGTTAGGACATGTGAAAGATATCAATACGATTCAAATGTGGGTCGTGGTTTTAACGTTCCTATTAGTAACATTCTTTGATACGGCTGGTACGTTGGTGGGCTTAGCCAATCAAGCAGGTTTTATGAAGGACAATAAAATGCCGCGTGTGGGGAAAGCTTTAGCCGCTGATTCAACAGCGATGTTAGCTGGTTCTCTACTAGGAACATCGCCAGTTGGCGCATATGTCGAATCATCTGCGGGGATTGCTGTGGGTGGTCGTTCAGGAATCACAGCTATTACAACCGGGATTTTATTTATTTTCAGCTTGCTATTTTCTCCTTTGTTAGCAGTTGTCACTTCGCAAGTTACAGCACCAGCGTTGATTATTGTTGGTGTTTTGATGGCACAATCCTTAAGCAAAATTAAATGGAACGAGATGGAAATTGCGATTCCTTCCTTCTTAATCTTGTTAGGAATGCCATTGACATATAGCATTTCAGATGGGATTGCCTTAGGCTTTATCTTCTATCCAATTACAATGATTGCGGCAAAACGTGGGAAAGAAGTTTCGCCAATTATGTATGGCTTGTTCTTTGTTTTTGTCGGATTCATGTGGATCCTGAATGCGCAATAAGTAAGAGAGAAAGTTATTAAATAGTTGATTCATAAGACAATGAACTTATGAATCAACTATTTTTTTTCGACTAAGCACTAGAAAAACGCCCCTTATTTGATGTATAATTTGCAAAGACATTGACCTGTGAAGATACAGGAACAGAGAGGAATTAATTGAGTGAAATATACAGAAATTATGGTTCGCTATGGCGAATTATCAACTAAAGGAAAAAATCGTAAAACGTTTATCATGCAGTTAGCACAAAATGTGAAACGTGCGTTAGCTGATTTTCCAGCATTGAAAATCCATGCAGATCGAGACAGAATGCATATTTTATTAAATGGGGAAGATAGTGAAGAAGTGATTCCGAAACTAAGTAAAGTGTTTGGGATTCAAAATTTTTCACCAAGTATTCGTATTGAAAAAGAAATGCCAGCGATTCGTGCAATGGTTCAAGAGGTTGTTCGGGAAGTTTATACGCCAGGTAAGACATTTAAAATTACTGCTAAACGCTCGGACCATTCATTTGAACTTGATTCAAATGGCTTGAATCAAGAATTAGGTGGCGCTGTTATCGAGGCCATTCCGGAAATTCAAGTACAAATGAAAAAGCCTGATATTAACTTAAGAATTGAAATTCGTAAAGATGCGGCGTATTTATCTTATGAAACGATTCGCGGTGCGGGTGGATTGCCAGTGGGCACCAGTGGTCGTGGTATGTTGATGTTGTCAGGAGGCATTGATTCACCAGTTGCTGGTTATTTAGCTATGAAACGTGGCGTGGAAGTGGAAGCTGTCCATTTTGCTAGTCCGCCTTATACAAGTGAACAAGCGTTACAAAAGGCTAAAGATTTAGCTGAAAAATTAGTCCCTTATGTAGGAACTATTCAATTTATTGAAGTGCCCTTTACAGAAATTCAAGAAGAAATAAAACGAGTCGTTCCCCAAGGCTACTTAATGACCATTACACGACGTTTAATGTTACGCTTAACAGATACAATTCGTGAAATGCGGAAAGGTTTAGTCATTATTAACGGTGAATCGTTAGGACAAGTGGCTTCGCAAACACTTCAAAGTATGGTAGCAATTAATGAGGTTACCTCAACACCGATAATTCGACCCGTTGTTTCAATGGATAAGACAGAAATTATCGAAATTGCCGAAAAAATTGACACGTTTGAATTAGCCATCCAACCCTTCGAAGATTGTTGTACAATTTTTGCGCCACCGCAACCGAAAACACGACCTCGCTTGGATAAAGCGCAAGATTATGAAGCGCGCTTAGACTTAGAAGGTTTAATGGCTCGGGCCTTAGAAGGACTCAAAATTACAGAGATTTCAGCAGAAACAGCGAAAGATAAACAAGAAGACGAATTTGCAGATTTCCTATAAGAAATAAATACAGTGACGGTCGCTTAGACGTCACTGTATTTATTTTGTACTTATTTCACAAACAAGTTGCTCGGAGAGGGGAACCGTGATAAACTGAATATGTGAAGTAGGTAACAAGGAGGACAGAGGATGGAGAAAAAAATGCCTAAAGCAACGGCAAAACGTTTGCCGGTTTATTTACGTTATTTAAAAATGTTAGGGGATTCTGGTGTTAAACGCATTAAATCACGAGAGTTTAGTGAAATGATCCAGATTCCTTCTGCAACGATTCGGCGTGATTTTTCCCACGTTGGTGAACTGGGCCGAAGCGGTTATGGTTACGATGTGCCGTATTTAATTGAGGTATTTAGTAATATTTTAAATACGCAAGAAGAAAAAAGAATTGCTCTGATTGGTTGTGGCAATTTAGGCAAGGCATTATTAAAAAATAATTTTAGACGCAACGAGAATTTGAATATTGTCTGTGCTTTTGATAATGATTCGGCTTTAGTTGGCACCACGATTAATGGATTATTAGTTCATGATATGTCTGAGTTAGAAGCATTCGTTCGACAAGAAGGGGTCACGGTAGCCATTTCTACAGTACCAAGTCACCATGCCCAAAAAGCCATCGACAAAATTGTTCAAGCGGGTGTGACTGCGATTTTAAATTTTGCGCCAGACCGTGTCAGTGTGCCAGCCAACGTTAGTGTGCAGTATATTGATTTAACAACGGAACTGCAAACACTGATTTATTTTAATGAAACTTTTTCACTAGCAAATAGCCCAAAGCAATAAAATTGTCTTCATAAAAATCCTCTACTATACTTATTATTGAAAGTGGAAAAGGAGGATTTCAGAATGAATGTTACAAGAAAAGGGCACGTATTAGAATTGACAGGTGAACAGCCCGAAGTTGGCACAAAAGCCCCCGTCTTTTCTTTGAAAAATTTAAACAACCAAGAAATCAACTTGGCAGATTATAAAGGTAAAACGGTTTTAATTAGTGTGGTTCCTGATATCGACACACGTGTTTGTTCACTGCAAACGAAACGTTTCAATCAAGAAGCGGCGAAATTAGACGGTGTTCAGATTATCACGATTTCCAATAACACAGTTGAAGAACAAGCAAATTGGTGTGCCGCTGAGGGTGTCGAAATGGAAATGCTTCATGATACTGAAGACTCATTTGGTGCAGCTTATGGTTTGTATATTCCAGAAATGGGCCGTTTAGCACGTGCTATTTTTGTGATTGACCCAGAAGGAACGTTAGTTTATGAAGAAATCGTCTCAGAAGTTTCGTCGGAACCCGATTATCAACAAGCGTTAGAAGCTGCAAAAAAAGTGTAATCCCTCTAGATTACAAATTGACTTTGCTTGCGCTTCATTGTAGAATGAAGCAAAGACAGCGAACAAGAGGAGTATCATTGGCGTCGTTTTAGAGAAAAAGTCGTTCAGGTGCAAGACTTTTACACAACCAGTGAGAAGGTAGCTTGTGAGTCAATGGTTTGAACACAGTACGTTAGTAGAACGATTCGTTTCGTGAACGTTATCTCACGAATGAGTGGCATTTGAATGAATTCAATTCAAATGCAATTTAGGTGGTACCGCGTAAATAAGATGAATCTACGCCCTAAAATACGAAAGTATTTTAGGGCGTATTTTAGTGTTTAGCCCAAAAAACTCATTTGTAAAATAATTACCGCTCCAAATCGCGTATTTTAAGAAAGAAGGGGAAAAAATGTCAGAAGAAAAAAACTTACCAACGAAATATCAACCGACAGAAATCGAAGCTGGCCGTTATCAAAAATGGCTAGATCAAGATTTATTTAAACCAAGTGGCGACAAAAAAGCGAAGCCCTATTCAATTGTTATTCCACCACCTAATGTAACAGGGAAGCTACACTTAGGGCATGCTTGGGATACAACATTACAAGATATGATTATCCGCCAAAAAAGAATGCAAGGATTTGATACGTTATGGCTACCAGGAATGGACCATGCCGGAATTGCCACGCAAGCAAAAGTAGAAGAGAAACTAGCACAACAAGGAATTTCACGTTACGACTTAGGTCGTGAAAAATTTGTTGATCAAGTGTGGGAATGGAAAGAAGAATATGCTTCTCACATTCGTGAACAGTGGGCAAAAATGGGTCTTTCTTTAGATTACAGCCGTGAACGTTTCACTTTAGATGAAGGGCTATCTGAGGCTGTTCGTAAAGTGTTTGTCTCTCTTTACGAGAAAGATTTGATTTACCGTGGTGAGTATATCATTAACTGGGATCCGAAAGCGAAAACAGCATTGTCTGATATTGAAGTAATCCATAAAGATATTGAAGGAGCTTTTTACCACATGAGCTACCCATTATCAGATGGTTCTGGTGTTGTTGAAATTGCGACAACGCGTCCTGAAACAATGTTGGGAGATACGGCGATTGCGGTCCATCCAGAAGATGAACGGTATCAGGAACTTATTGGTAAGACAGTTGTCTTGCCATTAGTCGATAAAGAAATTCCAATTATTGCAGATGACTATGTAGATATGGAATTTGGAACAGGGGTTGTAAAAATAACACCTGCCCATGATCCAAATGACTTTGAAGTCGGTAATCGTCATGACTTACCTCGAGTAAATGTTATGAACGAAGACGGCACGATGAATGAACTGGCTGGAAAATACGAAGGAATGGATCGTTTTGCCGCACGTAAAGCGATTGTCTCTGACTTGAAAGAACTAGGTCGCTTAATTAAGATCGAAACAATGAATCACAGCGTGGGCCATTCAGAACGAACAGGCGTTGTCGTGGAACCGCGTTTATCGACCCAATGGTTTGTAAAAATGGGACCATTAGCTGAAAAAGCAATGAAAAATCAAGAAACAGAAGACGCTGTTGAATTTTATCCACCACGCTTCAATCAAACATTTTTACGTTGGATGGAAAATGTACATGACTGGGTTATTTCGCGACAATTATGGTGGGGCCATCAAATTCCTGCTTGGTATCACAAAGAAACGGGCGAGATGTATGTTGGGATGGAAGAGCCAGCCGACAGTGAAAACTGGGTTCAAGATAGTGACGTCTTAGATACATGGTTTAGTTCTGCTTTATGGCCATTTTCAACGATGGGTTGGCCAGATGAAGCAAGCGAAGATTATCAACGTTACTTCCCAACAAGCACATTAGTTACTGGCTATGACATCATCTTCTTCTGGGTGAGTCGTATGATTTTCCAAAGTTTAGAGTTTACAGGTGAACGTCCCTTCCAAAATGTCTTAATTCATGGCTTAATTCGTGATGAGCAAGGACGCAAAATGAGTAAATCATTGGGGAATGGGATTGATCCAATGGATGTCATCGAAAAATATGGTGCAGATGCGTTACGTTGGTTCTTATCAAATGGTTCAGCTCCAGGTCAAGATGTTCGTTTTAGTTATGAAAAAATGGATGCTTCTTGGAACTTTATCAATAAGATCTGGAATGCAAGTCGCTTCGTTATCATGAATGTAGAAGGTATGACTGCTGCAGATATTGACTTTAGTGGTGAAAAGACTGTCGCTGATCGTTGGATTTTAACGCGCTTAAACGAAACAGTCGCTCGTGTGACAGAATTATTTGATCGTTTTGAATTCGGTGAAGCAGGTCGCCAATTATACAACTTCATCTGGGATGATTTCTGTGATTGGTATATTGAAATGAGTAAAGAGATTCTTTACGGAGACAATGAAGTAGCTAAACAAACAACACGGAGCATCTTGGTGTACACATTGGATCAAATCTTACGCTTATTGCATCCAATTATGCCGTTTGTAACAGAAGAAATTTGGGAGAAAATTCCGCATCAAGGTGAGTCATTGGTTGTGGCAGAGTACCCAGTTGTTCATGAAGAATTTAACGATGAAGCAGCAGCTCGAGGAATGGAAGTTCTGAAAGAAGTTATTCGTTCGGTTCGGAATATTCGAGCAGAAGTGAATACACCACTTTCTAAACCAATTACCTTGTTAATTAAAACAAACGATACAGAAGTAGAAGAATTTTTAACAGCTAATACTAGCTACTTAGAACGCTTCTGTAACCCAGAGGAATTAGTCATCAGTCGTGAAATAGAAGCGCCAGAATTAGCCATGTCCGCTGTATTAACAGGTGCAGAACTATTCCTACCATTAGCTGGGTTGATTAATATCGAGGAAGAAATTGCTCGCTTAGAAAAAGAATTAGACAAATGGACAAAAGAAGTCAAACGTGTGCAAGGCAAGCTTTCAAATGAACGTTTTGTGTCAAACGCACCAGATGAGGTCGTGGAAGCAGAACGTGCAAAAGAAAAAGACTACCTTGAAAAACAAGAGGCTGTCAAAGAACGGATTGCCCAATTACGTTCAATCTAAAAAAGAAAAGACAACAAAACCAAACGTTGGTTTTGTTGTCTTTTTGTTATAATTTGCCAAATAATTGAAACAAATACAACATTAAGTAGCTGTAAGTAGCCACAGACCAGAATTTCAATAAAAGAACAATTTTCATGAATTCTTTTAAAGAAATATCTGTAATTCCCGCCACTAAACAAACAATATCATCTGGAGCGAAGGGGACTAACATAGTAAAGATTAAGAGCTTTTTGACATTGTGTTCATTTTTGTCTAAAATCTCTTCAAATTTTTTGTATTTATTGGGTGAAAGGATTATTTTTACAAAGCTACGTCCATAGTAACGAACTAGTAAAAAGCCAATAAACTCACCAATAATCAACCCAAGATAGCTATACAAAAGGCCTTGCAAATTGCCAAACATCAACATTCCTGCAACAGAAGAGATTCCTCCAGGTAGAATAGGAATAATCACTTGGACGATTTGTAAAAGAATGAAACACAGAACCGCATAGTTACCAAACTGTTTAATAAAAGCTTGCAATGAAGCAACAGAATGAAAAATTCCTCTGGAATATCCCCATAAAATTAAGCCGAAGAAAAGCACAAGTCCCACTAGGGGTAGCCACCGAATGAGTCCATTTAAAAATTTTTTCTGATTAGTCATGAGTGGCCTCCTGACGTTTTCGACGGTATTTTTTAAAGCCAAGATAACCAGCCGTTCCCAGTAAAATCGTTCCGCTGACGGCAGTGCCGAGATAAATCATTCTTGGATGATAGGCAAAGGTTAACTGCTGTTTGCCAGCTGGAACTTCAACAGCTAAAAAGCCACCTAGAATGCGTTGTGTTTTTAAGGGTTCTTTTTGTAGCGACGATTTGACTTGCCAATCTTGGTCATAAGGAATGGACGTATACAGTAACTGAGTATCATTTCCAGTTACATTCAGTGCGCCATTTAAGTGGCCTTTTTTAGTTAGGTTCACGTGAAGAGCTTGTTGGCGTAATTTGTCAACCGCACGATTAAAGGCTGTTTGGTCTAAAGTTTGAAGCTGCCAATTAGTTAAATCAACCACTTGTTCAGCAGTTAGTGACAGGGTCACGGTAGTTCCTTTTTCAAAATGCCCTAAATTGAACAGTTGATTGGTTGCAATATAAATTGGCGTCGAGATAACTTGTTGGTTTACCTTCAATTGTGTAACCTTTTTCCATTTTAAATTCGGAATATAAAGATGCAAGTCGCCAGTGCTATTCACTTTAAAGGTTGCTTCAATTGTTTCGTTGGTATGATGAGGTTCATTTATCAACGAAGCTGTTTTAAAGTAAGGTTTATCCGTCGGCACGAGCGTTTGCAGGAGTTCTTCTTGGGCATCTAAAGGATTATTTTTTGCTAATTTTAACTTGGTTAATGCGGTTGGCGCCAAAAAGCCCATACCGATCGCTTCATCATTTTCCATGATTTTCGTGGAACCAACTGTTTTTAGCAATTTTTCACTCGTAGGTTTTTCAATTGGTAAAAAGTCATATTTCACATTTAAAAGTAAATTGGTTAATTGTGAATTATCCACATAAGCAATCCGGCGATCATTTTTTCGATATAAACCTAGCGCACTTAATGTGTCTTGGGTAGTGGCAGTTAAAGTCGAAGTATAGCTAGAAACGCCAGCATAGCCATAAAGTAAAGGATTATTGTAGCCGTTATTGATTTCACGGAACCCTGTTTCTTTGGAAGGAATGACTTGTTTCATGCGATAAAGTTCTGGTGCTGAGGCCATTTTTTCATCGATTAATTGGCTGTGTTTTCGGTAATCTTGGGCAAATGTTGCTTGGCTACCAAAGGGCATGTGTTTAAAAGAAATCCAGAAATTCGTTGTTAATTCCGTGCTGACAAGTAAGAATAAAGCCACGACTACATAGTTTCTTAAGGCCTTTTTGTGTGCTAAACGCAAGCAAACGAAAATCAACCAAATAAAAAGTAAACTTAGCCATAAATAATTGATCGAAATTAAGAGATTCTTTTGTGGACCATAATACAAAGATCCGTAGCCAATGACTAACAGCAGACTAAAAATAATAGGTGCGGTCCAAGGAATGGTCACTTTTTTAAGCCAAACTTCATAGGCAAAGACAATCAATAAAAAGCTAAAAATAAAGACATTTCGGTAAGGGAAACCAGCTGGGCTTTGAAACATGTGCCAGACAGTGTTAAAGGCTTCTAACCAAAAGCTTAAAAAGAGAATGAATAAAAGAATCGCTGAAGCTATTCTTTCTTTTAACGCAATTTGTTTCGTTTGAAAATAGGCAACACAGAGGAGTGTCACAAATAATCCAGCAAAAACGGTTGGTAAATGGTCTAAACGCAACTCATAATTAATAGAACCTAAGCCTAATTGCGAGAAGAACGAAGTGTTGAACTTAGGCGTTAAAAAGAACGTCGAGACATCAAAATCTGCTTTTTTTGTATAGAGCATCCCTTCTGCTGCAGGTAATAATAAAAAGCTAGTTGCAGTTCCTGTTAAAAAAGAAACGAGGATGAATAACGGACTTTGTTTAAAAAATTGCCGAATAGCATGGGCTTGGGTATTCTTTTTAAAGAACCAATAGATACTGTACAAAACAGCAAAGAGACAAATCATATAACCCATGTAGTAATTCGTCACAATGGCTAAAAACAGGGTTATACTGTATAAGCCCCATTTGCGTTGATCCCATAAACGTTGGAGTCCCAATAAGATAAGCGGGAATAGAATCAGTGCATCCAACCACATAAAGTTTTGGCTATAGACGGTGACAAAGCCACAGAAACTATAGGACGTTGAAAAAAGTAACGTGGTGCCATCAACTTTTTGATAGGTGTATTTTAAATAGCTAAACATCGTAGTGCCCATCAAGGCAAGTTTTAAGGTAATAATCCATAAAATTGCTATAGGTAATTGTTCATAAGGAAAAAAGAAAGCCAACACATTAAAAGGGCTCAGTAAGTAATAGGCTGCCAAAGGAACAATCGACTCACCAATCTCATTGGAAAAAGAGTAGAATGTAGTTATTCCCTCGTGAAAAGAGCGTTTTAAAAAACTCAAGAAAGGCATGTATTGTGTGCCTAAATCACTAACTAATAAGTTGTTGTCACCAAAAGGCGCAAGTTGTAATGTCATCCATACAAGCAACAGAAGTAAAAACGGCAAGAAAAAACTTCCTAACCATAAAAGCTTCGATTTGTTTTTCATCAAAATAAGTCCACCTTTATAAAAAAATCATGAATAAGCGTGTTAAACGCTCTAAAAATAGTTTTTAATTGGCTGGCTGGAACGAACCATCCAGAATGTTAGTTTACCATAAGTTCATTAATGTATCCGCTAATAACGCAAAATTATGAAAAATGCAAAAAGTTTTCAAGAAAAAGTTTCAATTGGTTATTAGTGAAAAAGTCACCTAACTTAGTTATAATGTAGAAGAAGACAAGGAGTTGGACAAGATGCAATTAACAATAGAAGAAGCCATTGAATGGATTCATAGCCGGTTACCCTTTGGTTCAAGACCTGGTTTGGATCGGATTAATGCGTTATTAGAAAAAATTGATCATCCAGAAAACAAAGTGCCAACGATTCATATCGCAGGAACCAATGGTAAAGGCTCAACCGTGACATATTTACGCTGTCTATTAGAAGAAATGGGCTTGAAAGTCGGAACCTTTACCTCTCCTTATATTGAATCATTTAATGAAAGAATTACGATAAATGGTCAACCAATTTCAGACGAACAATTGATTACCTATGTGGAAAAGTATCAACCAATCATTAAAGAATTAGACCAGATCACTGAAGTGGCTGGAATTACAGAATTCGAAACATTGACAGGAATGGCCTTGGACTATTTCGTGAATGAACAAGTGGATATCGCCGTTGTTGAAGTTGGCTTAGGTGGATTACTTGATAGCACCAATGTCGTGAAGCCATTATTGACGGGAATTACGACAATTGGGAAGGATCACACAGAAATTTTAGGTGAAACAATTGCTGAAATTGCCTATCAAAAAGCGGGTATTATTAAAGAAAAAGTCCCAGTAGTAACAGGCAATATTTGTGCTGATGCGCTAGCAGTCATTGAAAAAGTCGCACAAGAAAAACAGAGTCCAATTTTTCGTTTTGGCAAAGAGTATCAAGTGGAATATCTACATCCTGATACACAATGGGGGGAAGTATTTAATTTCTATGGAGAAATGGGCAAACTGACAAAAATTAAAGTTCCCTTGTTGGGGCGTCACCAAGTAGAAAACGCGGCGGTAGCTATTCAATTATTTGACAAGTATTGTCAACTACAACATTTGCCGTTTAAAGAACGAGACAT
Source organism: Enterococcus sp. GC34 (assembly GCF_040886645.1). Taxonomy (NCBI): domain Bacteria; kingdom Bacillati; phylum Bacillota; class Bacilli; order Lactobacillales; family Enterococcaceae; genus Enterococcus; species Enterococcus sp. GC34. Next base: position 30,603 of record NZ_JBFOEF010000013.1, read on the forward strand.
TACTCAAGGGTTAGCTAAAGCGCAATGGCCAGCTCGAATGGAACGTCTTAGTGATGAACCGTTGATTGTTTTAGATGGTGCCCACAATGATCATGCAGTAAAACGCTTAGTTGAAAACTTGCGCAAAGAGTTTCCACAACACACGATTCATATTTTATTTTCAGCTTTAGCAACTAAAGATGTGGATGAGATGATTCAGGACTTAAAGCAAGTACCGAATGCGCATCTTTACTTAACTAGCTTTGATTACCCTAAAGCTATTGCACTTACAGAAATGGAAAAATATGAAGACGATTTAACAGAAATTGTGTCTTTATGGCAATTTGGCTTAGGCGAAATTTTAGAAAAAATGTCGACAGATGATTTATTATTAGTAACAGGTTCATTATATTTTGTTTCTCAAGTAAGAGAATTACTTTTAACTATAGGAGGAAATGATGAAGAAATTTGATGGCGTAATTTTTGATATGGATGGGTTGCTTTTTGATACGGAGTTGATTTACTATACATCTACTCAAAAAGTAGCAGATGCAATGGGGTTACCATATAGTAAAGAAGTCTATTTAGACTATGTTGGGATTTCCGATGAAGAAGTACAAGAGAATTACCGACGTATTTATGCATCTTATGGTCACGACACAGTGGAAGAATTTATCCGCCGTTCTTATGATGATACCTTGCAAGAGTTTCGATCTGGTAACGTCCCTTTAAAACCAGGGGTGGTGGAATTTCTCGACTTTTTAGATGATCAAAAAATTCCTCGATTAGTTGCTTCAAGTAACGTCCGTCCAGCAATTGAAATGTTATTAAGCCATGCTGGGATTCAGGATCGTTTTGTAGGGATCGTTTCAGCAGAGGATGTTAAACGAGCAAAACCGGACCCAGAAATTTTTCAAAAAGCTCGTCAACTTTTAGGAACAGAAGCCCCGAAAACCTTGATTTTCGAAGACTCATTTCATGGGGTAAGTGCGGCTCATAGTGCGGGCATTCCAGTGATCATGGTACCTGATTTATTGCAACCAACTGAAGTTATCCAAGAGAAAACATTACATGTCTTGGAGAGTTTACATCAAGCGCCACATTATTTAAAATAATAAAAACAACACTCCTTTGCGTAGTTTATTAATGACTAGCAAAGGAGGTTTTTTTATGCAAGTATCGGATCTGTTTATTCGCGAGATGCCGAGTGATTGTTTACCACGAGAACGGCTCTTAGCGATAGGAGAAAAAGCATTATCGAATCAAGAGTTGTTGGCGATTCTATTACGAACTGGCTCAAAAGAAGCAGACGTGATGACTGTTGCTGCAACGCTGTTAAAACAGTTTAAGCAACTTTCTTATTTGCAGCAAGCCACATTGAACGAGTTAATGGCTATTAAAGGCATTGGCCAAGTGAAAGCCATTGAATTACGTGCGGCCATTGAATTGGGGTGTCGAATTTATCAAAGTAGTCAAATCAAATTTGGTAAAGTTACGTCCAGCCAACAAGTCGCTCAACGATTACTCCAAGAGATGAAGGGGCTGCAACAAGAACATTTAATTTGTATTTACTTGAATACCAAGAATGACATTATCCAACAGAAAACGATTTTCAAAGGTTCACTGAATCAAAGTATTGCTCATCCACGCGAAATTTTTCGGGAAGCGGTTAAATATTCTTCTGCTCGTATACTATTAGCTCATAATCATCCATCTGGCAATCCGACACCGTCTCCACAAGATATTCAATTTACCAAACGAATGGAAGAATGTGGCGAAATGATGGGGATTCAATTGTTGGATCATATTATTGTTGGTGATAGCGGATACATTAGTTTGAGAGAAGAGAATTTTTTTGCTTCAGAATGAGGACAATTCTTGCAAAAATATTTTATCACGTGTAAAATGAAAGGGTAATCTTGTTTGGAATTATGTAGACTTTTTAAATTTTTTTAAATATTCTATTGGAAGCGAGCAAAGTTACGACTATTTATGTGCAAATGCACGAGGAGGAACAAAAGAATGGAACAAGGAACAGTAAAATGGTTTAACGCAGAAAAAGGTTTTGGGTTTATCTCACGCGAAGACGGAAGCGACGTATTCGTACACTTCTCAGCTATCCAAGGTGATGGTTTCAAAACTTTAGAAGAAGGTCAAGCAGTGACTTTTGATGTTGAAGATTCAGACCGTGGCCCTCAAGCAGTTAACGTAGAAAAAAACTAATAAAAAATAATCCAAAAACACCTAACGCATGTTAGGTGTTTTTTTGTTAGAAAAAATAGAGAAGAAAAATGGACAAACATTTTTCTTCTCTATTAAATGAGAGCTTTATTGATCACTAACTGTGGCAGTCATAATCATTGGCAGAATCATTGGATGACGTTCTGTTTGTTCAAACAAGAAAGGCTGTAAAGCGGTCGTCATGGCTTCGCCTAATTTTGCTTCGGTACAGTTTTTATCTTTCATTGCTTCACGTAGAGCATTGAATAAAAGACGTTGGCCTTCATGAATCATATCACCAGACTCACGCATGTAGACAAAACCACGGGAAAGAATGTCTGGACCAGCCATAATTTCTTTATTTTTAATATCAACTGTTGCTACCGCTAAAACTAAACCTTCTTCAGATAAGATACGACGATCCCGTAAAACAACATTCCCGATATCACCGACACCATTTCCATCAACGTACACGTCGTTAGCGTTGAAGTGACCAGCAGGACGTGCGCTATCAGCCGTTAAAGCTAAGACATCGCCGTTTCCCATGATAAAGCAATTTTCTTCAGGAACCCCTGTATCTTGAGCGAGCGAAGCATGGATTTTTAACATTCTAAATTCACCATGAACAGGCATGAAATATTTAGGCTTCATCAAACGAAGCATTAATTTTTGCTCTTCTTGTCCACCGTGACCAGAAGTATGGATATTATTGATTTTTCCGTGGATAACTTCTGCACCGGCTTCAGATAATAAGTTGATTAAACGGTTAACGCTTGTCGTATTCCCAGGAATTGGTGAACTTGAGAAAACAACCGTATCGCCTGGTTGAATACTAATTTGGCGATGTGTACCGTTAGCAATCCGACTAAGCGCGGCCATAGGTTCTCCTTGAGAGCCAGTACATAAAATCATTGTTTCATTTGCAGGCAATTGATTCAGTTCCGCCGCATCGACAAACGTTCCTTTTGGCACTTTGATGTAGCCTAAGCGTTCGCCATTGACAATGGCATTTTCCATGCTACGACCAAAAACAGCAATTTTGCGACCTGTTTTCACGGCTGCATCAGCAGCTTGTTGTAAACGGAAAATGTTTGAAGCAAAACTGGCAAAGATAATCCGACCATCAATTTTTTCAAAGATTTTTAAAATAGAGGTCCCGATTGTTTTTTCGGATTTTGTAAAGGTGGGTATTTCAGCATTGGTACTGTCTGAAAGAAGACAAAGGACGCCTTCTTCACCTAATTTTGCCATTCTGTGTAAGTTGGCTGGCTCACCAACGGGTGTAAAGTCAAACTTAAAGTCACCTGTTGCGACAATGTTACCAGAAGGCGTTTTAACCACAACGCCCAAGGCATCAGGAATACTGTGAGTCGTCCGGAAAAAGCTAATCGCTGTTTTTCTAAAACGAATCACCGTATCTTCATTAATTTCGTGTAATTCCGCTTCTCGCAATAAACCATGTTCATCTAGTTTGTTGGTAATTAAAGCCAAGGCTAGTGGTCCCGCATAGATTGGGATATTCGCTTGACGTAAAAGATAAGGAACGCCACCAATATGGTCTTCGTGACCGTGGGTAATAACGAGTGCTTTGACTTTATGCAAATTTTGAACGATGTAGCTATAATCTGGAATCACGTAGTCAATCCCAAGTAAATCATCTTCTGGGAATTTGATCCCAGCATCAATAATGATAATTTCATCTTGGAATTGTACCCCATATGTGTTTTTTCCAATTTCGCCTAAACCACCGATTGCAAAAACGCCAGTTTCGTTATTTTTTATGTTTACTTTCATGTTAAAACTCCGTTAGAGTGAAGTCCGCATGTTCTTGCTCGTAAGCAAGATGTTTTTCGTCTAATAATTGAACGTATTCAATATTGTATGGGGTATTTTCTTCAACTAATTGGCGCACGATTACATCGCTATCGGCTTCCATGTAAAGAGATTTTGTGTCTTCTCTTTTTGGGTTTCTGATTTTTGTTTCTTGATAGTATACTTTGTAAATCATCGATTCATTTCTCCTTCAGCTACTAATAGTAGCAATTTATAGTTTTTTTCATTTTAAGACAGAAAATTAAACACAACAAAACGAGGTGCTGATCACCTAAAAAAGAATGCTCATCAAAAACATCTGTTAATGATGAAATGAAGCCTCGACTTTGCTTCATTCTGGGTATTTGATTTTATGTGTTCTTTTTCAACCGTCCCGTGTGTTGTGAATAACAACAATTAAGCTTATTTTATCATAGAATGATAAGGAAGTATAGAAACACTCACTGGACTTTTAAAAAAAACAAACTTCTTGTTTCGCCTTATTCTTGATCCAGTTCGAGTGCCTTTTTTTTTAGGACGCCAATACCAACTTAAGCCAATCACGTGAGCTAAATAAACAATCGCTAAAGTCGTAGTCATCAACGTATTTCGGACAATTAAACACGGAATGGCAAATAAAAGAAACATGGAAATAAATAGTTTCCATTTGCCTTTACGAGTAATTTTTTTCTCAAAGAAGGCTTCTTGGATATATTTTTGATAATAAGAAGAAGCTAAAAATTTGTTATAAAGTTTATCTGAACTACGCATCCAAAAAAAGGCCGTTAATAAATAAAAACCAGTGGTGGGTAAAAGCGGCAAAAAGATTCCTAACGTGCCTAAAGCAAACGTACAGGAACCGAGAAAAATGAAGAATAATTTTTTCATTCAAAGGGTCCTTTCAGTTTTTCCCAATTATGGCACAATCAAAAGGAAGTAGCAATTTTAATCGTATAAGTAAATCATTAAAATTATCTATTTTTTAGAAAATCTAAAAGAGAAAGGATAGAAAGAGAAAGGCTGTTTTTTCTAGCCAGACAGCTTGTATTACCGATTTCTTTTTGATACAGTGGGAGTACTAGAAAATTTAAAGTAAGATAAGAAGGAGATGATTAATTGAAGTTAATGTGGCGTTACACAATGCGTTATAAGAAATTACTTTTCGCTGATTTTATTTGTGTGTTTGGTTTTATTTTGATTGAATTAGGCTTGCCGACCATTTTAGCACGAATGATTGACAAAGGAATTATTCCTAAAGATATGGACTATATTTATCAGCAAGGGATTTGGATGGTTGTAATTACGATTATTGGTGTCGCAATGAATATTTTGCTGGGGTACTTTGGTGCCAGAATTACAACAAACATTGTTCGTGATATTCGTGATGATTTATTTGAAAAGATTCAAACTTTCTCACACAGTGAATATGAAAGTATTGGGGTTTCTTCCTTAATTACGCGAACTACCAATGATGCATACCAAATTATGCTCTTCATGGGAAATATTTTACGTCTTGGCTTTATGACGCCAGTGATGTTTATTGCCAGTCTTTACATGGTGATGCGAACGAGTCCGTCGTTAGGAATGTACGTTTTAGGTGCCTTGCCTTTTCTGCTGCTAGCAGTTGTCGGAATTGCTCGTTTGTCAGAACCGTTATCTAAAAAGCAACAAAAGAACTTAGATGGAATCAATGGGATTTTAAGAGAAAATCTTTCTGGATTGCGGGTAATACGTGCATTTGTTAATGAAAAATTTGAAGAATCTCGTTTTAATAAAGTCAATGAAACTTACACTAAAAGTTCAAAAAGTCTGTTTCGTTTAATGGCAGCAGCCCAACCAGGGTTCTTTTTCTTATTTAATATTGTGATGGTCTTAATCATTTGGAGCGGGACTGTTCAAATCAGCCATGGGGATTTAGAAGTTGGGAATTTAATTGCTTTTATTGAATATATTTTTCATGCGCTGTTCTCGTTTATGTTATTTGCCAGTGTCTTTATGATGTATCCTCGGGCTGCGGTTTCGGCTTCACGGATTCAAGAAGCCTTAGACATGGAACCAGCTATTCGTGAAGAAAAAGGCGTAACAGAAACAGCTACTAAAGGCTATCTAGAGTTTAAAAATGTAACCTTTGCCTATCCTGGACATGCGGAAAGCCCAGTTATCCGCAATGTAAGTTTTAAGGCGTCACCTGGTGAAACAGTGGCCTTTATTGGGAGCACAGGTAGTGGGAAATCAACATTAATTCAATTGATTCCACGGTTTTATGATGTATCAGAAGGTGAAATTTTAATCGATGGAGTGAACGTAAAAGAGTACCAACTTAGTGCATTACGCAATAAGATTGGCTATATTCCACAAAAAGCGTTACTTTTTACTGGTACAATTGCTGATAATCTTCGCTACGGTAAGGAAGATGCGACGTTAGAAGAAATGGAACGAGCAATTGACATTGCTCAAGCTACAGAATTTGTTTCACAAAAACCGCAAGGCTATGATGAACCTCTTTCAGAAGGTGGCACGAACTTTTCTGGTGGTCAAAAACAACGTTTAGCTATCGCACGGGCGATTATTCGCAATCCGGAAATTTATATATTTGATGATAGTTTTTCTGCGTTAGATTATCAAACAGATGCAAATTTACGAGCGCGTCTGAAAAAAGAAACAACAGAATCCACTGTTTTAATTGTGGCACAACGTGTTGGAACAATTATGCATGCGGACCGCATTGTTGTTTTAAACGAAGGCGACGTGGTCGGAATTGGCACACATCGTGAATTACTTGAGACTTGTCCAATTTACTATGATATTGCGGCTTCTCAATTGTCAGAGGAGGAATTAGCATGAAACACGCCTTTTCTTCTATGAAACGAATCGGTCGCTATATTAAACCGTACCGAGTGACGTTTTATTTAGTTATTTTATTTACAATATTAACCGTTGCCTTTAATGCAGCGTTGCCTTATTTGACTGGATTACCAACGACAGAAATTAGCCGTAATATTGCGGCCGGTGAATCAATCAATTTTGATTATGTAATCCAATGTTTAATTTGGATTTTAGTTGTGGGAACAGGTTATTGTGTGGCACAATTTTTGTCAGGCTTTTTAATGACGAATGTCGTTCAACAATCCATGCGCGATTTACGTCGCGATATTGAAGAAAAAATCAATCGTTTGCCAGTTTCTTATTTTGATAAGAACCAACAAGGAAATATTTTGTCACGGGTGACGAACGATGTGGATGCTGTCAGCAATGCGATGCAACAAAGTTTTATTAATATTGTTTCGGCAGTCTTAGGGATTGTGATGGCGGTAGTGATGATGTTCTTGATCAATCCGCTGATGGCGATTTTTTCAGTGATTATGATTCCGTTGTCTCTGATTATTTCCAGAACAATTGTTAAAATCTCCCAGAAATATTTCCAAGGAATGCAAAATTCTTTAGGAGACTTAAATGGTTATGTCCAAGAAAATATGACTGGGTTCAGTGTCTTAAAACTATATGGTCGGGAAAAAGAAACCCTTGAAGGCTTTAAACAAGTCAATCATCGTTTAAATGGTTTTGGTTTCAAAGCATCCTTTATCTCAGGATTAATGTTGCCATTGGTTCAAATGACCGCTTATGGAACCTATATCGGGGTAGCTGTCCTTGGTAGTTACTATGTGGTTGCTGGTGTGATCGTAGTGGGGCAATTACAAGCGTTTATTCAATATATTTGGCAAATTAGCCAACCAATGGGGAATATTACGCAGTTGTCTGCAGCTTTACAAAGCGCTTCAGCTTCGACCATGCGGATTTTTGAAATCCTAGATGAACCAGAAGAAGAACTTAACGAACAAGATGTTCCTTTGCCAGAACCTATTTTAGGCTCTGTTGAATTTGAAAATGTCAGCTTTAGTTATGACCCAGAAAAACCGTTAATTCGTAATTTGAACTTTAAAGTTGATGCGGGCCAAATGGTTGCGATTGTGGGACCAACTGGCGCTGGGAAAACAACCTTAATCAACTTACTGATGCGTTTTTATGATGTAACAGAAGGCGCCATTAAAATTGATGGCATTGACACGAAAAAAATGAACCGTAGTGATGTCCGATCTGTATTTGGAATGGTATTGCAAGATGCTTGGTTGTATAAAGGTACCATTGCAGATAACATTCGTTTTGGGAAGTTGGATGCCACGGATTATGAAGTTGTGGATGCAGCGAAAACGGCCAATGTGGATCACTTCATTCGGACAATGCCAGATGGGTATGAAATGGAAATCAATTCTGAGGGAGATAACGTTTCCCTTGGTCAAAAACAATTGTTGACCATTGCCCGAGCGGTAATTTCTGATCCAAAAATTTTGATTTTAGATGAGGCGACTAGTTCAGTCGATACACGCTTGGAAGCCTTAATTCAAAAAGCAATGGATCGTGTCATGGAAGGGCGAACGAGTTTCGTTATTGCCCACCGCCTATCAACTATTCGTGAAGCTGATTTAATTCTTGTTATGAAACAAGGAGAAATCATTGAAAAAGGTACGCATCATGAGTTGCTGGAACAAGGTGGCTTCTATGAAAAACTATACAATAGTCAATTTGCTGAAGAAGGCGACTATGAGGAATAAAAATGAGGTCGGGACAGAAGCGTTTAACTCCGAGAAATAAGAAGGAATTTCCGAAAATTGTTCTGTGATTTTTGGAGAATTCCGGCTTATTTCCGAAGGAGTTGCTTTTGTTCCCGCCGTTTATCAGTTTTTGAGCGTGGAGCAAAAATCCAAAGTGATTTTTGTCCCACGCTCTTTTCTTGTCTTTTTTACTATGAAAGTGAGGAATTCTTGTCTATACTTAATGAAAAGAGGTGACAGGGTTTGAAAAAAGAGTATTTTATTGCTGCTAGTGCAGATGTCTATGGAAACGTACAACTAGCGAAGGATAGTAATATTTGGTTTCAGTCGGTCTTAAGAGGTGACAGTAACACAATTACCATTGGTGAAGGTAGTAATATTCAAGATGGCACGATTATTCATGTTGATGAAGATGCCCCGACAATTGTGGGCAAGTATGTAACGGTGGGCCATCAATGCATGTTACACGGTTGTAAAATCGGTGATGGTGCTTTGATTGGCATGGGTTCAACGATTCTAAATAATGCTATTATTGGAGAAAACAGCCTGATTGGTGCGGGTTCTTTAGTGACGGAAGGCAAAATTATCCCGCCAAATGTTTTAGCATTTGGTCGACCCGCGAAGGTTATCCGTCCGTTAACGGCAGCAGAAATAGCCAGTAATCATACGAACGCCTTACATTATATTCAACGAGCAGAAGAATTTCGCCAACAAAAATACCCGAAACTAACATAGAATTAGGAGGAAAATGATGAAGAAAATTAAAGTAATGACGGTTTTTGGAACACGGCCAGAAGCGATCAAAATGGCGCCCTTAATCAAAGTTTTAGAAGAGCAAAGTGAAGGATTTGACTCTGTAGTAGTCGTAACAGCGCAACATCGCCAAATGTTGGATCAAGTGTTAGAAGATTTTCAAATTACACCGAATCATGATTTAAATATCATGAAAGATGGGCAAACCTTAACAGATATTACAAGTCGTGTTTTGAATTTATTAACTGAGGTTCTTGTGACAGAACAGCCGGATATTGTCTTGGTTCATGGCGATACAACCACGTCATTTGCGGCTGCATTGGCTGCTTTTTATCAACAGATTCCGGTGGGACATGTGGAAGCAGGATTACGGACCTGGCAAAAATATTCTCCGTTTCCGGAAGAAATGAATCGTCAACTGGTAGATGTGTTAACTGATATTTATTTTGCCCCAACCACTCAAAGTAAGGACAATTTAATCAAAGAAAATCATCCAGAAGAACATATTTATGTAACTGGCAATACAGCGATTGACGCGATGGCGTACACTGTTGATGCTCACTATCAAAATGATTTATTGGAAAAAATCCCTACAGACCAGCGCATCGTGCTAATTACAATGCATCGTCGTGAAAATTTAGGCCTGCCAATGGCAAATGTGTTTAAAGCTGTTCGTCGACTTGTAATGGAACATCCAGAAATTGAAGTCATTTTCCCTATGCACAAAAATCCTAAAGTCCGTGAAATAGTAGCGGAACACTTAGGTGAATTAGCTCGTGTGCATTTAATTGAACCATTGGACGTCAAAGATTTTCAAAATTTTGCAGCGAAAAGTGCGTTAATTTTAACTGATTCTGGCGGTGTGCAAGAAGAAGCTCCTTCCTTAGGTGTGCCAGTTTTAGTTTTACGAGATACAACGGAACGTCCAGAAGGCGTAGCGGCAGGAACATTGAAATTGGTTGGTACAGACGAACAAGTAGTCTATCAAGAGGCGAAAACATTATTGACTGATTCTGATGCTTACCACGCGATGGCGCATGCACAAAATCCGTATGGGGATGGTCAAGCTAGCCGCCGAATCGTTGAAGCCATTGCCTATGAAATGCAGCAATCAGATAAAAAACCAGATACGTTTACAGCAAAATAAATAAAAAGGCAGAGAAGCGCTGAAAAATGTGCTTCTTTTGCGTATCTTATTTTGAAGAATCAATTAGACAAAAATGCTAGAAAGTAGTGAAGTGAAGATGTATCAAACGATTTTATTTGATTTAGATGGCACAATTACGGATTCTGGTAGCGGCATTATGCGTTCTATTTTATACGCAACAGAACAATTAGGCTGGCCAGCTCCTAGCGAGGAGACGTTACGTTCTTTCATAGGGCCGCCTTTATATGAGTCGTTTTTGCACATGGCGCCTTCAGCTGAAGCAGCGCAACAAGCCGTGAGTCATTATCGAGCGTATTATCAGAGAAAAGGTATGTTTGAAAATCATGTGTATCCAGGGATCCCAGAGGTACTAACAAGGTTAAAGGAAGCGGGAGCAAAGTTATACATTGCGACTTCCAAGCCAGAAGAATTTGCTAAAAAGATTATTACTCATTTTGATTTAGATCGTTATTTTACAGGCATCTATGGAGCGAGTATGGACGGTCATCGTTCTAAAAAAGCAGATGTGATTCAGTATGCATTAACGGAAGCTCAATTAGACCCAACCAAAGAAGCGATTATCATGGTTGGTGATCGTAATCATGACATTCTTGGTGCTCAACAAAATGGCTTAGATAGTATAGGTGTCTTGTATGGATTTGGTGAAGAAACAGAATTACAAAAGGCGGGAGCGACATTCCTAGTACAATCGCCTAAAGACTTAGGTGCTATTTTGCTACAAAATCCTTAATAGAAAATGGATTTTCGATAAATTTAGGAGGATTTTAAGATTTATTATCGTTTCAATAGAAAAGCGCCATCATAGGCTTTAAACGTTGTCAATGATGAATTTTTTATCGGGGAATGACGGTCTTTTTATTAAAAACATTTAATTTTAAAGAGGTTTCATGTATAATAGTTTCAGTCATAAACGATAGAATAGTAAGGAGGGTTAGTTTTGGCTAATGATAACCAAAATAACCAAGATCCCAAATCTTCGCTTAGAGATCAAGTAACTGGGTCTTTAAAAGGTAGAAATGATGGCGATCAACCTGATTCCTCTGAAAAAAATGATAGGTCTCCCCAACCTTCATCTGATGAATCACAAGAAACAGCGAGCCGCACAACACAAACACGTGCAGGTTCTAGAGCTGCTCGAAGACGTGGGAAAGACAAGACAATACAGACAGTCGAAGAGCCAACCCCGATTGAAACAGACGAAAAGCCAACAAATACAAAAAAACAAACACGTAAAAAAGAAGATCGTTTAGTCGGTCGTATCGTGTTAATTGTAGTTTCTGTATTGGTTTTAATGATGGCAATCTTTGGGTTTACTTTTTATAAATATGTAGACGCTGGGCTACAACCACTAGACAAGAACAATAAGAAGCTTGTTCAAGTGCATATCCCAGAAGGATCTTCTAATAAGCAAATTGCTGCGGTTTTAGAAGAAAGCAACGTCATTAAAAGCGGAATGGTTTTTAACTACTACGTAAAATTTAAAAACTTAACAGATTTTCAAGCGGGCTATTATCAAATGTCTCCAAGCATGACACTCGATGAAATTGGTGAAATGCTAAAAGAAGGAGGCACGCCAGAACCAACTAAAATCGCAGATGGCAAAGTAACGATTCCTGAAGGCTACGATATAGATAAAATTGGCGAAGCCATTGAAAAAAATACGGATTTCAAGAAAGCAGATTTCATTGCATTAATGAAAAACGAGGACTTCTTCAATCAAATGAAGGCTAAGTATCCTGATTTACTTGAAAGTGCTGCAACCGCAGAAGGTGTTCGTTATCGCTTAGAGGGGTATTTATTCCCAGCGACTTATGATTACTACAAAAAAGCAACACTTCCTGAATTTGTCGAACAGATGGTTGCTAAAATGAACACAGTAATGGAACAATATACGCCGACAATTCATGCAAAGAATTTAACCAATCAGCAAGTCTTAACGTTAGCTTCATTGGTTGAAAAAGAAGGAGTCAAAGAAGCAGACCGCAAACAAATTGCGCAAGTATTCTTTAACCGCTTGGCTGCTGATATGCCAATCCAATCAGATATTTCTATTTTGTATGCTCTAGGAGAACACAAAGAAACTGTAACGTATGCTGACTTGGAAGTGGACTCGTCTTATAACTTGTATAAAAATACTGGTTATGGACCAGGACCATTAGATAGCCCAAGTGAGGAGTCAATTAAAGCAGTCTTGAATCCGACACCAAGTGACTATTTATACTTTGTAGCAGATATTTCTACAGGAAAAGTATACTTCTCAAAAACATATGAAGAACATCAAGTATTAGTAGATCAGTATGTCAATAATTCAAGTAGTGAATAAAATGAAAACATAAAAGAGCTTGGTGAATCAATTTTGTATGATTCACCAAGCTTTTAGATACTCAAAAAGTAATCTGTTTAACAGAGGGAAAGAGTAGCAACTAGAAATTTATATAAATAAAATTTAGCAAAATCACAAAAATTCAATAATTATATTTACAATTTAGAAAAAGCGTGGTACTCTTTTGTGGATTGAAAGCGGAATTTTTTTCAATAACCAACCAAGAACTACGTATCGTTAAGCGAAAAAGGAGAATTAACATGGTAGAAAAAGTATATCCAATGACTCTTGAAGGAAAAGAAAAATTAGAACAAGAGCTAGAAGAATTAAAAACAATTAAACGTAAAGAAATCGTAGAGCGTATTAAAATCGCTCGTAGCTTTGGGGATCTTTCAGAGAACTCAGAGTATGAATCAGCTAAAGATGAACAAGCTTTCGTTGAAGGACGTATTACAACGTTAGAAAATATGATTCGTTTTGCAGAAATCATCGACAATGATGGCGTGGACCAAGACGAAGTTTCCATCGGTAAAACAGTTACTTTCCAAGAATTGCCTGATGGAGAAGAAGAGGAATACACAATCGTAGGAAGTGCTGAAGCCGATCCATTTTCTGGTAAAATTTCTAACGATTCACCGATTGCGCAAGCCTTAATTGGTAAACAATTAGGCGATCAAGTGATTATTGCAACCCCTGGTGGCGACATGACAGTTAAAATTACAAAAGTTGAAGCAAACTAAATAATTGAGTAGGGCAGGCAGCTTCCAAGGCCTGTCCTTTCGCAATCTATGACATTTAGGGCTAAAGTCCTATGGTAACCTGAGGCGCAAACCACTATGATTAAATAAAATAAACGAGTAAAATAAATGACAGAGGGAGGAGGCAAATCTATGAATAACCCTTGGCGCTTTTTTATCGTCGCAGAAGCATTACTTTTTATTCTGGCGTTATGGCAAATTGTACATAATCCTGGATTAGCTGTTTTATTAACAATTGGCGTTTTACTTGTGGCCTATGTTTCCAGGAAAGCATCAAAAACACATTTTAACAACTTTCAATTCGTCCTCGGCGTTGTTTTTATTGTCATTGGTGCAATGAACAGTACGGCTGTTTGGTTTATGTTGATTTTTGGCGTACTCTTTATCGGCTTAAAAGGCTTTGAGATTTCAGGCGTGGATATAGCTGAACGAGCACCTTGGCGTAAAAAACAAATGATTATGGTAGAGACGGCGGCAAAAGAACCTAAAAATGGCAAACGATTTAAACGCCGCTGGTTTGCCAACGAACGCATTGGTAACAATATCTATGAATGGGATGACATCAATATTGATTTAATCTCTGGGGACACCATTATTGATTTAGGTAATACGCTACTACCGAAAGAAGACAATATTATTATTATTCGTAAAGGTTTTGGCCGCACGCGAATTCTAGTGCCGTTAGGTGTAGCTATTTTGTTAGAACATTCAACTTTTTACGGAACGGTACGTTTTGAAGAAGAAAAATATCAATTGAAAAACGAATCATTAAAAATTTACAGCAATGATTATGATACCAATCTTCGTCGTTTGAAAATTATGACGAACACTTTAGTAGGAGATGTTGAGGTGATCCGTGTATGACCGATCGGATTTCAAGACGCATGATTTCATTATATGCGTCCCTTAGCACCTTTATTGTTATCTTAATTACATTGTTTTCATATTTTCATTCGATTAAACAAAACCGGTGGCTATTAGAGCTTCTTCAGAGGAAAGTCTTTTATTTACCACTAATTGTGCACATTGTTCTCATATCCTTACTAATAGGCTTATTGACCTTTTTACTGATTTCATTGGTTCAAAAAGGGCAATATGGACGGATTGAAGAAAAACTTCGGTTATTGGCCAATGGCAATTATGAAAGTCCAGTCTTAAACAAACCAACGACCAGTGAAAATCAAGATCATTATCTAACCGAAGTCGAACAAGATATTTGGTCGATTAAAAATAAATTATTAGAGATGTCTAAAGAATTGCAATTATTAAACAGTCGGCCGCAATTAATGGATGGGCAAACAAAAGAAGAAATTTTAGAGAACGAGCGGCATCGTTTGGCGCGGGAGTTGCATGATTCAGTCAGTCAACAACTTTTTGCAGCCATGATGATGTTGTCTGCCTTAAATGAACAAGCACAACGAACAGAAACCCCGGAACCATATCGTAAACAACTAGCCATGGTGGCAGAAATCATTAATGCCTCCCAATCGGAAATGCGCGCGTTACTATTGCACTTGCGTCCTATCAGTCTAGAAGGAAAAAGTTTGCGTAAAGGTATTGAACAATTACTGAAAGAACTACAAACAAAAATTAAAATTGAATTGATTTGGGATGTTGAAGATGTTCATTTAAATAGCAGCATTGAGGATCATCTTTTCCGAATTGTGCAGGAATTACTTTCCAATACCTTAAGACATGCCAAAGCAAAGGAATTAGAGGTATACTTACACCAAGTCGATAAAAACGTGTTATTGCGTATTGTTGATGATGGTGTCGGCTTTGATATGAAGGAACAAAGTAATAAAGCCGGTAGTTATGGCTTAAATAATATTCGAGAACGTGTTGTCGGCATGGGCGGTACAGTTAAAATTATTAGTTTTAAAGGGCAGGGAACCAGCGTTGAAATTAAAGTTCCTGTCATAAAGGAGGAAACTGCAAGTGATCAAAGTAATGTTAGTGGATGACCATGAAATGGTCCGTTTAGGCGTTTCATCATATTTATCTATTCAAGAGGATATAGAAGTCGTAGGCGAAGCAGAAAACGGTAAGATTGGCTATGAAAAAGCATTGGAACTACGTCCAGATGTTATTTTGATGGATTTGGTAATGGAAGAAATGGACGGCATTGATTCAACAAAAGCGATCTTGAAAGATTGGCCAGAAGCCAAGATTATTATTGTGACGAGTTTTATTGATGATGAGAAAGTGTATCCGGCGATTGAAGCTGGTGCAGCGGGCTACCTATTAAAAACATCAACAGCACATGAGATTGCTGATGCAATTCGGGCGACTTATCGCGGAGAGCGTGTGTTGGAACCTGAAGTGACGCATAAGATGATGGAACGGTTAACAAAAAAACAAGAGCCGGTGTTGCACGAAGATTTGACAAACCGGGAACACGAAATTTTAATGTTGATTGCACAAGGTAAAAGTAATCAGGAAATAGCTGATGAACTCTTTATCACTTTGAAAACAGTTAAAACACATGTTTCAAACATTTTAGCAAAACTAGATGTGGATGATCGGACCCAAGCGGCGATTTATGCTTTTCAACATGGTTTAGCCAAATAAATATCAGATAAATCCATAAATAAATTCTAGGAAATCCTTCTAGGAATTTATTTATGGATTTGTTATACTAATTTTAACGAACAGACAGGAGCGGTCAGAAGAAATGAAACAAAATTTTGCAATTATTGGTTTAGGACGTTTTGGCGGCAGCATATGCCAAACTTTGGTGGAAGCTGGTCAAGAAGTTTTGGCCATTGACAGCAGTGAAGACCGTGTCAATGAATATATGAATATTGCAACGCATGCAGTGGTGGCTAACGCCCAAGATGAAATGACGTTGCGTTCTTTAGGAATTCGGAATTTTGATCACGTAGTGGTGGCAATTGGTGAAGATATTCAAGCGAGTATTTTAGTGACACTAATGGTTAAAGAGATGGGGGTTCCCAATGTCTTAGCCAAAGCAGTCAATGAATATCATGCCCGTGTCTTAGATAAAATTGGGGCAGACATGGTCGTTCACCCAGAGCGGGATATGGGCATTCGAATTGCTCACAAACTTGTTTCGCGCAATATTTTAGATTATATTGAATTATCTAGCGAATTTTCATTAGCTGAGGTTCGGGTCACCAATCCTAAATTTTACAATAAAACCTTAGCAGAATTAAATTTCCGTCAACGATTTGGTTTAACTGTGGTAGCGATTCGCCGCTCGAAAACAGAAGTAATTGCTTCGCCAGATGCTTCTGAAATTGTTCGAGAAAACGATAATTTATTAGTTATCGGTGATACCGCAGATGTTGATTTATTAGATGAAAAAATGAATGGCTAAGCACTTTATTCTCTAAAAGCACTGCGCTGTGCTACAATAAATGGCGACAGAGATGTGAAGGAGGAACAAAGAATGAAATTAGAAGTGACACCGAAAGCCCAACAATGGTTTAAAGAAGAAACCGGGGTTCAGCCTGAGACAGGCATTCGTTTTTTCGGAAAAATTTACGGAAAAACACCTGTTCATGATGGTTTTTCCATTGCGATGTCTGTAGAAGCGCCAGATGAGCCAATGATTAAAGAGAACCTAGATGGGATTACCTATTTTATTGAAGAAACAGATGATTGGTTCTTTAAAGGGTATGATTTGATTGTTGATTATGATGAAAAGAATGATGAACCGCGTTATCAATTTGAAGCGAACCAAGAAGATTTAACAAAATAAATTTAGTGCTAAACAAAAGAGGCTGAAGTAGTGCGTAGGACTATTTCTGTTGCTTTCGTTTAACCGCTAGTCAGCCTGAGAAAAAATCGTTTTGGATTTTTTCTCAGGTTCTTTCTATTTAATTAAGCTATTCTTAATTGGATATCGTTATTTAATAAGGCTATTATATGGTATAATGATAATTAACTGAAGTGTGGAGGAAATAAAATGTTATCAATTGTTGTCCCTTGTTATAATGAGGAAGCAGCGATTCCGCTGTTTTTTGAAGAAGTAGAAAAAATTAGCCAGCAACTATCTCATTCAGTAGAATATATATTTGTGAATGATGGCTCAAAAGATAATACGTTAGCTGTTTTAAGACAGCTTTATCGCGAACATCCAGAGAAGGTTCGTTATCTTTCTTTTTCACGAAATTTTGGGAAAGAAGCAGGCTTATACGCTGGTTTAAAAGAAGCGACAGGTGACTTAGTGACAGTCATGGACGTTGATTTACAAGACCCGCCTGAGTTATTACCTCAAATGATTGAGATGATTGAAACCAGTACAGATTTAGATTGTGTTGGCACACGACGCATAACAAGAGACGGCGAACCGCCCATTCGTAGCTTTTTTGCTCGGATGTTCTATAAACTCATTAATCGAATTGCTGAGACAGAAATGGTGGATGGTGCCCGTGACTTCCGTGTCATGACCCGACAAATGGTCGATGCGATTTTAGAGTTATCTGAGTATAATCGTTTTTCAAAAGGGATTTTTAGTTGGGTCGGCTTTAAAACAGAATATATTGAATTTAAAAATCGAGAACGAATTGCTGGAGAAACCTCTTGGTCTTTCTGGAGTCTATTAAGTTATTCAATTGACGGGATTGTCAATTTTTCAGAAACACCATTGAATATTGCTTCATACGTTGGCGCCTTTTCGTGTATTGGTTCTGCACTAGCAATGTTAGTGATTATCTTTCGAACATTAGTTAATGGTGATCCAACAAGCGGCTGGCCTTCAATGGTTTGTATTGTACTTTTTGTAGGTGGCTTGCAACTATTATGTTTAGGAATTATTGGCAAATATATCGGCAAAATTTTCTTAGAAACGAAAAAACGACCAATTTATATTGTAAAGGAATCAGAAAAAGATTCTAAAAAATAACCAAAAAAGCAGAGAAAAATTCTCTGTTTTTTTGTTGTGCATTAAAAAAAGTGTGAATAGACTTTCAGAAAAACAACATTTTTTACATAAAAAATACATTAACTTTACCTATTTTTATCTTAATGAAACAGCTTTGCTCTCGCGGTTGCAAGAAATAAATGTTAAAATCAAAAGGTATGCTATTAAATGTTTTTTTGGAGGTTGGGTCATGATAGAAGTTATCGACTTGAAAAAAGTATTCGATAATGGGTTTGAAGCGTTAAAATCGGTCAATTTTACGATTGAGCAAGGGGACTTGGTTTGTTTGTTAGGACCAAGTGGGTGTGGGAAATCCACAATTTTAAACTTAATTGCAGGTTTATTACATCCAAGTGATGGAGATATTCAGTTTCGACAGCAATCGGTTGTCAAAACAGCACCAAAAGATCGGAACATCGGGTTCGTTTTTCAAAACTATGCCTTATATCCACATATGACTGTTTTAGAAAACGTAATGTTTCCTTTGACGGTAGGAAGTAAGAAAGTTCCCAAGGCAGAGGCACAAGCTATTGCCGAAGAATATATGAAACTAACGAATATTGAAGAGTTAAGCCATAAAAAGCCAGGCACACTTTCTGGTGGTCAACAACAGCGTGTTGCGATTACCCGGGCGTTAGTTCAAAAACCAGATGTTTTATTATTAGATGAGCCTTTAAGTAACTTGGATGCACGTTTGCGTTTGAAAATTCGTGAAGAAATCCGCCGCTTGGTGAAAGAAGTAGGCATTACAACAATCTTTGTAACGCACGACCAAGAGGAAGCGCTATCAATCAGTGATAAAATTATTTTATTAAACGAAGGGGTTATTCAACAAAATGATGAACCTCAAAACCTTTACTTAGAACCAAATAACTTATTTGTTGCTCAGTTCATAGGTAACCCAATTATTAATTTATTGTCTGTTGAAGTGAAAGACGGCAAAATGTACCATGAAAGTTTTGAAATTCCGCTTGAGCGTTTTGAGCAAGCACGCTTTAAAATGCCAATGACTGATGGGAAATATACGTTTGCTTCTCGTCCAGAAGATGTGGTACCAGCTGAAACAGGTCTCTTTACCACAACGACAGATTTAGTGGAATTGATTGGTCGAGAACGTATTTTACGATTTACATTAGGAAATGAACAAGTGAAATCAATTGTAAGTGTAGAAGAAGCGATTGAAGAAGGAGACACTTTATCTTTTGATTTTTCATATAAAAAAGTATTTATCTTTAACGAAGCGGGAGACCGGGTTTACTAATGAAAAAATACAATCCAGAAAATCAACCAAAAGCATGGCTCTTCCTTCTGCCATCATTAGGAATCATTTTACTGTTTAGCGTTTATCCGCTGTTTCGTTCTTTGTGGATGAGCTTCCAAAAAGGTTCCTTAATTAACCAACGCTACGCTGGTTTAGAAAATTATCAACGTGTATTGAATGATCCAATCTTCTATAAAGCGTTAAAAAATACAGCGCTCTATGCATTTGCTGTGGTACCGATTGCCTTGATAATTTCCCTAGCAATTGCTTGGATTATCTTTGAAAAAGTTAAACATAAGAGTTTCTTTGAAACGATTTTCTTTATGCCTTATGTAACGAGTACGATTGCCATTGGGATTGTCTTCCGTTACTTCTTTAATGGCGATTATGGAATTGTCAATTACGTCTTAGGCTTTTTCGGCATTCCTTCTGTCAACTGGCTAGATAATGTTCAAATGAGTATGCCAACATTGATTATTTTTGGGGTTTGGACGAGTTTAGCATTTAATATTATTATTTTGTTGGCTGGGTTGAGAAATATTGATGAAGAACACTTTAAAATAGCGAAAATGTTTGGTGCCTCAGACGGCGAAATTTTCCGACGTATTACGTTTCCGCAATTAGTCCCGACCATTGCCTTTTTATTAACGGTCAATTTAATTGGCGCCTTTAAAGTTTATACACAAGTTTATGCTTTATTCGGTGGTCGTGCGGGGATTGCCAACAGTGCCACAACCGCAGTGTACTATATTTATGACAAATTCCACATTGCAGGGCGTCCTGGAATTGCGATGGCCGCCACAGTGATTTTATTTGTGATTATTTTAGTGGTCACTTTCTTACAAAATAAACTCTTAAAGAAAGTGGGGCAATAAGCCAATGAAAAAAGTTTTAACGATTATCGCATTTGTTTTCTTAGGCATTTTAGCCGTTATTACGTTATTTCCATTTGTCTATATGATTTTAGCTGGTTTAATGAGTTACTCTGAAGCGACCAGCATGCCGCCAACCATGTTTCCAAAACAACCACAATGGCAAAACTACACAGAGGTCTTTCAAAAAGCACCCTTTCTTCGGTATTTCTTGAACACAGTCTTTGTTTCAGGTGTTACAACGATTGCTACGGTAGTCACCGCCGTGTTAGCTTCATTCGCGTTAACGAGTTTGAAGTTCCGTTTTAAAAATGTAGTCATTGCTTTGATGATTTCGTTGTTAATGGTTCCATATGAATCTATTATCTTTACCAATTATCAAACGATTGCGCAATTAGGTTTGTTAAATACTTACAGCGCCTTAATTATTCCATTTTTAACTAGTATTTTTTATATTTACTATTTAAACGGGTATTTAAAAGGTATTCCTGATACTTTTTACAAGGCTGCCAAGATTGATGGCGCTAGTGATTTAGAATATATTTGGCGTATTTTAGTACCAATGTCAAAACCAGCGTTAGTAACAGTAGGGATTTTAACATTCATTTCTAGTTGGAATTCTTTCTTGTGGCCATTGTTGGTGACGAACGAGAAAAAATACCGTCTATTGAATAATGGACTATCGGCCTTTGCGACAGAGAGCGGTAGTGACGTACATTTACAAATGGCTGCTGCAACATTAACCGTTATTCCAATTTTAATTATTTACTTGATTTTCAGAAAAGAAATTATCAGAGGAGTTGCAAAAAATGGAATCAAAGGCTAAAACAACTGTGACTTTTCACAGTGGCATTTTAACAATTGGAGGAACCGTGATTGAAGTGGCGTATAAAGATGCCCATATCTTCTTTGATTTTGGTACAGAATTTCGACCAGAATTAGATTTGCCCGATGATCACATTGAAACCTTAATTAATAACCGTTTAGTGCCAGAATTAAAAGACTTATATGATCCACGTTTAGGTTATGAATATCATGGTGCAGAAGACAAAGAGTATCAACACACAGCTGTTTTCTTATCTCATGCCCACTTAGATCATTCACGCATGATTAATTATTTAGACCCAGCTGTTCCGTTGTACACCCTAAAAGAAACGAAAATGATTCTAAATAGTTTAAATCGCAAAGGTGATTTTTTGATTCCATCACCGTTTGAAGAAAAGAATTTTACCCGAGAAATGATTGGTCTTAATAAAAACGATGTGATTAAAGTTGGCGAAATTTCAGTGGAAATCGTACCTGTCGATCATGATGCGTACGGTGCTTCGGCATTACTGATTCGCACGCCTGACCATTTCATCACATACACAGGTGATTTGCGCTTACATGGCCATAATCGTGAAGAAACTTTAGCTTTTTGTGAAAAAGCCAAACATACTGAATTATTAATGATGGAAGGCGTAAGCATTAGCTTCCCAGAACGTGAACCAGATCCAGCCCAAATAGCGGTTGTCAGTGAAGAAGATCTTGTTCAGCACTTGGTTCGTTTAGAACTAGAAAACCCGAATCGACAAATTACCTTTAATGGTTATCCAGCAAACGTGGAACGTTTTGCTAAGATTATTGAAAAGTCACCACGTACAGTCGTTTTAGAAGCAAATATGGCTGCGTTGTTACTTGAAGTATTTGGAATAGAAGTTCGTTATTATTATGCTGAATCTGGTAAAATACCAGAATTGAATCCAGCGTTAGAAATCCCGTATGACACGTTACTAAAGGACAAAACAGACTATTTGTGGCAAGTTGTGAACCAGTTTGACAACCTCCAAGAAGGTAGTTTATACATTCACAGTGATGCACAACCGTTAGGGGACTTTGATCCACAGTATCGCGTGTTTTTAGATTTGTTGGCTAAAAAAGACATTACTTTTGTCCGTTTAGCTTGTTCAGGACATGCAATTCCAGAAGATCTGGATAAAATTATTGCATTGATTGAACCTCAAGTATTGGTTCCAATCCATACGTTAAAACCAGAAAAACTGGAAAACCCGTATGGTGAAAGAATATTGCCAGAACGTGGCGAGCAAATTGTTTTATAAATTTTTTTAAGGGAGAGAAAAAAATGAAGTTCAAAACTCTAGCAACAACAGTGTTAGCAACCGCAGCTATTTTCGCATTGGGGGCTTGTGGTAACGGTAATGGGGCCAAAGAATCAAACGATATTGTGAAAGAAGTGAAGGAAGATACGACAATCACTTTCTGGCATGCAATGAATGGGGTTCAAGAAGAAGCGTTAACAAAATTAACGAAAGACTTCATGAAAGAAAATCCAAAAATTAAAGTGGAATTACAAAATCAATCTGCTTACCCTGATTTACAAGCCAAAATCAATTCGACTTTAACTTCACCAAAAGATTTACCAACAATTACGCAAGCGTACCCAGGCTGGTTATGGAATGCTGCACAAGATGAAATGTTAGTGGACTTAAAACCATATATGGATGATGACACAATCGGTTGGAAAGATGCAGAGCCAATTCGTGAAGTATTGTTAGACGGCGCCAAAATCGACGGCAAACAATACGGCATTCCATTTAATAAATCGACAGAAATGTTATTCTATAATGCTGATTTGTTGAAAGAATATGGTGTTGAAGTACCGAAAACATTAGAGGAATTAAAAGAAGCTTCTAAAACAATTTACGAAAAATCCAACAAAGAAGTCGTTGGTGCTGGTTTTGACTCGTTAAATAACTATTACGCAATTGGAATGAAAAACAAAGGCGTTGATTTTAATAAAGACTTAGATTTAACAAGCAAAGATTCACAAGAAGTCGTGGACTATTACCGTGATGGTATCGAAGCAGGTTACTTCCGCACAGCTGGTTCAGATAAATATTTATCTGGCCCATTTGCAAACAAAAAGGTAGCAATGTTTGTCGGTAGTATTGCTGGTGCTGGTTTTGTTCAAAAAGATGCTGAAGCTGGTGGCTATGAATACGGTGTTGCACCACGTCCTGAAAAAATCAACTTACAACAAGGAACAGATATTTATATGTTCGATAGTGCTACGCCAGAACAACGGACAGCGGCATTTGAATTCATGAAATTCTTAGCAACGCCTGATTCACAATTGTACTGGGCACAACAAACAGGTTATATGCCAATTTTAGAATCTGTTTTACACAGTGATGAGTACAAAAACTCTAAGACAACCAAAGTACCTGCACAACTTGAAAACGCAGTAAAAGATTTATTCGCTATCCCAGTAGAAGAGAATGCTGATTCAGCCTATAATGAAATGCGGACAATTATGGAAAGTATTTTTGCTTCATCAAATAAAGACACGAAAAAATTATTGAAAGATGCAACATCACAATTTGAACAAGCATGGAACCAATAATCAATAAATAAACAGACGTGGGAGGTTGGGATCTGAGTCGTTATGGCTCGTGTTCTAACCTTCCTGTTCTTTTGGGCGGAAGAAGGAGAGAAACAAAATGCAAATAAAAATTTTAGCAACAAGTGATATGCATGGGTATATTATGCCAACAAGTTATAGTGAAAAAAAGATGGATTTGCCTTTTGGAACCGCAAAAGCAGCAACCATGCTGAAAAAGTTACGTGCGTCTGCCAAAGGACCAGTTTTTCAAATTGAAAATGGGGATTTTATTCAAGGTTCGCCGCTTAGTTACTACGTAAGAAAAGCAGAAACACATTCAGTGGAAGCCATCACTAAAATCATTAATCAAATGAATTATGATGTTAGCATTTTAGGCAACCATGAATTTAATTACGGTTTAGATTATTTAAAGGAAACGATTGCCAGTTATCAACAGCCAGTTTTAGCTGCCAATATCCTTGGTAAAGATGGACAACCTTATTTCGGTCAGCCGTATGTCATCATAGAAAAACAAGGGGTTAAAGTAGCCATTCTTGGCGTGACGACCCAATATATTCCTCATTGGGAACAGCCGGCAACAGTCAAAGATTTAACGTTTAAAAGTGTCGTTGAAACAGCGGCGGAATACGTGCCAAAACTGCGGGAAGAAGCAGACCTAGTTGTTGTCGCTTACCATGGCGGTTTTGAAAAAGATTTAGAAACAGGGGAACCCACGGAATTACTAACAGGAGAAAATGAAGGCTACGATTTATTGGAAAAAGTTCCTGGGATTGATGCCTTAGTCACTGGTCACCAACATCGAGAAATTGCTACAAAACTGAATGGAATACCTGTGATTCAACCAGGTTTTCGAGGAGCTTTTGTTGGAGAAATTACTTTAGAAATTGAACCTATGGCTAAAGGCTATCGCGTTATCGGAAGTGATGCAGCTATTCATCCTGTTGGGAACGAACAACCAGATGCAGAAATTTTAGCTTTGACAACAGCGTTACATGACGAGGTAGAAGAGTGGCTTGACCAACCGGTGGGAAATGTGGAAGGGGATATGACGATTCAAAATCCGAATGCCGTACGCCTCAAAGAACATCCATATATAGAATTTATTAATAACGTCCAAATGGCTTCAAGCGGAACGGATATTTCAGGGACTGCACTTTTTAACAATGAAGGCAAAGGGTTTAATAACCAAATTACGATGCGCGATATCATTACCAACTACATTTATCCAAATACCTTGGCTGTATTGCGTGTCACTGGACAAGACCTCCGTGAAGCGTTAGAACAAAGCGCTACTTATTTTGTGTTAGAAAAAGGCCAACCAATTTTTAACCCGAAATATGTCGATCCAAAACCACAATACTATAATTATGATATGTATGAAGGCATTGAGTATACGCTTGATTTAAGACAACCGTTTGGTGAAAGAGTGACGAAACTTAATTATCATGGTAAAGCAGTGCAAGCAGAAGATGTTTTGGAAATCGTGACAAATCAATACCGTGCAGTCGGTGGCGGAAACTATCAAATGTTCCAACCTGAAAAAATTATTCGAGAAATCCAAATTGATATGACGGAACTGATTGCAGAATATTTAAAAAAACATCCAATCATTCAAGCGTCGACAAATGATAACTTCAAGGTTATCTGGTAAAAAATAGCAAAAAAAACCTTCAACCATGCAATTACTTGAAAGATGGTTGAAGGCCTTTTTTGAGTTAATAGCCTTTTTTTAAGGAAACTTGGTTTTTGACGAGGGTCTGATCCGTCACAAATTGATTTAAGTTTGGAATAAAAATCGCCAGTAATTTTGATTTGAACTTCGGTGTCATGCCAGAAATATGAGGTGTTAATAAAACATTCTGCATCTCCCATAAAGGGCTATCTTCGGGAAGAGGTTCTTCTTCAAAGACATCTAAGGCAGCAAAAGCAATGGTTTTATTGTTTAAGGCAGTTATCAAATCGTTCGTTGCTACTGAGGCACCGCGACCAACATTTACGAAAATTGTTTCAGGAGCCATTTTTTCAAAAAGTGCCTGATTGTATAAATGTTTTGTTGTTTCAGTCAAAGGAAGAATGTTCACAACAATGGACATTTCATGGATAATTTTACTCATATTCTTCTGTGAATAGCATTCAATGAAGCCTTCCGTCACATGTCCAGAGGTATTCACGCCATAAACTTGAAGATTTAAACCTTTAGCAAATTTAGCTAATTGTTGTCCGATTTGCCCAGTGCCTACGATTAACATTTTTTGCCCAGAAAGTTGTTGATAGGAAGGGGCTGTTTGATTCCATGTGTGTTGCATTTGTTGTTGGATACTTTCTTGCAGTCCGCGGGTATGTGCTAATAAAACGCCTAAAACATGTTCTGAGATAGAAACACTATGAATTCCACTACCATTAGACAACAGAATGCCTTTTTCTCTTAATTTATCAAAATCCATATAATCAGCACCAGCAGAAATGAGCTGAATCCATTTTAGGTGACTAGTATCAGAGGCTAATAAACGCGGACCAATTTCTTTATGCCAGCCTAACATAATTTCGATGGCCTCTTCTTCAGCAGAGGATAAATAATCGGTAGATGTTTTAACTAGATAATTGGGTGCCACAGCTTTCACTTGTTCCAGTTGTTCTTCGTTGAATACTTCATTTAAATAAATAATTGGTTGGTTCATCTTTCTTCCTCCTAGCACTTTTTATTGTATCAAAAATAAATTTAAAAGAGAAAAAGAAAGGCTTTTCAGTAAAGCAGAAAGCCAAGGACAAAAATCCGATTTAGATTTTTGTCCTTGGCTTAAAAACTGCTAAAGTCCAGTGCTAACCTTATTTAGGTACGCCGTTTTCAAATAAACTTGTACTATGAACTGGTTGACGTCGAGCATCGGGCCGTAAGTAATGTAAAGCATTATTTACGGCAGTAGGTGCCTCACCAAAGCCTGTAGCGATTAATTTCACTTTTCCCTCATAGGAACAGATATCTCCTACAGCGTATACACCAGGAATGTTAGTTGACATATCGGAATGAACATTAATAGCATTTCTAGAAACGTCTAATCCCCATTCTTTGAGGTGTGTTAAAGAAGAAGTAAAGCCATAATTGATAATTAAATCATCCAGAGGGAGGTCCAATGTTTGGTCACCTTTTGTCTCCATTAATTGGATGCCTGTGAACGTTTCGTTTTCCTTTAAAATATCACTAATGATATAAGGGGTTCTGATAGAAACGCTAGATTTTTCCAGTTGTTCCACGCTATGTTCGTGGCCACGAAATTGTGGGCGACGATGGATAATAGATACTTCTTCTGCGACGTTTTCCAGCATTAAAGCCCAATCAATTGCGGAATCGCCGCCACCAGCAATCGCAACTTTTTTGCCAGCGAATTTTTTCATGTCAGTCACATAATAATGGATTGACTCACCTTCAAAGGCTTCAACATTTTCGATAGCTAAACGTCGAGGTTGGAAAGCGCCGTTACCAATCGCAAAGATAACCGTTTTAGAATAATGTGTGCCTTTAGTTGTGTCTAAGCGCAGAAGTCCATCTGCTTCCTGTGCAAGGTGTGTGACCTCTTCTTCCAAACAAACATCGTGCTGAAATGGCTGCATCTGTTTTTCCAAATTGGCAATTAACTCACCGGCTTTAATAGCAGGGAATCCAGGAATATCATAAATATATTTTTCGGGATACAGCATTGTTAGCTGACCACCTAATTGTGGCAGGCTATCAATGATTTTCGTTTTCGCTTTACGAATTCCCGCATAAAAAGCGGCAAATAATCCAACAGGACCTCCGCCGATAATCGTTAAATCATAAATATCTTTTTCATCAGACATTTGAAAATTCCTCCTAATTCATTTAGGGTTGAGACAACTATTGATCGTTTTGCGAACACTTCACAAAATAGCACGGCTTTTCGAAAAAAGCAAGTTTGGCTAACGAATCAAAGCATTCTTTAATCATTGGAAAAAGATCATAGCAATTTTCAGCATTTTTCGATATGATGGAACTATAAAATAATTATCTAGGAGGACATTCTCATGTCACAATTTCCACAATTAGATTTAGAAAATGCTAAAGGCCCAAAAGCGGTCATTAAAACAAACCGAGGCGACATCACTGTTCAATTATTCCCAGAACAAGCGCCTAAAACGGTTGAAAATTTTGTTGAATTAGCGAAAAAGGGCTACTATGATGGCGTTATTTTCCATCGTGTGATTCCTGATTTTATGATTCAAGGCGGTGACCCAACCGGAACAGGAATGGGCGGCGAAAGTATTTATGGAGAAGCATTTGAGGATGAATTTTCTCGGGATGTTTTCAATTTGCGTGGCGCATTATCAATGGCAAATGCTGGTCCTAACACAAATGGTAGCCAATTCTTTGTTGTTACTAATCAAAATGTTCCAGCTCAAATGATGAGTCAGTTAGAAGATGCTGGTTTTCCAGAAGAAATTATTGAAGCCTACAAACAAGGCGGAACACCTTGGTTAGACTTCCGTCATACTGTTTTTGGTCATGTGGTTGATGGTATGGATGTAGTGGATGAAATTGGTGGAGTCCAACGGGATGCCCAAGACCGTCCAACATTTGACGTCGTGATGGACACAGTTGAAATCATTGGTGAATAAGTTTAACCAATTGAAAAAGAGAGTATCAACGAGGGACAAATTCGTTGGTACTCTTTATTTTTTTCTTAAAACGACTAACTTTTTTTTAAAAGCATCCAAATCGCTTCTTTTAATGAAGTCTTTATAGGATACTGAGTGAAAGAATAGAAGGAGAGGAAGCGAATTTGTTAGAAAAATACAGATATCCAATGGCCTTGGCTTTGTTTGCAGTAATACTCCCATTTATAGGAACGTTTTTTACGTATGTAGATCAGCAAGGAATCGTTCATGAACCAGGATTTTATACAATAATAATTGGAGAAATTTTACTTCTATTTTCAGGTATCTGGTTCGTCAGAGTTTATTTAGCTAAACGCAAAAGAAAGAATTAAAAACAGCTGTCCTAAAAACTAGGACAGCTGTTTTTAATTAAAGGCTTTTTTGATACGTAAAAGGCCTTCTTCGAGAGTTTCTCTTGAACAAGCTAAGTTTAAACGCATGTGTTGAGAACCTTGGGGACCAAAACTAATTCCTGGATTTAGAACCACTTTCCCCTTATGAATTAAGGTATCGCGAAGTTCCCGATCCGTTAGCGAATAAGAACTAAAGTCTAACCATAAAAGATAGGTTCCTTCAGGCTCCATTACACGAACGCTAGGCAGCTCTTCACGGAAAAAGGAAAGGGCAAAATCAATATTTTCTTTTAAATAATCAAGTAACGCCGTTAGCCATTCTTCCCCTGTTTGATAGGCAGCTGCCGTTCCCACGTAGCCAAAAGTATTGATACCGCCTTGATGATTTTTGTCTTGTAAAGATACGAAAGATTGCCGTAGTTTTTCATTAGGAATGAACAGCATTGAATTTTTAATCCCCGCTAAATTAAAGGTTTTCGTTGCCGCTGTTAAGGTAACAGTGAATTCCTTAAATGCTTCATCAGCAACGGTGAAGGAAGTGAAGGTATGCGGTTTGAAAATCAAATCCTGATGAATTTCATCGCTAACCACAGTTACTTGGTGTTTTTGGCATAAACGGCCAATTGCTAGCAATTCTTCTTTTGTCCAAACACGTCCACCAGGATTATGGGGATTACAAAAAAGTAACAGCTTCACCTTTTCTTCGATTATCTGTTGTTCCATTTTAACCAAATCAACCTCATAATGTCCGTTAACTTCTAGCAAAGAATGGCGCACAAGTCTACGCTCATTTTGTTTTACCACATCTGCAAAAGGGGGGTAGACTGGACCACAAATCATGACAGAATCCGCAGGTGCTGTATACGCTTGAACGGCTGTGGCCAAACTGGGTACCACGCCACTATTAAACAAAATTTCTTCTTTTTCAACAATCAATTGATGGTGTTGCTGTTGCCAATCTTGAATTGCTTGATACAGTTCATTAGGTGCCACTGCATATCCTAGAATACCCTGTTCAATAACTTGTGACAAAGCATCAAGAATAGGCTGATGCACTTTGAAATCCATATCAGCAACCCATAAAGGTAGTAAATCTTTTTCGTGGTAACTCGTTTCAACGGTGTCCCATTTAACACAATTCGTGTGGCGACGATCAATGGTTTCATTAAAATTAAACATAAGATAACTCCTTTTCTTCTATATAAAGTCTTACTTCCTATAGTATAGTAGATTTTGCTTAAAAGATGAAACAATAGTTTTAACAACTAGGGAAGAAATAATGCACAAACGTTGAAAAAATGCTATTATTTTAAATGAGTAGAAACGGAAAAAGAAATTTATCGTATGAAAAGAGGAAATTTGATGAAGTACAAAATTGGTATGGTACTTTCTGGCACAATTACCGGACTTCAACCATATGGCGCATTTGTTTCTTTAGACGAAGAAACACAGGGACTGATTCATGTTTCGGAAGTACAAGCTGGCTTTACCAAAAATATCCATGGACTCTTAACCGTTGGACAAAAAGTAACCGTTCAAGTTATTGATGTTGATGAATATTCTCAAAAGATTAGCTTATCTTTACGGACCCTTGAAGACAAAGTTCATTCAGTGAACCATCGACGCAAAAAATATTTTACGGATAAGAATAAAAAAATTGGCTTTGCAACCTTAGATAAAGAACTTCCAGAATGGATTGATGAAGCAATGGATAAGTTGCTTGAAAAATAATTCTGTATTTTTTCAGAAAGTGTGTTACAATTTCTTTTGTTAGTGAATCTAAAAATTAATTGAGGTGGATGTCGTGTCTAACAAAAAAGTCGCTGGAACAATCATACTGAACTTAAACGATGGTAGTAAAAAATTTTTGATGCATCCAATAGGTGAAGCGATTGAGTTTGCGATGGCAAAAGTTTCTGATGAGATGACGGGTTTAGCTAGTATGCTACAATGGTTCAAAGAAGAGGTTCAATTGGACGTTACTTCAATTAGCTTAGTAGAATTAACTAACGCGCATATCAATAAAGAAAATGTTCCGCTGTTTGTCTTCGAGATGGATGAACAAGCACTTAAAAATGAAATGGATAAAGACTATACATGGGTAGCACCTGCAGAATTAAAAACGATTTGGTCGAAATATCATATTGAAGGTGTCCCAATGTTTTAAACAAAAAAGAAAGAATCTGTCGATAATCGAACAGATTCTTTCTTTTTTTTAGTTGTACGTAAAAAAGTTAATCGAACTATTTCAAATATATGATTCAAATTGTTCGATTTTTAGCAAGGAATTAAACTGTTTTGATAGACAATTAGGATTTAAAAAGTTTAAAAACGAAATAATTGAAAAGAATGAAAACAGATTGAAAACTTCTTTTAATTTTTTTGAAAAAAAGTGTTGACCAAACATAAAAATCTTGATATATTATTACATGTCGCAAGGCGAGTCACACAGCTGAGCGATTCAGAAATCAATAATTAAATA